>NZ_CP136684.1:2550714-2878571 GCF_032921865.1 Thalassospira lucentensis
TGGGTCATTTGCTGCAACCATCCGGGTGCCGGACAAGTTGGCCGGAGGTGGGAAGGCCGTGCCTCTATTGTGTTCTTCGTTGATGGCATCGCGCAGCTCACCAGCCAGTTCGTTTATCTGGTCGTTCAGGCGCGGCAATTCCGTGTCGCGCATTTCAAGCAGGCCCTTGATCGTACCATTCTGTATGACGTCGGTAACGTCTTCACCATTCAGCATGATGCCCGATCCACCTGTCCCGGGTTCGAAGCCAGCAGTGGGGCTGAAGGATAGAGTGGCAGGGGTTCTATCAAGGAGCGTGCGACTGCCATTGGCAGTAAACAGAACCATTGATCCGTCACCACGGTTATACGTGGTGACGTTCATGATTTTGGACAGTTCGTTAATTTTCAGATCGCGCTGGTCCTCAAGCTCGGTGGTCGGCTGCCCCAGGTTTTTCTGGCGCACCACATCCGTATTGAGCTCGGCGATCTCGTTCAGCAATACGTTGGCGCTATCAACTTCATCAGAGATGTTCTTGTCGATGTCGCCACGCATGTGCTGAATCTGTTCGGACAGGTTCTCGAACGCATCCATCACCTGAATGGCGCTTTCGATCACTTCGACTTTTGGCGAATTCTGTTCCGGCGTATTGCCAAGTTGCTCGAATGCGTCGGCAAGATCACTGATGCGCTGGCTTATCGCACCATCAGACTGAGGCGTTCCAAACAGGGTCTGGATGCGCTGGAAGAATTCAAACCGGACTTCTTCGCGTCCAGCTTTGCCAAGCTCGCCGCGCATTTCACGCACAAGACCCTCGTTGACATTACGATAAATGTCGCCGATCTGCGAACCTGCACCAACCCCGTCGAGCACCAGAGTTTCCTGGCCAGCGATCTTCTTCGAATAGCCGGGGGTATTCACGTTCGAGATATTCGAAGAGGTGATGGAAATGCGGGCCTGTGCGGTATTGAGGCCGGAAATTGCGCTGTTAAGTGCCTGGGTCAGTGACATGATCTTCGCCTTTACCCCTAGAGCGTTTCGTTAACGCTGTAAGACGTGCCGGGTTTGCTGGTCGGGCGGCCGTAGCCACCAAGGGATGCCTTGCCGGTCTGGCCGGAACGGTTATAGGTCGTGCAGTCTTCCTTGGCCTTGTCGTTCACCGCACGAACGATGGCATTGACCATGCGTTCGTTGGTGGCCTTGGCGGCTTGGAGGGCGGTCATGTTGCGACGGGCGGCCTGCTGGAATTCGGCTTGCAGGTCTCGAAGCTCAGCCTTGTCGTCCTCGGGCAACTGGCGGAGCTCCGAAGCGCGTGCACGCAATTTGACGACAAGTTGTTCGTACTGCATCGACAGGGCAGATTTTTCCGACACGAATTGCTCATACTCGGCAATTTCGAGCTTGCGCAGCCCCTGGGTTTCACGCTCCAGCAGGGAAATAAGGTCATATGTGACGCTTTTAAGCTCGATAACCATCTGTTCGGTGGTCATGGTCATTATCCTTCCTGCACCTTGAGAATTTCGCGTGTAACGGCATCTGCAATTCCGATGCCACCTGCGCGGGTCATTTCTTTGGCGTATTCGTCAACCAGCAGGGAGCGCATCATGGTCTCGCCGTGACCGCCACCAAACATTTCGTTGGTTTCGATGCCGGCAAACATGTGGCTCAGCATCTGGCCAAGAAACATGGACTCAAATTCTTCACCGGCTTTACGGGCCTGTGCTTCGGTTTTGATGTGACCATCCGTCAACTGGCTGGCACGGCTGGTTACGTTATTTTGTGCGCCATACTGGGCGGAGGCCTGGGCTTGCGCCATCAGGGCGCTGGTGCTGTCGATCATCATCACATCACCTCGATTTCGGCCTGGAGGGCGCCGGACGTTTTGATCGCCTGAAGGATGGTGATCATGTCGCGCGGGCCAACACCAAGACTGTTCAGGCCGTTGACCAGTTCCTGCAGGCTGACGCCACTTTCAAGCACGCCAAGCTGGTTATCCTCGCCTTCATCCACTTCGATATTGGTCCGGTCGACAGTTTCGGTCGTGCCGGTCTGGGAGAACGGGGAAGGTTGCGATACCTGCGGGGTCTCTGTGACGCGGATGGTCAGATTGCCCTGTGCGATTGCAACGCGGTTGATGCGTACATTTTCGCCCATCACGATCGTGCCGGTGTTTTCGTCAATGACGACGCGTGCGATCTGATCCGGTTCGACGCGAAGCTGCTCGATGTCGGTCAAAAGAGCCACAACATCCTGATTGTAGCGTTCCGGAATGTTGATGCGAACGGTGCCCGGGTCGCTTGGACGGGCTGCGACTTCACCAAGATAGGCATTAACGGCTTCGGCGATGCGGCTGGCCGTTGTGAAATCTGGGTTGCGAAGAACAACGGACATGTTCTGCATGGAATTCAGGTTGAAGTCGATTTCGCGCTCAACGATACCGCCATTGGCGATGCGTGCTGATGTCGGAACTCCCTTGACCACAGTCTGCGCATTGCCGCCGGCAGAAAATCCACCAACTGCAAGATTGCCTTGGGCAACAGCGTACACTTCGCCATCCGCGCCCACCATCGGGGTGACAAGAAGCGTACCACCCTGAAGACTTTCGGCGGTGCCGATTGCGCTGATGGAAACATCAAGGCGCGAACCCTGACGAGAGAAGGGAGGCAGGGTGGCGGTGACCATTACTGCCGCGATATTTTCTGAATCAATGTCGTCGATCTGACTGCGTACATTGATACCAAGGCGTTCAAGCATGGCCACAAGGCTTTGGCGGGTGAAGTCGGCATCGCCAAGGTCGTCACCTGTGCCGTTCAGGCCGACAACAAGGCCGTAACCGACCAGCATGTTGTCACGAACGCCTTCGAAGTCCGCGATATCCTTGATACGCGACTGGGCATTCGCCGGAGCAACCTGCATCAGGGCAACCATGCCAAGAATGCCAAGTACTGCTGCCTTCACTACATATTTGCCAAGACCTGTGATCATATTCTTTGTTCCGCTTCCGGGGATGGGAGCCATCCGATACAATTCGGAAACCACTTCTGCGAAAACCGTGCCAGATGACAGAAAGCGGTCGCTTTGGATCGTGGATTGCGCAAGTTGCCGGAAAATCGGTGCTTGTTTGATGCGCAGAAGAGCTGCACGGCGATAGAAGCATGACGACCCGGCATTTTTTTCCCGTTGCGCCAGGCTGCGCTTTGGGGGAGACTTGATCCGGCCCGGTTCACTGTCAAAAGGCTATCCGGATCGGGCCTACGAGCTTTGCAGTGTAGATTGACATTACCAAGGCTGCAGGTTCGACCCGGGAAAGCTTACCACATAGCAGGCGGAAGTTAAAAATGAAGGTCAGCGGATCCAAGGCAACAGGTACAAACAGCACGTCACGCAAGAAAACATCTGGCGGTGGCGGTGCTGGTGGTTTTGCCGATGCCATTCGCTCCCTCGATTCCAGCGGCGGAGCAAGCGGAGCCGGTGGTGTGCATAGTGCGGGCACTGTCAGTGCGCTTGATGCCCTGCTGGCTTTGCAGCAAAGTGGTGATGCGCTTGACTCCCCGAAAAAACACGCGGTTCTAAGGGCTGAAAGTCTGCTTGAGCAGCTTGAGGGAGTGCGTGACGCGCTGCTGAGCGGGACTTTGCCTGCCAACCGGTTGCGCCAGCTTGTCGGGCTGCTGGATCAACAACGCGAAAACATTTCCGATCCGGCTCTTTCTTCTGTGCTGGACGAGATTGATCTGCGTGCGCAGGTGGAACTGGCAAAGCTTGAGGTTTCGGGATTAGCTTGAAATCAGCGGTTTCGAGAATGATTTTGGTCGTGAAACCCAAGGTTTCGAAGGCTTTCTCACTAATTCAGATTTATTTGTTCAATCAGCTTGCACCCATTGCGCGCGCCCTCTATATTGCCGCGCGTTCGATGAGTCCTGTATAGAGGGCGTACATGACTATCACGCTACCACCAGACTATCGTCCTGCTGAGGACGAAGAGTTTATGAACCCGCGCCAGCGGGAATATTTCCGGCAGAAGCTTTTGGCCTGGCGGGCTGAACTGCTGCAAGAATCTTCGGAAACATTAGCGAGCCTGCAGGATGGCGGGGGACTTCAGGAACCGGATCTGACCGACCGTGCTTCGGCCGAAACAGATCGGGCCTTGGAACTCCGCACTCGTGACAGGGCGCGTAAGCTGATTTCAAAAATTGATGCTGCTTTGCGTCGAATTGAAGACGGATCATATGGTTACTGCGAAGAAACCGACGAGCCGATCAGCCTTAAAAGACTTGAAGCTCGTCCGATTGCGACCCTGAGCATTGAAGCCCAGGAACGCCACGAACGGATGGAGCGCACTCGCCGCGACGACTGATCGCGTCGGGAACAAACAAGGGTCGCGCTTGCGTAGATCCGGCCAAAAGGCAAAAGCCAAGGCTCTGTGGGGGAATACTGGTTAGGGATAACCAAAATCAAAGGTCCGGTTGCGATGCGCAGCCGGACCTTTTTTCTTTTCGGCATGTCTGGGAACAATAAAACCGGCCTTCGGGAAGGCCGGTTTTGATTGATGGGGACTGCCTGCGGAAACCCAGGAAAATGCAGGCGATCAGGTTTGGTCAGAAGGGCAGGATGACATCCATGATTTCGCTGCCGTAGCGCGGCTGTTGAACATCGGAAATCGTACCGCGCCCACCGTAAGAAATACGTGCTTCGGCGATTTTGTCATATTCGACTTCGTTAGCGGAACTGATGTCGGCTGCGCGGATAACGCCCGCGATCTGAACTTCGCGAACTTCGCTGTTCACCCGGATTTCCTGACGGCCATGAATGACATAGTTGCCGTTCGGAAGAACCTGAATAACGATGGCTGCTACACGCAGATCAATTGCTTCGTTACGGTCAAGCGTGCCACTGCCTCTGTTGGATGTCGCGCTGTCCATATCGAACATTGACGACGGGTTGATCGTTTCCGGCAATACTTTGGTGAATTCAGACTCGAGGCCGAAAAGGTTCGGTACTGCAAGGTCCTCGCTATTGGTGCGCGACCGTGCGGTTGTGTTGGCCAAGGCGGCACTATCCTGCATGTCTACGACAACTGTCAGGATGTCACCGACCTGGTTGGCGCGCTGATCCTTGAAGAATGAGCGCGCACCGGACCGCCAAAGCGAGTTCGGGTTGCTTTCCGCGACCTGCGGGGCCGGCATTGGCAGGCTCACCGGTCGGTAGGTCTCGGATTGGGTTGGGTTATCGATTGCCGACAGTTTTGGTGCTTCGCCAACTTCGGAAAGACGCTTCATGGCATTGCAGCCAGAAAGCAGCGCTGTTGCACCAACCAAACTGGTTACGAGCACCAGACGGCGAATCGAAATCTGGAAATGATTACCGGGCATTTATTCCTCCTGGGATTCCTGCCGGTAATTACGCAATCCTCGTGCCAGATTTCTTGGGTGATTAGGGCAAAGCTTGCCGGGTGTGCAAGTCTTTGAATTTGATCGGGATTGGTTGGTAATTATCTCGTTACTGCGACATTGCGGGCAGGGCGCGAACCTCATTCTCGGCAACAACTTCCACCTGAATGGTTTTGTTGCTGGTCATGTTCATGACGCGAATGACTGATCCTTTTGCACCATCTTCCAGGGCCTTGCCCCGCGCCGTCAGGGACATATTTTCTGTCACCAGCCGGATTGTGACCAGTGCCCCGCGCCTGACCAGGATCGGATTGGAAAAATCGCGAAACATCAGGGGTTCGTCGGGTTTGACCGGGCGTAATGCTTCCTTGCCGACGACATCATCAATGTCACTGATGGTACCGGCCGGAAGACGCTCGGTCCGGATATTCCTGTATTCAACCTGATCGGGGCGGACGACAGCGCCCCGCCGGATTGGTTCCACAACAACCGGTATCTGGGCCAGCGGGAAATATCTGCCGCTCATACGGTAGGTGCGGCGCTGCGCGGTTTGCGAACCGGTTGTGACATTCGCGATAAACCGGTTGGTTCGCTGGTTGACATCCAATCCGGTAATTTCGACTGCGGCCGGGACGTCAACAGGCAGGTGGATTTGAAATGTTTCGCCCGACAGGTCAACATTAAAGGGGGGCTTTATACCGTGATCAACGAGGGCATCTTTGATGGCATCGGCAATCTCGTCTATCGAGATTGTCTGGCTGGCACGTGTGATCACGATCTGGTCGGCTGCTGTGCGCGGGCGCCATTGCACCTTGTGTCGTTGGGCAATTCCATAAAGCCAGCGATAATCAAGAACGGTTTGACGTCCCGGTTGCGGAGAGTGGGCGACAGGAATGTCGCTTTGTTCAAGGTCGATGCCGCTGAAAATATCCCCCAGGGTTACATATTGCCCCTCAACGATCGCATCCGGACGCAACAGGATATTTACATCCATTTCCCGTGTGCCGGATGATGATTGTGCGTGCGGCTGTCCGGGATTGCTAAGCAACACCGGGAGCAGCAATGCAAGGATAGGGAATATTTGCTGTATTTTCATGCGACGACCATAGCACGGAACTGTGTAAATCGCGTAAATGCAGTTTACGCGGGTAACCGGTTTTTCGGTTACCCGCGCAATTTCTGTCCGAACAGTCCTGTTATCCCTGAGACGAACCGAATTAACGCAGGTTACTGACCGCGCTCATCATTTCGTCCGTGGTCGAAATCGATTTCGAGTTCATTTCGTAAGCGCGCTGTGCCTTGATCAGGTTGGTGATTTCCTGAACCACGTTGACGTTTGACGATTCCAGATAACCCTGTTGGAGGGTACCAAAGCCAACCCCGCCGGGAACCCCGGTTGCCGGGTTACCGGAAGCCTCGGTTTCAAGGAACAGGTTGTCACCCAAAGCGTCAAGACCTGCCGGATTGATGAAGGTGGCGAGCTGGATCTGACCTAGGTTCTGAAGTGCAACCTGACCATCGATTTCTGCAAATACTTCACCAGATGTATTGATTGTAACAGAGGTTGCATTGTCCGGCACAGTGATGCCGGGCTGCACGGCAAAGCCGTCTTTGGTGACAAGCTGGCCATCGGCGTCGAGTTTCAGTGTACCATCCCGGGTATAGGCCGTTTCACCGCTTGGCAAATCAATCTGCAAATAGCCGCGGCCCTGAATGGCAACATCAAGTTCGTTTTCGGTGAGTGTCAGTGTGCCTTGTCCCATATAGCGGCCAATTGCGGCAGTTTTTACGCCGAGACCAACCTGGATGCCAACGGGGACAATTGTGCCGGTATCCGACGATGGAGACCCGGCGCGACGCAGGTCCTGATAGAGCAGATCCTGAAATTCAGCGCGCTGGCGTTTGTAGCCGGTTGTGGTCATGTTGGCGATGTTGTGCGAGGTCACATCCACGTTGGTGGACTGTGCCTGCATGCCAAGGGCTCCAATATCAAGTGACCGCATCTTCTGTCTCCTGGGTCTGCGCCGACGGCGCATTTGAATTCTTTATTTCGGGGCGAGGGTCCCGGTTAATCAGGCGCGAACATCGCCCAGTTTGCTGATCATGTTGCGTTGACGTTCGTTCTCGCTCTCGAGTGACCGCGTCACGGACTGGTAGGTGCGCAACACATCAATCATCTGGGTCATCGAACTGATCGGATTGACGTTGGATTTTTCCAGAGCACCCTGAACGACGCCGGGATTGTCAACCGGCTGGGCGCCATCGGGATCATTCGGATTGTCCTTGACGACGCTGTAAAGCGAGCTGCCGGTTACATTCATTTCCTGAACGTTGTCGAAAGTAACGACCTGCAGCTTGCCAATCTGGCCAATGTCGGTCGAGATACTGCCGTCACCCTTGATTTCGATCAGATTGTCGGCTTCGTTAAAGAAGATCGGTTGACCGGCATCACTCAGGACCGGGTACCCTTCATTGGTAATCAGCTGACCGCCCGGATCGAGGCTGAAATTGCCATTCCGGGTATATTGGGTGCCGCTTGGTGTCTGGACGGCAAAGAACATATCCGGCTGGCTCAATGCGACGTCTAGCGGTCGTTCGGTATTTTCAATATTACCCACGCGTGTATCGCGGAATTGCGCGATATCCTGGACAAGCGAGATTTCACGCTCGCCCCGGAACGGCGCATCCTTGTTCTTCGCGATCCAGTCCGTGAACATCATTTTCTCTTCCTTGTACCCGGTCGTGTTCATGTTCGCCAGGTTCTGGGAGATGTTGTTCATCATGCTGCGAAGCGTCTTTTGGCGCGACAAAGCGATGTAGGTAACGTTTTCCATATTCTCAGTTTCCCAAATCGGGTCAGTGATCTGGGCAAGCTATCTGCGAAAGGTGTGCCAGTTGATATAACATATTGAAATTAGGGAAATAATTTGGGGGCGGCATTTGTTGCCCTGCGGAAAGGTTTGGCTTTTTGGAAGAACTTGCCGTGCTATCAGGTTGGGTTGGTCCCTGGAAGGGGTGGCAACCCTAGGTCCGTATATTAGATTAATAACCATGCCCGCTATTCTGTTGGATGCGGGAAACGGAATTTTAACGTCGAGGCGTTATGCCTCATCATTCCGGCATAGTGTTTGCTGGACATTGTAACGGGTGTGAAGACGGGATAGTGCAGGCCGATGGGTGATGATGTCGACGAAATAGAAATGGATGGTGGCGGCGGGCGCAGTAAAAAGCTGCTCGTTGTTGTTATCTTGCTGGTATTATTGCTTTTGGGTGGTGCTGCGGCTGCGTATTTTACCGGGCTTTTGCAGCCGGTGATTGATATGCTTACCGGTGGTGGAGGCACGCAGACCGAGGAAGTCATTTCGGAAAGCGCAATTGAGGAAGCACCGGGAGTTCCGGAAAATGTCGGCTTTGTTGATCTTCCTGAAATTCTGGTGAACCTCAATGCCGGTGGTGGCAAGCAAAGCTATCTTAAAATACGTGTCAGTCTGGAAGTGGCCGATCAGGCCATGTTGCCGCAGATCGAACAGATGATGCCGCGTATTGTCGACAACTTTCAGGTTTATCTTCGCGAGTTGCGCCCAGAAGACCTGGCCGGATCCGAGGGGATGTTCCGCCTGCGCGAGGAATTGCTGATCCGGGTTAGTGCCGCCGCCAAGCCGGCAAAAATTAACGACGTTCTGTTCAAGGAAATGCTGGTACAATAGGGTGCCGGCGACAATGCCAGAGCTACCATCAAGAAGGTAACGGGCCAAAGAGCCAGGGACAAATCGCCGATGGCAGATGAAGATGATGATGACGCACTCGCCGCCGAATGGGAAGCCATGGCCGGTGGTGACGAGGATGGAGATGACGGCGGCGAGGATATGGCCGCCGAATGGGAATCCATGCTTGGTGACGAAGATGGCGGTGGCGAAGACGAAGATGTCGGCCCCGGATCCGCGCGTGTTCTGAACCAGGACGAAATTGACAGTCTTCTGGGCTTTGATGACGGATCAGGCTCAGGCGACCAGTCAGGTATTCAGGCGATCATCAACTCATCAATGGTCGCCTATGAACGCTTGCCGATGCTCGAAGTTGTTTTCGACCGGCTGGTCCGCATGATGTCAACTTCGTTGCGTAACTTTACATCGGATAACGTCGAAGTGTCGCTCGATAACATCCTGTCGCTACGCTTCGGGGACTATCTGAACTCGATCCCGTTGCCCGCGATGCTGGGTGTTTTCAAGGCCGAGGAATGGGATAACTATGGGCTGCTGACGGTCGACTCAGCGCTGATTTATTCAATCGTGGACGTGTTGCTTGGCGGGCGTCGCGGGACTGCAGCAATGCGTATCGAAGGGCGTCCCTATACCACGATTGAACGCAACCTTGTTGAGCGAATGATTCATGTGGTTCTTGGGGATCTGTCGGCTGCGTTTGATCCGCTGAGCCCGGTGACGTTCCGGTTCGAACGCCTTGAAACCAACCCGCGTTTTGCGACCATTGCACGACATGCCAACGCCGCCATCGTGGCGAAGCTGCGCATTGATATGGAAGATCGTGGTGGTCGTCTGGAACTGCTGATCCCATATGCAACACTGGAGCCGGTTCGTGAACTGTTGCTTCAGATGTTCATGGGGGAAAAGTTCGGTCGTGACTCGATTTGGGAAAACCATCTGGCGAACGAGTTGTGGCAAACCCACGTCAACCTTCTTGCCGTACTTGATGAACAGATCATGTCGCTGGGTGATGTGATTAATCTGGAAGTTGGCAACCGTTTGGTTCTTAATACCAGTCCGACGTCGCCTGTCGAGGTTCGGTGCGGCGATGTGCCCCTGTTCAAGGGGATGATGGGGCGCAAGGGGGACAGGATCGCGATCCAGGTACGTGACCGGGCGCGGCATAATGAGGAAGACAGTTGATGGACTATGCCATCTATCTTGATCTGGTAATGATTGTCCTGCTTGTGGCAACAATCATATATGCCATGATCCTCAGCCGTCGTTTGGCGGCCTTCCGCCGTAATCGTGAGGAAATGCAGAATTTTTTGACGGCTTTCAACGCTGCCAACGAACGTGCTGAAGTATCGATCCGCGCATTAAAGGAAATGGCAGAGCAATCCGGTGAAAAACTGCGCGAGGATATTGAAAAGGCAAATGCGCTGAACGAAGATCTTTCTTTCATGGTCGACCGTGGAGAAAGCATTGCCAACCGGCTGGAAAAGGCGGCAAGCGATGCCAATGCAACCCGGCGTGGCGGCGGCGGGGCAAAGTTTGCCGGGGCAGGAAATTCCGCCGGACATGAACGCAGTGATATGGTTGACGACCGGCAGGGTGTCGAAACCCGTGCCGAAGAACTTGCCGCCCGTCTGATGCGTGATGTCGAACGCGGCACGGGACCGACAGCGTCTTCGCCAGCCGAACCGTCAGGTGACAGATATGGTTCAGGTGCGCGTTCTGGCGGATCATCCGTACCGGAAACTGCGACCGATCCTTACGGGCAGGATGAGGATGCGGGCCGGTCGGAAGCCGAACGCGAACTTCTTGCCGCGTTACGTTCTGTTCGGTAAGGGCGCATCTGTATCGAGAAACAGATAAGATCGTTATGTTTGCGGAAAAACAGGATTGGCGTCTTTTTTCGACAAATTTGGTACCTACCTGTTAGTATATGATTTGAAATTCAATGTGGACGCGAAAGCGTTCCGTCTACCGGGTGAATGAATGTCTGCTGTGCGTATCCTGCCGTTGGTGGTCGTAGTCGGTTTTATCGTTTTGACGGTCAAAATCGTCGGGCTGTTTTCGGATGAACCGAAAGGCAATGACGCCACTGATGCCTCCGGTGTCAGTGTGATGCAGGTTGCGCGTGCGCAGGCCCAGGAGCAGCCGGCACCAGCAACCGACCCGGCGACCACGGAAGGGACTCCGGGCCCTGGACTGGACGATCCTCTGGGGATGATGGAAGGCGACGGTGCTTCCGGTCTGCCTGAAGATGCGGGTGATACTCCGCCGATGCTTGGCGGGGACCCGACCCTGTTTACCCAAGAAGAGATCGATCTTTTGCAGAACCTGTCCGTCCGGCGTTCAGAGCTGGATCGCAAAGAGCAGCGCCTTGATGAACGCGAGAGCCTGCTGGCAGCCGCCGAAGCCCGGATTGACGCCAAGATCGAGGAAATGAAATCGCTGAAAACGGCCATCGAAGGTTTGGTCGAGACGAAGGAAGAGCAGGAAAACGAACGGATCACCAAGCTGATCAGCGTTTATGAAAAAATGAAACCAAAGGATGCCGCTCGCATCTGGAACGATCTTGATATGGATATATTGTTGCAGGTCGCACTTGGCATGCGCGAGGCAAATACTGCCGCTGTTCTTGCTGAAATGTCCGCAGACCGCGCCCGTGCCCTGACAACAGAACTGGCCTACAAGCAGGATATCAACATGTTGCCGCTTCAATAATACCTAATATGCAGCTTCGGGTAAAATCCCGTCTGTATCAAAGGCTGTCAGCCGGGGATTATTCAAGCATCATCAACATGATGGACGTTATTAGGGAATTGTGAAAAGCCTTGATTAACCATTGTTAAATAGGTACATCACGATTATAGGGGCCTTACCCTTATGCACAGGGAATACAGGGGTAAGGGTGAGAGATTTGATAGCATGATGGAGTGGTGAATGGCCGTCGATCCGAATATGCCGATCCTGATTGTGGATGACTACAAAACCATGTTGCGTATCATCCGCAATCTCCTGCGGCAGCTGAACTTTACCAATATCGAAGAAGCGACGGATGGCAGCATGGCGTTGCGCAAACTGCGCGAAAAGCCGTTCAGCCTTGTAATTTCCGACTGGAACATGGAGCCGATGACCGGTCTTCAGCTTCTGAAGGAAGTTCGCGCTGATACAAAGCTGAAGGATCTGCCCTTCATCATGATCACCGCTGAGGCGAAAACCGAAAACGTTGTCATGGCAAAAAAAGCCGGCGTTTCGAATTATATCGTCAAGCCGTTCAACGCAGAGACGTTGAAGGGCAAACTCACCACCGTTATCGGTGAGTTCTGATTAGGGGCGCGGGGCATTAGTCCCGCGATACCATGATGTCCAAAACGTCCAAAGACGAACTGCGGCAATTGTTGCTGGACCTGAAGGCGCGCCTTGATGGTGACGAGCTTAAGGTCGAACAATTGTCCGATCTGATGGATCAGCTTTCCCGCTTTGTGTCGGAAGGTGACAAGCCATCGGATGACCAGAAACGCCTGTTTGGTGAATTGGATGAACTTTCGGGCATCATTCGCAAGATGAAATCCGAAATCGCATCTTTGCGGCCGGACGATATCAAGGCGGAATATATCCCCAATGCCACGGACGAGCTCGACGCGATTGTCGATGCGACAGCCGGGGCAACGCATGAAATCCTTGATGCGATGGATACGCTTGAGGAGTTCGCGGCAACTCTACCCCCCGAGCAGGCGGAAATCGTTACCAGTGCAACGATGCGTGTTTACGAAGCCTGTAACTTCCAGGATATCACAGGTCAACGTACCACCAAGGTGATCAAGGCCCTGAAATCTATTGAGGAACGGGTCGAAGGACTGGTCAAGGCATTTGGTGACGAGATTGCCAAATACGCCGCGTCCAATCCCCGGAAGAAGAAGGAACCCGAAGGCGAAGCGGCCTTGCTGAACGGGCCGCAGCTCGACGGTAAAGGTGTCTCGCAGGCTGACATCGACGCGATGTTTAGCTAAATGGGACGGTTATGGCGGAAATAGAGGACGACGGACCAAGACCACCAAGCCCGCCTACAAACGGGGCGGTTGCGCTGTTCCTCGCTCTCTATCTGCTGCTGCTGGCTTTCTTTATCCTGCTGAATACCATTTCGACCTTCGAGGAAGTCAAAACCCGCGAAGTTCAGGAAAGCCTCTCTTCGGCCTTCGCCGCCATTCTGCCACCGACCACCAGCCTGCAAACCGTCACCTCAATCGAGGGACCGGTTGTTGCGGCCGAAGATACCCAGGACAAACTGGGTTCCCTGTTCCAGACTGCAATCAAGGTTGTTCGTGTTCAGGTCATCCAGCCGGGCACGCTGATGGAAGTCATCATGCATGTCGAACAACTGTTTGATCCAAATTCCATTTTGATCCGAGAACGCCAGAACGAATTCATGGACCAGCTTGCAGAAGTGCTGGCCGATGAAAGCGGTTATGCGTCTTATGAGATGGAAATGGTGATGGGCAGCGAAGTCGGGTCAAAGGGAACCGTCGAGATTGAAAACAATCTTCAGATCGGTCGCGCAGGGGCGTTTGCCCGGGACCTGATTGATCGCGGTGCACCTGAAAACAATCTTTATGTCGGTATTGATCCCGGGGCTGATCCGTTCATCGTCACCTTCCGCTTTTTCTGGGATTTCGGCCCGAAAGAGCCACCTGTTCCGATTACGACACCAGCGCAATCGGATAGCACGGATAACGGCGCGATACCTGCTCCGGCATCAAGTGGTACGGGAAATGGAAATAGTGGCAAAATGCTGATCCCGCTTCCGGGGGGCAATCGACCGGGAATTAACGCGCCCATTCCGTTGGCTCCGCAAACGGGGGGGAATGGCTGATGGACGAGATGAAGCGTAATGATAGTCCGAAGGGGCCGCCGCCGTGGATGCTAAGCCTTGCGGATCTGATTTCGCTGTTGCTGACATTCTTTGTGATGTTGTTCGCCATGTCCAAGGTCAAAATTGACCGTTGGGACGAGGTCGTCGACTCTTTGTCGCAATCAATCAAGCCATCCCCGGTCGAAGAGAGTGATGAACCAACCGCGCAGCTGAACATTCCACGGGTCTATCGCAAACCTGCGATGAACCTTGATTACCTCAGCGCCGTGATTGATGACGCGATTGATGACAACGATGTTCTGGGCGACGCCACACTTAGTCGTGATGCTGACAAACTTGTCATTTCTTTGCCGGGCGATATCCTGTTTATCAGTGGTAGTTCCGATATGACGGATAAGGCCCGTCAGGCTTTGTTTGTTCTAGGTGGCGTCCTGAGGAATATCGGAAACCGGATTGGCGTTCAGGGGCATACTGATCCCCGACCGGTCAGCGGGCGGGGCCTTTATGCCTCCAACTGGGAACTTTCCCTTGCCCGTGCTGCTGCCGTTGCCAACGAACTTAAAAGATCCGGTTACACGGATTACATAAATATTTACGGATTTGCGGCATCAAGATACGACCAGCTTCCGATTATGGCAGACGAGCAGGCACGTTTTACAATGGCTCGTCGGGTCGACATTGTGATTGAACCCCATAGCGGAAGCGGGATCGGAGGTTCGTAAGAATGCTTTTGGTCGTAGCGCGTCTCCTGCTGGCTGCCGTTATTGTGGTAGCCGGTCTGGCAGTATTGCCGGTCATGGTAACGCGCCCCGCACTCGCCCAGGCGGCAGATCCGGTGATCATCCGCTCGGGCGCACATAGTGGCTATGGACGTATCGTTCTGCAATGGAACAAGCCCGTCAATTACACCGCTGAAATCATCGGTGATCAACTTGTCGTGCGTTTTGACCAGCCGCTTGTTGCCTCAATGCGTGGGGTTCTCGGACCTGTTTCCGACTATGTGAGTGACGGTTTTTTTGATCCTGACGGACGTACTGTTGCTTTTGTTCTGCGTGACGATTTTGAAGCCCGGGTTTTTAATGTCGGGAACAATGTGGTTCTTGATATTCTGGATAAACCAGCCCCAGCCCCCGTACAGCCTGCATCGCCGGAACCGACACCACCCCGTCCGGCACCCAACCCCTCGGCCGAAGTTGCATCCGAACCGTTGCCCACGCCGCAAGCCCGACCAAACACGTCATCGGCACCAGAGGCTGCGGTCACACCGGCTGCCGCCACACCTGACCTTGAAGTCCGGGTCGGGCGGCATCCAACATTTTATCGACTGGTCTTTGATTGGCCCAATCGTACCGACTACGCGTTAAATGGTGATCAGGGCAACCAGACACTCGCCTTTACCAGTCCTGCCCGTATTGATGCGACTGGCGTGACACGCCGTTTACCCGAAGGGGTCACGCTTCGCCAAAGTGCAACAGATCCCTTATCTGTTGGTATCGAGACCAATCCGCCGCGCGCACTGAGACATTTCAGGTCCGGTAACAAAGTCGTCGTTGATTTGATGGGCGTTCAGGGTGATCCCGCCGATACGGGAGGCCCCGGAACAACGACGGCGACCCGGTCTGCCTCCCCGACGCCATCTGTCCCGGCGGCACCTGCGGCACCACCAGCACCAAGCCAAACTGCATCCGATGCACCATCATCCGTTGGTTCATCGAGTTCCGGCGCGGCTTCAGAAAGCGCATCGGTACCTTCGCCGACCGCACCAACGGATGATCCGATTGCACGCGGACTTTCAGAACAGGCCGGTACGCCGGTTTCGCCAGAGGCCGTTGCGCCGGCGCGAGAAAGCATCGGGACTTTGGAAGTCACGGTGACACAGGACCCGACGAGACTTACACTTGGCTTCCCGTTCGGGCAGCCGGGTGGAGCCGCAATTTGGTCGCGTGCCGGTTTCCTGTGGATGGTGTTTGATGTGCGGGCAAATCTTGATCTTGATGCCGTGCGTCAGGATGCAGCCCAAATCGTCGGCGTCATAGAACAAATCGACAGCCCCTATGCGACGGTGTTGCGCATGACCATCCCGGAAGGGATTGGGCTTTACACCACACCTTCTGAAAACGGCGACTGGAACGTCACCCTTCAGCAAGGAACCATGCAGCCGATAGAACGGTTAGGCCCGTCCATCGAACTGGATAATCAAACACGTGCCCGTCTTGTCGTGCCGCTGATAAATATCAGCCCGACAATTCCTATCGAAGACCCGGAAGTTGGTGATTCGCTGCGTGTCGTGCCAACCCGCGAGATGGGTTACGGTATCGAGACGGCATTGCGCTATCCCGATTTCGAAGTTCTGCCGTCCGTCCAGGGGGTGGTTGTTGCCCCCGTCAACGAAACCGTCCAGGTTACCAATCGCGATGATGGTCAGGCTGTTGTGGTGACGGCGGCGGATGGTTTGAACATTTCGCCGGAAGGTGCCCGTCTTCTGGCTTCTGCGACCGGCGTGCGCGCCCGTGCGGGAGAGGGCCGCGAAGGTCTGATTTTCGAGCTTGATGACTGGCGTCGCGGTGGTCTTGATAATTACAACAAGGCGATCCATCAATTGCGTCGGGAACTGGCGCAAAGCGGTGACGAACACCGCAACAAGGCCCGCCTTGAACTCGCGCAATATTACATGGCCAACGGGTTGGGCCCCGAAGCCGATGCTGTTGCTTCGACCATGGAAGATGACGACCCGCTGATTGCACAGAAACTGCAATTCCGCGCCCTCAAGGCGGCGATCAAATTCCTTGACCGAGAATATGATGAGGCAGCTCGTCTGCTGGAGGACGAGCGCCTTCGCGCCATTCCCGAAATGCAATTGTGGCGAGCGGTCACATCGGCCGCACGCGGTCGACCTAACGATGGTGCGCGGGACCTTCTTGAAAGCGTGCATATCCTTGATAATTATCCGCCGGAACTGCTGTCGCGACTGGGGCCACTTGCTGCGGAACAGGCTCTGATCGTCGGTAATCCCGAAGCAGGCATGGACCTGATCGAAAAAATGCTTGTGGCCAAGGGGCTTGGTGAAAGCAAGATCAAGGATGTCGAATATCTGAAAGGCATCTTTGAAGAAGAAGCCGGCGAGTTCGAACAGGCCGTCGCCACGTGGGACGAGGTTGCCGAAGGCGACAATCGCAAGGCACGCGCGCATGCCATTTTTGATCGCACCGAACTTTTGATGCGTCTTGAACGTTTGACCCTTGATGACGCCATCGAGCAACTGGAAAAGCTGCGCTTTGCGTGGCGCGGGGATGGCTTCGAAATGGCGCTGTTGCGCCGTTTGGGCGAATTGCAGATCAAAAACAAGCAATATCGCGAAGGGTTGAATACCTTGCGTCAGGCGGCAATTTTCTTCCCCAATAGTCCGTCGGCGACAGAAGTTACCGACATGATGCATGACACGTTCGAATCGATTTATCTTGGTGACGAGATCAATAATATTTCAGCTATCAAGGCGGTTGCGCTGTATGACGAGTTCCGCGAACTGACACCGGCAGGCGAAAAGGGTGACGAACTGATCCGCCGTCTGGCCGACCGTATGGTGGATGTTGAATTGTTTGACCGGGCTGAAACCCTTTTGGAACATCAGGTTGATTTCCGCCTTAACGGCACGGAAAAGGCGCGTGTCGGGGCCAGACTGGCGCTGGTGTATCTGCTTGACAGTAAGCCCGAAGAAACCATTCGCGTGCTTGATAACAGCGAGGTGGCTGGCATGTCTGACGAGCTGGAAACGCAACGCCGGCATCTGCGCGCACGTGCCTTGCTTGATACTGATCGCGGTCCCGAAGCCATGGCATCCCTTGAAGGCGATCTTTCGAAGGATGCGGAATTGCTGCGTGTGGAATATTACCGGGATACCCGTGATTATCTCTCGGCGGCCGAAACCTTCCAGCGTCTCGTTGGTGAGGATCAGGGCAATATGATCGAGAATTTTGGCGACGAACGTGCGCGCTATGTCCTGAACTGGGCAGTTAATCTTGCGATGGGCGGGCAGGAACGGACGCTTAATATGCTCAAACGCCGCTATGGCATTGTCATGGCGCAAAGCCCTTATGCCGAAGCATTTAGCCTGATCACATCAAGCCCGTCTCAAGGTTTGATCGACTACCGGACCCTTGCAAGCAAGGTTGACGAGGTCGAGAGTTTCCAGGGATTTTTGGGCAATTATCGTGATCAGTTGGAAAAGTCGCAGCTTAGTGCTATAAACTAATAGTCATATTTATGTTTTGATTGGATTGGTGCGCCCTTAAGGTGTGAAAATTCAGTCTTTTTCTATTGGTGGAAGCAGTGCTGTGATGGATCGTGCACTTAAAATGGTCTATTACGATGAGGCGAAGGTTGAGCGTGATATCTTCGCGCAGCTTTCGCTTGCGCTCAGGCATTTTCGTGGCGTTGGCATGCCGCGGGATGAGGGCGCCACGCGCAAGATCCTTGACCAGATTCACCGTCAAAGCCGCGCCTTTGCTGCCATCTGCTATGGCTTCATGCGTTCCAAGGGGATCGGTGTTGCCGAGGATCAGGGCGAAGGTGATCAGTGGTACCGCGAGGCAGCTTACTGGTTCCGCGAAGAGGCACTCGGCGGCGAAGGTATTTCGGCCAACAATCTCGGCTATCTGTATGCCAAGGGGCTGGGGGTGCCGGAAAACCCGGAAACTGCGGCCGAATGGTTCGAGCAGGCATCTGAAAACGGATCAATTGCCGCCCTTTATAACCTTGGGGTGTGTTACCTCAATGGATGGGGCGTGGATCAGAGCGACGAGATGGCGGTGGAATATCTGCGCCGCGCGAGCGAGGCCCATGATCCCTCTGCTGCCAGTGTACTTGCCTATCTTTACCTTGAAGGGCGCGGTGTAAAACGCGATCCGTCAAAATCGTTTGAATATAATCTGCGCGCGGCCCGTGCTGGTAGTGTCGAAGCGGCATCTGCTCTTGGCTATGCCCTTGGTGTTGGCTTGGGGGCAGAACGCAATATTGCCGAAAGCATCAGTTGGTTTGAAATGGCCGCGAACGAGGGCGATACCTATGCCCAGGCCAATCTGGCGATGTATTTCTGCCATTCATCCGATTTGAAGCTGTTTAACCGCGGCTGGACAATGTTGATGAATGCGTGTGATCAGGGCGATATTTCTGCCAAATACCAGATGACGCAAATTCTGATTTTTGGTGTTGCGCATCGCGAACCCGATTATGCTGCAGCACTCGATCTTGCGATGGATTTGGCCGAACTCAGCCATCCGGGCGGATATCACCTGATTGGTGTGATGTATGAACATGGCCTTGGCGTGCCGGTTGATATGGTCCGTTCAGCAAGCTGGTATGAACGGGCGGCGCGTAAGGGATCAGCCAATGGGCAGGCTGCCCTGGGACGGCTTTACGCGATTGGTAGCGGGGTCGATCAGGACAATATCATGGCCTATTACTGGCTCAGGATGTCAGCGCCGTCGGCGGGAAGCCAGGCATACCGAGAAATGGAAGCTGTGCGGGCGCGTATGAATGACCGTGAACGCCAGCAGGCCGATCGTTATGTTGCGGATAATCCTGCACCACGTCGTGGCGGCTTTGGCCTGAAGCCGCTTGAAAAGAATGTTTTCAAGACGGGTAAAAGGCCAGTCTGACCTGAAAGCCGTGATAATCAGAAAAGCCGCCTGCTTATGCAAGGCGGCTTTTATTTTTGGAGCTTGCGCTAATGGCCGCTAACCGCCGAAACTCTCTACCAGCGATCCCGATATCAGATACCATCCATCGACCATCACAAAGAAAATCAGTTTGAATGGCAACGAGATGATCACCGGTGGCAACATCATCATACCCATTGACATCAGGATACTGGCAACCACCATGTCGATGATCAGGAACGGGATAAACAGCAGAAAGCCGATTTCAAACGCACGGCGCAATTCGCTGATCATGAAGGCCGGAATCAGTGCGCGCAGCGGGATGGTTTCCGGGCCGGTTACCTCGACATTGGCAAGATTAACGAACAGCTCAAGATCGCGGTCGCGCACCTGCGTCATCATGAAATCATGAACCGGTCTGACGGATCTTTCCATGCCTTCGAATTCGTCGATATCACCGTTGATCATCGGCTGCAGGCCTTCGTCCCAAACGCGTTCCATCGTTGGCATCATAATGAACAATGTCAGAAACAGCGCCAGACTGACCATGACCTGGTTGGGCGGTGATTGCTGAATGCCAAGGGCTGTGCGCAGCAGGCTGAGTACCACAACAATCCGGGTAAAGGACGTAACCATCATCAGGATGGCAGGGGCAAGGCTCAGTACCGTGATCAGGCCAATAAGCTGGATCATCCGACCCGATGAAGTCACGCCGGGTCCTTCGCCAAGATCGAAATTGAATGTTTGGGCATGGACAGTGTCGCCGCCAAATCCGATAGCGATCAGTGGTACCAGCGACCACACAGCCGATAGTACCAACCAGCGCGGCACGTTACCACTGTGCGCGGTTTGTTTATGCCTGACCTGTTCTTGTCGGGAATGTGAAGCGGGCGCGATGCTCATGCGGGTTGTTTCCCGGTGGTCGAAAGCGGTGTTTCTTCGGAGAGGCCATCATCGCCGTGAATGCGCATATCGTTACCAAGTACTTCGGAAAAATGTGTGCCGATATTGCGCTCTATCACGCAATCGCCGGCAGGGCCCAACAAAACCAGATGTTCCGTATCGTCACGTTTGAAAAGAACCAGTCGACGTTTGGTATCAACCGGAACGACTTCGACGATTGAAAGTCGGCGTTCCTTATTGCGGCGATTGATGTTTCGCGCGCCGGGAATAAAACGCCGTGCAACCAGCGCCAAAACCCCGATCATGCCCAGTACAAAGACAAGGGCAGCCACAAACCGGAAATAAGCGCTAAATTCCATCAGGTTACCTTCCCCGCGACGGACCTGTGATGTTGCCCGGTTTTATGATCCGGACCCCGTTCTGTTTACCGTGCACAGGCGATACAGGCAAGCCACCATCGGATTTCGCGATCCGCGTTGCGCCGCAAACCGGTGTGACGGAACTTGCTCAGCGGGTGGTCCGGGCTGCATGCGCATAGGCATTGGTTGCCTGTGCGTTATTGCTAAGACCGCGCAACTGGCGTTGCAGTTCGGAATATTCCTTGTGCATCGTGGTTTCGAGACGTGCCAGATCGTCGGTCAGAGCCGCCAGAAGTGGTGCGACCTCGCGGCGCTGTTCACCATTCATGGCACGTGCCTGCACACACAGATCGGAAATTTTGGTTTCCAGTGTATTCAGCTCGACCACTTTGCCGTCATCGACAAATCGCTGACTGGCCGTGATCAGGGATAAAACACGCTTGAGATCTTTTTTGAACTGATCGGGTTTGAATTGTTCAGGGCTCATTTGGATCTTCCCGGTTGCGATCTGCAAAACTGTTTGCCGACACTTGGTCGATATTCGACGTTGTCGGTCGTTTCTTCGCCGGATCACCGTAAATCCGGTTGATACGGTATATATAGTTCAGAATCTCGGCGACGGCAGCGAACGCTTCGAGCGGTATCTCGCTATCGACGTCCACAGCCATCAGAATTTCTGCAAGATCGCTGTCTTTGCGGACTTTGATCCCGTTGGCAAAAGCGAGTTGCAATATCTGTTCCGCAACACTGCCTTCGCCCTTCGCGCTTAATATCGGCGCGTTATCCCGGCCATGGGCATAGCTTAGCGCCACGGCTTTTTGGTCGTTGGAACCGGGCGCGGCAAGATTTTCCGTGCGGATTTCGCGCGGATCGGTGATGTCGACCTTGGGTCGGTTACCGGTCATTCTTGCCCATCTCGTCAAGTTCCCGCGTTTTGCGCGGCTCTATCGCCCTTCACAAGCCTCGACCATAGCCAGAAGATGGTCAACAAATCGTTGCCGTCACCTGCAACCGGTCAGAATGTTGATGATGCTGTAACGGAGCAGGTAGGGGCCGGCATAGGCAAATCCGACAGATGGGGTCAATATCCCGGCTACCTGCCAGGAGGATGACGAGATTGCCTGTCGTATGTCGGTGATCTTGCATCCCCGGCCCATGCCGGTGATTGCGCGACCGAAAAATCAGTCTTTACCGTCGTCTTTGTCGGCGTCAGGACTGTTTTTCATATTGTCGGTAACCGCATTGGCCACCTGCCCCAACTGACGCACAAGATCCGCACTGGCCGCAGCCGAACGGTTTTCTTCCTGAATGCGATCATAAAGTTCGCGCCGCAGGACCTGCACATCTTCGGGAAAGGTGAAGCCCAGCTTCACGGTTTTGCCGCGAACCTCAACGACGGTAACTTCGATGTTGTCGTCAATAACAACGGAGTCGCCAACTTTTCGTGTGAGATAGAGCATGAAATGTCCCGGTTTCGATAGATGGCGAAAGAAATTCGCCAGACGCGACACAATATGCCCGCTTTGTCCGTCGCGGTCCAGTGCCACCGATAGTAACCCGGCCTGGCATTGTAATTTAACGCTTTTCCGGCTTTTGGCACGCCTCATGCAGTGTAGTTTTCAGGATCGAGCAGGGCGGCAAAAATCACCTTTCGCAAGATCCGGGGCCCGATCCGGGCACGGCGTTAACTTCGACTTTACCGGCCCACCTAATACTGGGGTCGCGATAACAGGAGCAGGCAATGGATATCGGCAAACTTGGCATGTTCGCCAATCTGAAAGAAAAGATGGACTGGCTGACGCAGCGTCAGGAAGTCATCGCGCAGAATATTGCCAACTCCGATACGCCGAATTACCGCGCCAACGACCTTAAAGAATTCGACCCGAAGACCATCGGTCGCGACCGCCAGTTCATTCTGGCGATGCAGGCAACCGCACCGGGTCACAGTCAGGGCCTGCACAAACCGCAGAACTTCAAGGACGAGGAAGTGCGCAAGAACTATGAGGTCGCGCCCGGCAAAAATGCAGTCATCCTTGAAGAGCAGATGGTCAAGATGAACGAAAACCAGGTCGATTATCAGACCATGACCCGACTTTATGCCAAGCATAAGTCAATGATGATTTCGGCTTTGGGCCGCGCATAAGCAGCGTTGAAGGAATAAGCGATCATGGAACTTTACAAAGCTTTTAAAATTTCCGCTGCTGGCATGCGTGCACAGGGTACCCGACTTCGTATCGCGGCTGAAAACGTTGCCAACGCAGACAGCCTTCCGACCGCACAGGGGCAGGACCCGTATCGCCGCAAGCTGCTGACTTTCAAGAATGTGATGGATCGCGAAATCGGCGTCGAGCTAGTCAAGGTCAATAAAGTCATGACGGACAAGTCCGATTTTGGTATGAAATACGAACCGAGCCATCCGGCCGCCAATGATCAGGGTTATGTTCAGACCCCGAATGTTGAAACGCTGGTCGAAATGATGGATTTGCGCGAAGCACAGAGAAGCTATGAAGCCAACCTCAATGTGATACAGTCTTCGCGCAGCATGCTGCTCAAGACCCTTGATATTCTGCAGTAAGTCACAAAATATCAGGTCTGCGAACGCCGCTTTAAGGATACGAACCGATGGTTGCCAGTTTCAACGATGCCATTTCTGCCTACCGTAACGCTGCAAGCGGTAAAACCGCGAGCGTGGCCGAGCGTGTTGGCGGTAACGGTCAGACCGTCAACCCGGGGGAAAGTTTTGCCGACATGGTGAAGGGGGCGGCAATTGATGCCCGTGCAACCATGGTGAACAGCGAACAGATGACCCAGAAGGCCATCGTTGGTGACGCAGAACTGCATGAAGTGGTGACCGCTGTTTCGGCTGCCGAAGTAACACTTCGTACTGTGGTCAGTGTTCGTGACAAGGCCGTTGAAGCCTATCAGAGTGTATTGAGCATGCCGATCTGACGGTTGATTGAATTGTCAGATGGATGTTTTGGACAAGCCGCACGATATTCGTGCGGTTTTTTGTTTTTGCGGTGACCGAATTGAAATTACAGGAAATCATGGCCCATCACCGGTCTTATCCTGTATGAATGATGTAACGTGACGGAAGACGAGGCAGGAAGACCCGATGGATCAAGCGGAAATCATGGACGTGGCCTATGATGCCGTATGGACTCTTCTGAAGGTCAGTACACCCTTGATGCTGATTGCATTGGGGGTTGGTTTGGTTATCGCGCTGTTTCAGGCTTTGACCCAAATCCAGGAAATGACCCTGACTTTTGTACCCAAAATCCTCGTGATTTTTATCGCGCTGCTGGTGCTTTTGCCGTTCATGATGACGGAAATGACCGAATTCATGGGACGAATGGTCGATCATTTTATTGGCCTGCCGAATTAGCGAAACAAACCCAATAACAGGACATCCTGAAAGAAGATGAATCTCGATGATCTTCTGACACTTAATGTCTATGTGGTCCTGATGAGCTTTGCCAGGGTCGGGGCGGCCTTTGCCTTTATGCCTGGAATCGGGGCAAGGGTTGTACCCGCAAGGGTTCGGCTGGTTTTTGCTTTTTGGGTGGCAGTGGTGATTTCACCGCTGGCGGGTCCGTTGATCCCCGAACAGCCTGCAGATGCGCCGACGCTTTTTGTCCATCTGGCCTATGAACTGACCATCGGAGCATTTTTTGGTTTGTTTGGGCAGGTCATGATGGCGGGTTTGCAAACGGCCGGTTCGATTATTGCCTATAGTTCTTCGATGGCAAACGCCTTCAGCGGTGATGCGCTGTCGGGGGCGCAAAGTGCGGTAACAGGCAACTTCATCACGCAGATCGGCATGGTTTTGATTTTTGTAACCGGCCTTGATCATCTGATGATACAGGCCGTGTTTGAAAGCTATTCCCTGTTTCCGCCGGGTGGCGCCTTGCCGGTTGGTGATATGAGCGAATTTTTCGCACGTGCGATCAATGAGAGTTTTGTCATCGCGATGAAAATCTCCGCGCCGTTCCTGATCGTTGCAATCGTGCTGCAGGTGGCGTTGGGCATTTTGAACAAGCTGATGCCCCAGTTGCCGGTGTTCTTTGTCGCCATGCCGGTTCAGATCGGGTTGGCTTTTGTGCTTCTGGCACTGGCATTGCCGACCATGATGATGGTATTTTTGGAATATTACGAGAACGGGTTGGAAAGTTTCGTCAACCCCTAGGGACCGCCAACCTTTCGGCATAATGCCGGGCAATCCGGAATGGTATGGGAATGGCCGACGAAGACGACAGCCAAAAGACAGAAGACCCCACAAGTAAAAAGCTTGAGGACGCCCGAAAGAAAGGGCAGGTACCGGTTTCCAAGGAAGTCGGTAACTTCATGTTGCTATTTGGCGGTGGTCTGGTGATGACCATGATGGCACCCGGTATGGCGCAATCCGTCCGGGATCTTGCGGTTGGATTTATCGAACATCCGCATATGTATGATGTCAGCCAGGCAGGCCTGCCGGTACTGATGAAGGATGTGCTGTTGGGAATGCTTTATGTGTTGGGCATTCCTTTTGTTCTTTTGATGTTTTTTGCTGCTGCCGGGCATTTGCTGCAAAACGGCCTGGTCATCGCCGTTGAGCGTATTTCTCCCAAACCGGATAAACTTAACCCTCTGAATGGGGCGAAGAACCTGTTCTCGATGAAGAACATGGTCGAATTCGTCAAAAACGTTTTCAAGATTGTTCTGGTCGGTGCAGTCCTGGGGTTTGTGATTGTTCCCGAACTGATGGATGTTGAGCTTTATCCTCAGATGCCGATCGAAATGGCGCTGGAACGGCTTTACGATATGATCATTATTCTGATGATCGCAGCCATTTCGCTGACAGCCGTGATTGCGGGGCTCGATTTTGCCTATCAGCGCTATGAATTCACCAAGCAGATGAAAATGTCCAAGCAGGAGATCAAGGACGAATACAAACAGACCGAGGGCAGCCCGGAAATCAAGGCCAAGGTCCGCCAGATCAGGATGCAGCGCGCCCAGCAGCGCATGATGCAAAACGTGCCCAGTGCCGACGTCGTGATCACCAACCCGACGCACTATGCGGTGGCGCTGAAATATGATGTCGGTGTAATGGAAGCCCCGATGTGTGTCGCCAAGGGGCAGGACAATATCGCGCTTAAAATCCGTGAAGTAGCCGAAGAAAACAACGTCACCATTATGGAAAATCCACCAGTTGCGCGTGCCTTGTTTGCAACAGTGGAAGTCGATCAGGAAATCCCGCCCGAACATTACAAGGCGGTTGCCGAAATCATCTCGTTCGTTTTCCGCCAGCGCGGCAAGAAGCTGGGTTGAGTGCAGGCCCAGATGGCCACTCGCAAGTTCGACCTTTCGACATTATTGCGCCAAAATTCGGCCGTTAATCCCGGTGACAAGCAGCCTGCCTCGTTATCTGTTTGTTTTTGTTTCCGGGAAGTCTGCAAAATATGTCTGCGTTTAAAAAAGCCGTTCTGGTATCTGCTACCGTTCTATCGTTGCTGGTGCCGTTCGGGATGCCGATGGCTGCATCGGCTAATGATCGCCTGACGGATGCCATTCACGCGGTTGAAACCCGGCTTGATGCGAGGGTTGGCGTCAGTATTCTGAATGTGGAAAACGGCCGGGAATGGCAATATCGTGCAGATGAACGTTTCCCGCTGACAAGCACGTTCAAGCTTCTTGCCTGTGGGGCGATACTCCACAAGGTCGACCTTGGAACAGAAACGCTTGATCGCCGGATTATCTACGGCGTCGAAGATCTGGTGACTTATTCACCGACAACCGAAAAGCACGTTGATGGCGGGATGACGATCGGGGAATTGTGCGAAGCCACCCTGCATCTGAGTGATAATACAGCAGCCAACCTGATCCTTGATGCTTTGGGCGGGCCGGATGAACTGACCGCCTATTTGCGTGATATTGGCGATGATGTGACCCGACTTGACCGGATCGAACCCGATCTGAATACGGCAAAACCGGGCGATCCACGCGATACCACAACACCCGATGCCATGCGCGCTTCGCTTGCCTATCTATTGCTTGGCGATGCCCTGTCCGCAGATTCCCGACAGCTTCTTGAAGACTGGCTAACGGGTAATCAGGTCGGTGGTCCGTTGCTGCGGGCCGGTTTGCCCGACGACTGGAAGATTGCGGACCGAACTGGGGCAGGCGGGTTTGGATCGCGTGCGATTGTGGCAGTGATCTGGCCGCCGGAACAAAAGCCGGTGATTGTTGCGATCTATATAACCCAAACATCTGCATCAATGGATGAACGCAATGCTGCGATTGCCGATTTGGGGCAGGAAATTGCGGCTGCGATCATGCGCTAGGTCTGGGGTCCGGGCAGAGTACATTATGTCTTCCGACTAATGTAAAACTTGCCGGTAGCCAGTCAGCCCAATAGCAGCTAAAAGTATAGAGCAATATTGTAAGTTATTGGCGTTAAAGGCGGTCGCGTGCTGTTTCGGGGAATTATCCTTGCTGTAAGTGTCGCATTTGTCGCTTTTGTTTATGTCCTGTTGCAGGTCATGGCAAAGGCTGGCCTTGATGTGCGTATCATGTGGATCATCGGGTCCATGGTAACGGGGGTGGCGATCGTTGCGGTGGCCGCCCTGTCACTGTCTGCACGCTGGCGATCAGCCGGTGATCGTGACCTAGCACCATTACTGAATGGTCTGGCGCATTCCGATATTGGTGTTGCTCTGATCGATGCCTATGGCCGCACGCTTTATGCCAATCCTGCCTTTCCCCGCAAACTCGGTATCGAACCGGGCGAAGACATGCTTGCCGCACTTGAGGCACGCCTGAGCTATCTGGATGTCGGCAGTTCCGAACTGGCCGATTTGCGTACGCGTGCAATGCGCGGCGAGGCCGGCGAGATTTATGTCGATTTTTCCCAGTCCAAAAAGCCCGAGCAACTGGCCCTTGCGGCTCCTGCCGAGCCTGCGGACAGTGACGCAATCGGGAATGATACCGGTAACGACGACGCATCGTCAGAAGACATTGCTGAAGAAACCTACGAAGCCGGAACGGCCTGTCTTCGCATTTCAGTGACGGCGGCAAATGCCCGTGCGGGTCAGATGCTTTGGACTGTTGACGGTATTGATCCCTCCGCCATGCCAGAACCGGGTCGTTCACTTGTTATTGCAGAACAGTCTGCTGCTTTTGGTGCGTTTGTTACCGGTTCGGATGATGAAATGACCGTCGGCGGAGTGGCCTCGCGGATGGCTGATGGTGCCGGAAGCGAACAGGCCGACCAGATGATTGAACGTCTGCCTGTCGGTGTCTGCGGTCTGGATGAAGAAGGCCGCATTCTTTATCTGAACCGGCGTCTGGCAAGCTGGCTTGGCGGTGAACCCGAAGATTTTGCCAGCGGCACGCTGGAACTGGCTGATCTTATTGTCGGCGATGGCATGAATGGCGAGGTAAAGCTCAAGGTCAAGGGCGGCGAGCCCATCAAATGCTTTGTCACCCATTCGATCAATGCACCTGGCACTGGCCCGATCCGAAGCCAGGCGGTGGTCTTCCCTGATCCGATGCCGGCTCATGAATGGGAACATGCGCTTGCGGAAACAGAACGGCGGGTGCGCTGGTTCTTTGATGACAGCCCGCTTTCGATTGTTCTGGCTGATATGTCCGGTACCGTCACCGACGCCAACCGCGCCTTTATCGAGACGGCGGGGCAGCGTCATGAGCGGGTGATCGGTCGATCCATTCTTGAACTGATCGTTCCCGAGGATCGCGACGAGGTCGCGCGCTATCTGTCCAAGGCTGTCATGGGTATGGGCAAGGGTGGTCAGATCGAAGCACGTCTGCAGGGTTCGCGTGGGGTGGCCGCACAGATTTACCTGCAACGTGTGGCCGGACGCTCGGGTGAAGCCGGTGCGCTTCTGCTGAACTTCCTTGATACGACCGAACAAAAGAACCTTGAGGAACAATTTGCCCAGTCGCAGAAAATGCAGGCCGTCGGCCAGCTTGCGGGCGGGGTTGCGCATGATTTCAATAATCTGCTGACTGCGATGATCGGTTTCTGCGATCTGTTGCTGTCGCGGCACGGGCCAGGTGACCCCAGCTTCGCCGACATCATGCAGATCAAACAGAATGCCAATCGTGCTGCCAATCTCGTCCGGCAGCTTTTGGCGTTTTCGCGCCGTCAGACATTGCAGCCGAAAATCATCAATATTACCGATGCGCTGGCAGAAATGTCGAACCTGCTGCGCCGCCTGATTGGTGAAAAGATTGATCTGAAGGTCAGTCACGGGCGCGATATCGGGTTGGTAAAGGTTGACCCGGGGCAGCTCGATCAGGTGATTATCAACCTTGTTGTCAATGCGCGCGATGCCATGGCGGCCAATGGCGGGACATTGACGGTTCAGACCGGTACCGAGATTGTCGACGAGGCGCGTAATACCGGCACCGAACTGATCCCGCCGGGGGATTACATCCGGATCGAGGTTTCCGATACTGGTATAGGTATTCCCAAGGATAACCTGACGCGTATTTTCGAACCCTTCTTCTCGACCAAACAGCGCGGCGAAGGAACGGGACTTGGTCTTTCGACCGTTTACGGGATCGTCAAACAGACCGGTGGTTTCGTGGCCGTTCAGTCGGAACCCGGTGTTGGAACGACCTTTACGATCTATCTGCCGCGCTACGAAGCAACCGAGGAAGAACTGGCCGAAACCCGCGCGGTGGCAGAAGAAGCCCCGTCACGCGATCTGACCGGTACCGGTGCGATCCTTCTGGTCGAGGACGAGGATGCCGTGCGGACATTCGGCGCTCGTGCACTTCGCGGCAAGGGTTATGACGTGCTTGAAGCCAATAATGGCGATAACGCGCTTGAGGTTCTGGCCAAAACCGACAAGACCATCGATCTGGTCATTTCCGATGTGGTGATGCCGGGGATCGATGGCCCGACATTGATCCGGATGCTGCGCGAAAAGCGTCCGGATTTGCGGGTCATCTTTATTTCGGGCTATGCCGAAGATACCTATCGTGACGAACTTGACGAAGAAAACGGTGTTCACTTCCTACCCAAACCCTTTTCGCTCAAGGATCTTGCGACCAAGGTCAAGGAAGTCCTGTAATCGATATTCCGTTGGCTTGTTTACACAGTCTTTTGGTCAGAAGTGAACAGCTGAGTATTCCTCGGCGACCATATCGGTGAACAGGCGTACTTTTGATGACAGATGCCGGGTCGGCGGATAGATGACCTGCAGGCAAAGCTTCGGCAGTTCGTAATCCTCAAGCAGCTTGACCAATCTTTTGTATTTGAAAGCATCGCGAAGGGCATATTCCGGAAGCACGGATATGCCCAGACCGTTTTCGACCCAGACCATCAATGCTTCCATATTGTTGGTCTTCATCGCAGATTCTGCTTTGATTTCGACCCGGCCATTGGCTGTCTGATAGACCCAGTTCCGCATGCGATTGCGGTTTGCGTAGACAATCAGCTTGTGATTGCGCAGATCGGCCGGGGTTTGTGGCATTCCGTATTTCCGAACATACATCGGCGCCGCACAGGTGACATATTTCAGCGTCGCGATGCGATGATCAACCAGATTGGTTTCTTCATCCGGGCGGGCGATTCGCACGATCAGGTCATAGCCTTCCGATACCGGGTCGACCAGTCGGGTTTCCAAATCCATTGAAACCGTCATATCCGGATAGACTTTTACAAAATTCGCCACGGTTTGGGCGAAGTTGATACCCTGAAAGGGCAGGGGCGCACTAATGCGCAAATGTCCTGACGGTGTCGAAGACGTTGTCGTAACGGCAAGGTCAATCTCGTCAAGATCATCAAGCACCTGCCGGGCACGTTCATAATAAACCTGCCCCGTACTGGTGGTCGCAACGCTTCGCGTCGATCGCTGAAGAAGCTGCGTATTCAACCTTTCTTCAAGACCCATGACCAATCGGCTTACCGTAGACCGGGGCAGGCGTGATGCCCGTGCCGCTGCGGTAAAGCCGGAATTCTCAACCACTGCGACAAAAGCACGCAGTTCAGCAAAACGATCCATCGTTAATTTGTCTCAAATTTGGGATAATTTGTCTCAAAATAACAGAATTGTTCCATTTTTAAAAGATGTCATTATCTCCTCATCACCCGAGCACAGATGAAAACGGGTGGGGATCAACAGGCAAGACTTACGTCATTAACAGGAGAATTATCATGTCAAAGCTCGAACTTCTTACTCCGAAAAATTCGCAGATCATCTTCATCGATCATCAACCGCAAATGGCATTCGGCGTTCAGTCGATTGACCGCCAGGTTCTGAAAAACAACACCGTTGGCCTTGCGAAGGCAGCCAAGATTTTCAACATCCCGACCACGATCACGACCGTCGAAACCGAGAGCTTCTCGGGCCATACCTATCCGGAACTTCTGGCAGTATTTCCTGAAAATCCGCTTCTTGAACGGACCTCGATGAATTCCTGGGACGATCAGAAAGTACGCGATGCACTGGCGGCAAACGGCCGCAAAAAAGTAATCGTTTCCGGCCTGTGGACCGAAGTCTGTAACAACTCCTTCGCGTTCTGTGCAATGCTTGAAGGCGGTTATGAAATCTATATGGTCGCCGATGCATCCGGCGGTACGTCGGTCGATGCGCATAATTATGCGATGGATCGTATGGTGCAGGCCGGTGTCGTACCGGTCACCTGGCAGCAGGTTCTGCTGGAATGGCAGCGCGACTGGGCACACCGTGAAACCTACAACGATGTAATGGCACTCGTGAAAGAACATTCCGGCGCATATGGCATGGGCGTCGATTATGCCTACACCATGGTTCACAAGGCACCGGAACGTGTCGAACACGGTCCGCGCCTCGCACCGCAGGCTGCTTCCTGATGTTAGGGCACGACGGAAAGGGGATCTCCGTCGTGCCTTTTCTTTTTGGCAGTGGACCGGTCAATCGCTTGTCTCAGGCTGCCTTTTTTGCAGGGATCAAATCAATGAAACGCCGGACTTTCGTGAAAGGTGTTGCCGCCACGGCCGCCTTGTCGACTTTGCCGATTACAGGGATCAGGAGCCAGCAAATGAAAGACACCGCCGACACCATCATTTACAACGCCAAGGTCACGACACTCGACCCAAAGACTCCGGAAGCAGAAGCCATCGCGATTGCCGATGGCAAGGTTCTTGCGGTCGGTGACGAAGCCGGGATACGCAAACTGGCCGATCGCAAAACCAAAATGATCAATGGCGGCGGCCGTCGCATCATTCCGGGGCTGAATGACAGCCATACCCACCTTATTCGCGGTGGTCTTAACTTCAACATGGAATTGCGCTGGGAAAACGTGCCGTCCGTTGCCGACGCGCTACGCATGCTTAAAACGCAGGCGGCTGTCACGCCAGCCCCGCAATGGGTGCGTGTTGTTGGCGGCTGGTCGGAATTCCAGTTTGCCGAACGCCGGATGCCAACCCTTGATGAAATCAATGCTGCCGCACCAGATACGCCGGTTTTCATCCTGCACCTTTATGGGCGTGCTTTATTGAACCAGGCCGCAATCAAGGTTCTTGGTTTTGATAAAAACACACCAAACCCGCCCGGTGGTGTCATTGAAAAGGATGCCAAGGGTAATCCGACCGGTTTGCTGCTGGCGAAACCATCTGCCTTGATTCTGTATTCTACGCTGGCCAAGGGTCCCAAGCTTCCGATTGAGGATCAGATCAATTCCACCCGTCACTATATGCGCGAAATGAACCGTCTTGGCATCACCAGCGTCATTGATGCGGGCGGCGGCGGGCAGAATTATCCCGAAGATTACGATGTCATTCAGCGTTTGCATGATGATAGACAAATGACTGTGCGCATCGCCTATAACCTGTTTGCGCAAAACGCCGGGAACGAGCTTAGCGATTATGAACGCTGGGTCGGAATGACCGAACCGGGTGCTGGCGATGATATGTTGCGGATGAACGGCGCCGGTGAAAACCTTGCCTGGTCCGCAGCAGATTTTGAAAACTTCCTTGAACCGCGCCCCGATCTGGCACCGGTCATGGAAAGCGAACTCGAACCCATCGTCGAATTGCTGGCTGAACGCGAATGGCCGTTCCGCATTCATGCGACCTATGACGAAACCATCGACCGTTTCCTCGGTGTTTTCGAACGGGTGAATGGCAAACAGCCGTTCAAGACGCGGTTTATCATTGATCATGCCGAGACCGTTTCCGAACGCAATATCGAACGGATCAAGGCACTGGGCGGCGGGATCGCGATCCAGCATCGCATGGCATTCCAGGGCGAATATTTTGTCGACCGTTACGGCAAGGATGCTGCCATGGCGACCCCGCCTGTTTCCAAAATGCTGGAATATGGTCTTCCGGTCGGGGCGGGAACGGATGCGACCCGCGTTGCATCCTATGACCCGTGGGTCGGTCTTTACTGGCTTACTACCGGCAAGACGGTTGGCGGTATGTCACTTTATGACAATGACAACGTTCTTGATCGTGAAACTGCACTCATGCTGTGGACAAAAGGGTCGGCATGGTTCTCGGGCGAGGCGGATGTCAAAGGTACGCTGGCACCTGGACAATATGCCGATCTGGCCATCCTTTCCGCTGACTATCTAAGCGTCCCGCCCGAAGAAATCCGCCGGATTAACTCGGTCATGACCATGGTTGGCGGCAAAGTGGTTTACGGCGAAGGAGGGTATCAGTCCCTGTCGCCGGAAATCCCACCAGCATCTCCTTCGTGGAGTCCGGTTTTGCATCAAAAAAGCCCGGGACAGCGCCCGGAATCCCATGCTCATCACGCGGAGCGCGCATGCCATGACGCATGTAACCATGGTTGCGGTGTCCACGGACATGATCACGGGATTGCCTGGAATAATCCTGTGCCGGTTGCGGATGCGAAATCGTTCTGGGGGGCGCTGGGTTGCTCCTGCTTTGCCGTCTAGCGCCGTTATGGGCCGGGCGGGTCTTACCCGCCCGGTTCACTGAAAGACAAACAGGCAGGGCTTCGATGGGCCGGATGCCGCAACGGATTGAAAATCATGAAAATCGTATTTGGACTTTTGCTGGCGATCCTGATTGGCATCGGTTGCCGGGTGATCGATATCCCGGTTCCTGCCCCGCCTGCCATGACAGGTGCGCTTCTGGTACTTGCCATGACGATTGGCTATCTGGTGGTGGATCGCTGGTTCCCGCATCGTCGCTGTGACAATCGTAAAAATTGCGCTGGTCCGATTGGACACGTGCCCAAGGCTGGAGAGTAGGACCATGTGGCAACTTCTGACCGGGATTGGACTGGGACTTGCGATTGGTGGCGGATGTCGCTGGCTTGATTTGCCTTTGCCAGCGCCTCCGAAAATTGTCGGTGCACTTTTGGTGGTAGCGATGACGGCTGGGTTTGTGATTACCGATCACATCCTGACCGTGCAATAGGGGAAGCTTAAGATGAATACGCAAAAATCAGAAAACACCCCCGGAACCGCAGCGGGCCCGTGGTCGCCTTTCCGCCATCGTGCTTTTGCCTTCCTCTGGATCGCAACCGTTGTTTCAAATATCGGAACATGGATGCATGACGTTGGTGCGGGTTGGTTGATGACGGAACTTTCACCATCCCCCTTCGTCGTCGCACTGGTACAGGCGGCAACCACCTTGCCGGTGTTTCTGTTCGCGATATTTGCCGGTGCTCTGGCCGATCTGATGGATCGTCGCAAGTTGCTGCTTGCGGTCAACCTCGTGATGGCAGGATTGGCGGCGGCTTTGTCATCACTTGTTTATCTGCAACTGGTAACGCCGCCGATCCTGATTGCCTTTACCTTCATGATGGGAACCTGCGCGGCACTTATGGCACCTGCCTGGCAGGCAATTGTCCCGTCGCTGGTTGATAAATCGCGTTTGGCGCCTGCTATCGCGCTGAATTCGATGGGGATCAATGTCAGTCGTGCAATCGGTCCGGCATTGGCCGGCTTCCTGATTGTGTCTGCCGGGCTGGTTGCACCTTTTGCACTTAACGCGATCAGCTTTGTCGGCATTCTGGTTGTGTTGTTCTTCTGGAAACCGGCAAAGCCCGAACAGATTATGCCGCGTGAAAAGGTTTTCGGGGCGATGCGCGCGGGGCTTCGTTATGTATTTAACAGCCCGCCGGTCATTGCGACGCTGGTGCGCGCGGTGGCGTTCTTTGTCTTTGCAAGTGCCTATTGGGCGATGCTGCCGCTGATTGCGCGTGAAGTGTTGTCAGGCGGCCCGCAGCTTTATGGCATCCTGCTTGCCAGTGTCGGTGCCGGGGCGGTTATCGGGGCCGTTGTTTTACCGCGGATCAAGGCGCGTCTGGGGGCTGATAAAACCGTCATGGCCGGAACGGTTGGCACGGCGTCGGTTCTTGTTGCCTTTGCCCTGGTCCAGCAGCCGGTTGTTGCGGTGATCGCATCCTTTATTGCCGGGGCATCGTGGATTGCCGTTCTGTCATCCTTCAATGTTTCCGCACAGACGGCATTGCCTGATTGGGTTCGGGCGCGTGGTTTGTCTGTCTTTCTGACGCTGTTTTTCGGTGCGATGTCGGGTGGCAGTATCCTTTGGGGCTGGGTTGCAGATCAGTTTTCGATTGAAACGGCGCTATTATGTGCGGCAGCCGGGGCGATTGTTCTGATGTTTGCCACCATGCGGTTTGCCCTTAATCAGGGGGCGGACCTTGATCTTGCACCATCGATGCATTGGCCAGAACCGATAATCGGTGAGGATGTCGAACATGATCGCGGCCCTGTCATGATCCGGATTTCCTATCGCATTGCCGATACGGACCGCGAGACTTTTGGTGATCTGATGAAAGCCATGCGCAAGGCGCGCCAGCGTCATGGTGCCTATCATTGGAACCTGTATCAGGACAGCAAGCAGGCTGATCTGTTTACCGAGGTATGGTCTGAAGGCTCATGGATAGAACATCTGCGCCATCACAAACGGGTAACCGGCACTGATCGCGTCCTTCAGGAACAGGTCAACAAACTGCATCAGGGAGAAGACAAGCCGCTGGTCCAACATCTGATCGCCGCACGGTGAAACCAATGCGATTTGTGCTTGTTTTCCAAATCTTGAATTCCCCCATGCCCCGAATTTGAAGTAAGTATCATGATAACAGGCCGGGCCCTTATGTTGGGTGCCCGGTCTGTTTGATTTGGACGCCGTTGGCGTCCCGGGGTGCTTTGGGAAAGTGGTGATGACGTTTTGCGGAAAGTCCAGGTCAGGTGCATCCGGCCTGACCATTTTGGTTTTGATTTCGATCCTGAGCCATTCGACATTAGCCGGCGCCACTGAAAAGTGCCTGATTATTGCCATGCCCGAAGTCCGGATGACCGGGGATGGGATCGAACCCTATCGCGATGCCATGCAAAAGGCGGGTGTATGCGTCAAACCGATACGCATGCCGCTAGCACGGGTTGGACAAGCCGTGTCGCATGGTGAAATTGATGGTGCGCTCGCCGAACTTGAAGGATTTCAACAACGCGTTGACCGCCCGATCATAAGGGGAAATGTCCGCGTTGGACTGGTTGACGGAATGCTGGTGGTGCGGTCCGGAAAGATATCGAGGATAAGCGATCTGACAGATGAGAGTGTTGGTGTCTGGCTTGGTTCCGACTGGTCTGATGTACTATTGGCTGATCATCCCAAAGTCGTGCGTGTTCCGCGCGGGCCCGAAATGATGCAGAAGATGCTGCGGTACGGGCGATTGGACGCAATGCTGCTGGATAGCTATTCGTTGTCGGTCACTGGTGGCACCCCGGACGGATTCCAGGCAATTCCCGTTACGAGCCTTTCGGTCTACAGCTGGCTTGCCGTCGACCATGCCGATTTGCTTCCTGCCTTTGATGAAGGCACGTCATTGTTTTTGAAAATGATTATTGAGTGGCGCCTGAAGTAAGGTGACTTGCCCGGTGTTATCTGCGGCCTATCCCGAAAGATAAAATATCGACATGCCATAAAGGCACAGGATTGAAACGCTCTCCCAGCCGATATTGGCAAGTCCCCTGCGTTCGCGGTTGAGCATCCCCAACAGAAGGATGCCTGTCATCAGTATGACAAGGGCGATGGTAAACAGGTGCTGCGGACTGAATGCGGCGTAAATCGATCCATCGCGATAGGCGAAGTCCGATGCGGCCAGAAACAGAACATCAAACGCATTGCCACCGATAATATCCCCAACTGCCAGATTGACGGCTCCCATGCGGACAGCTGCAATTGCCGAAACAAGTTCGGGCAGCGATGTCGCAATCGCGGTCAGGAAGGTGCCAACTGCTGTCTCGCTAATGCCGGTTTTATCGACGATGGCCAGTCCGCTTTCGCCAATAGTGTAACCGGCGACGGCTGTTATTGCGGCAAAGGCCAGAAACTCTGCCCACAGACGAAGCGTGCTTTCGGGATGGTAATCTGCGTCGTCTTCTTTGGCATCCTCGTCGGTCAGGTCGGTTTTGCGCGGTCGCCACATTGGCTGATGCCTGATTTCGGCGAGCAGTGACAGGCCAAAGCCATACAGAATGAACAACAGGATCGATACCGGATGGATATGCAATATTGTCCAGTCTGGACCAGCATAGGCCAGAAGCGGCAGGGCAAGCATGCTGACCAGCAGGGTTGCCTGCGCCAAGCCGGTTGCGCTGGCCGCGGCATGTTCCAGATTACCCCTGCGATACAGAAAATCGGCGATTGCCAGAAAGGTCGTCTGGGCAGCAATGCCACCCAGCGCATTACCGATGGCAAGATCGGTGTGTCCTTGCCACGCCGTCGTTACCGAAAGCACACTTCCGGGCAGGCTGGTCGACATGCCGACAAAAACCGCACCCGCTATGATTTGTCCCATGCCGGTCCGTTCGGCGAGCTTAAGGGCAATCGTTGCCAACCGAGTTCCGGCGAAGCCGATCACCACTGCACAGATTGAAAACAGTCCGATAATGGACCAAAGCGGAAGGGTTGCAATTGCAGGCAGCATCAAAACGTCTTTTGTTCGGATCTGGCCGCATTTGCACCGGGGCGGCTTTACCTGCCCTTTATGACGCGTCGGGCGCCGTCATGTTCCCTGATTGTGTAAAAGTTAAAACACTTCCCCTTCCGGACGTGCCACCGGCTTGTTTTCGTTGTGTTCAATCGCTTCTTCACGGGCGCGATGCGTGATATCAATCGGCTCGCCGTTGCGGTTATCGGGGCGGACACGGCCAAAGAAATCGGAAAGTTCCTTTGCGACGGTTTCCGGACCTGTCACCTGACGCAGCGTGAAGCTGTGACCTAGCCGGTCGGTAATATGCAGATCACCATAATCAAAGATATTGCCGATTACACTTTTGCTGATCTGGGTGCTTTTGATGGACTCAAACCCGCGATCATCTTGATCTTTTCGCAGAACGCCGCTGCGTGTTACGATCCGGTTATTGGTGATGACACGTTCAAAGAAAAACAGATCGCGAATGGCCGTAAGCGGCAAGAGAATGCTATCGCGTGCAGCGCGCGTTGAAACGCCAAGGGCACGTTTCAAAAGTTTCCAGACAATCGAAATCAGCGCAATGATCACCCCGAACAGGGCAATTGAAAACACGAATTCATATTCTTCCCAAACGCGATCCAGCGCGGCAAAGGCTTCAGGTCCGGTCAGAAGGGCGCGTGCCTGCGGCATGAGGAAATCGTAAATTGCCCGCCAGTGATAGGATGCGTAAATCAGAATCGCAATCCAGATGATCTTGATGAGACCGGGGACAAGGATCGAAACCGGCGAAATCGGCAAATCCATGATGACCACCTCGCCGTCATGCAGATGGCGGCGGATGCCCTTGAAGGGTTTGCTTTCCGCATTGGTGTCGTTTTTCCGGCTCATGCAGTCTGTCCTGTTTTATGCAATCGGTCCAACATAGGCCGCGATCCGAAATTGGCAAGATACAGAAGGATTTACCCGGTCAAAAGGCACCGTCTGTTGCAAAATATTCGGCCAAAAACGTATCGCGTGCAGCAAAACCGGGCGATTTTGCCGGGCGTGTGCTGTCATGGGTCAGTCTGGCAAATGTGATGGTTTGCTCGCCGCGGGTTGCCCAACCCACAAACCAGCCCCACGGTTGCCCCTTGATCGTGCGGCCATCGGCATTTTGCGACAGGCCAGCACCGGTTTTGCCAAATACATGCCAGCCATTTGCCTGAACACCCATGTCAAACAGCCCCATTGCCATTTCGCGGGCCTGTTTGCCGATGGGCAACTCGCCCCGGATCATTTTTGAAATGAATTCGATCTGTTCGGCAGGCGAGATTTGCAAGGACGAGCTTAGCCATGATCGCGTCAGGCCGTTCTGTTTTCCGGCATCCCCGGATACATCGGCATTTCCGTAATCAAAGGATGTGACATAGTTGCGAAACCTTGCCTCTCCCAGTCTGATATTGATCTGTTGCGAATACCAGACGACGGATTGTTCGATCCAGTATTGCGGATCCGTATCCTCGTGCCATGCGGTGCGCCAGTCTGGATAGCCTTCCTTGAACGACCATACGGGATGATGGGCATCGGTCAGGATGCCACTGTCAAATCCCATCAGACTGATGGCGATCTTGAAGGTCGAGGCCGCCGTTGCGCGGGTTTTACATTCTCCTTCCTCAACAATGGTCTTGCCGGTTTTGGTATCCGAAATCAGGGTGCAAACCGTTTTGGTTTCCGCCGTGGCATTGAAGGGGGCGAACATTACGCCAAGAAGAAAAATCAGGCTGGTACGTTGCAAAACGCGATCCTTGTGGATGGGTAAAGTTCGAAGGGTAGGGACGAATGCTGAAGGTTCATTTAATCGTTTAACCCATGTTGTCCTGGCCTTTATCTACGGGCGGAAATTCAGATTGCCAAAATGCGGCAAAGCGGGTTTATGTTCCCGGTCCGGTTGCGCCACAATCCGGCAGCCAAAAAACAACAACGTCCAAGCAAGAGCCCCGCATGATCCCGTTCTTCGGTGAAGCCGCCGCCTTTACTGCCGCTATGGCTTGGGCGACGTCGAGCATGATTTTCTCCAACATTGGCGGCAAGGTCGGTGCGCAGACAGTCAATCGCGGGCGTCTTGCCTGCTCGATTACGTGTCTTACATTGCTGCATTGGCTGCTTGAAGGGCAGCCATGGCCGAATGCCGTGACATGGGAACAGCTTGGCTGGCTGTCACTGTCTTCGGTTCTGGGGCTTGTGATCGGCGATGCCATGCTGTTTCAGGCCTTTGTGACCCTGGGGGCGCGGCTATCGATGCTGATGATGTCGACCGTGCCGATCATGGGGGCGGTGTTGGGCTGGGTTCTGTTTGACGAAGTCCTCAGCCTTCAGGAAATGTCGGGTATTGCGCTTGGCATTGGTGGCATTCTTTTGGTCATCATGATGAAAAAGGGGCGCCCTGTCGGGCTGGAGGGACGCAATTATCTGGTCGGTATTCTGTTTGGACTTGGTGGCGCCATTGGACAGGTCGCCAATCTGGTGACGGCGAAATATGCACTGATCGGCGGCTATTCCGCACTGTCGGCAACATGGATCAGAACTTTTGTCGCGGTTGTGATCATGTGGGGAATTGCGATTGCCATGGGGCGTGCCCGACGCACGATCGTGGCGTGTAGTGCGCCGGATGTCGGGCGTTGGCTGTTTCTTGGTGCCTTTATCGGTCCTGCTTTGGGGGTATGGCTTTCGATGGTGGCGGTTCAGAATGCCAATGTCGGGATTGCCTCGACCCTGATGGCGTTGCCGCCGGTTCTGCTGATTGTTTACGAAGGTCTGATTTTGCGCCGCCCGGTCGGCCCGCAGGCCATCATCGGGACCTGCATGGCCTTTGGCGGGGTTGCCCTTTTATTCCTGCATTGATCGTTGTTTTTACCGCTGTCTGAACCAGATCGGGATGAATGCCAGATTGGAAATCAGGCTCACGCCGAACAGGATTGCTGCCCATAGCGGAAGATCAAGCAAGGCACCTGTGCCGCGAAGGCCGGGTGCGGCCGGTTCGGATGATTTTGATGCGTCTATTGTGTTTGGCGTATCTGTCATATCTGACGAATGGGTTAGGGTGACTTGATGCCCCATGCCGTCCGACACCAGGATTTTCCAATGCGAACCGGTTTGCCCGTCACGTGGCTGGGATGGCGTTGCAAGGGCAAAACGACCTGCACGATCCGTCCGGCCCTTTTGCCAAACCTTGCCATCCGGACCGGTTATCGTGACTTCGGCAAACATCATTGCCGTGCCATCGGTATATCCAAACTGATAGACGGTGGCGGACTGGCTTTGGTCGATTTGCCATCCGGCACCGTGGGCAAACGCAGGCAAGGGCCCCGCCAACAGCAGGGCTAAAGCCAGAATTCTGGGGCGAATAAATGCCATCATGACGGAATGTTATTGCGCAATGTCAAAGGTCATCGTGGCACGCAGATTGTGCACGCCCACACCTTCCTCGACATCGGGAAGATCAGCGGCAACACGGACCACCCATAGACCCGGCGCACTGATGCGGATTTTGGCAATGCCGCTGCCGCGATCGTCGCTCATGGTTTCGGTATAATAAGCATAGGAAGATGGTGTTTCGGTAAATCCGGCATAGGTTGCCAGAACGCTGGTCGAATAGGGCTGCCCGTTCAGCAGGACCTGAACATCGATATCATCCCCGATGCCTGTCGCGCGCGGATCGCTTAGGGGCACGATCTCAAGCGTGTGGCCGAGTGGTGTTGAAACAAACGCTGCATTTCCGTCACCGCCGGTCAGGTTCTTGGAAAACTTTTCAAAGCGCGAGGATGCAATGGCATCCGGATTCACATCCGACCCGCCTTCTTTCCAGCCATCGGGTGTCTGTGACCAGATCACCGGAAGGCGATGTCCGACAAGCCATGCCGGTTCGTCGGAAAGGGTAAAGGTACCGGTCAGATTGGGGGCATCCGCATTTTCGCTAACATCAAGATCGGTGGCGGCCGAGGGAGTGATTAATTGTGCGGCTACATGCTTTGGGGCTTCGGCTTCTTCGGCGGAGCCGAAAACATGGGTCGAATCGAGGATGAATACAGCAGTGTTTTTGTCATTTGCGGGGTCGGTTTTGCTGCTGGCGATGAATTCGTGGGCCGTTGCACCATAACCAATCAGGCACCCCAGCGCGGCAATTGCAAGCGGGGTTGTGAACTTTGATTGAAACATCTGCTATCCTTTGGGAGATTAAGGGAGTTGAAAGGCTGTGTGAACTTTTCAAAATTGTTCATACGAGTCAAGCTGATGATTCTGAAAGGGAATTCGTATGACCCGTGTGACCGTATCGATCGAAGACGATTTGATGGAGGCATTCGATGCCTTCCTTGAACATCGCGGCTATACCAACCGTTCCGAAGGTTTTCGTGACCTGATTCGGGAAAAGCTTCAGAACACCAAGCTTGACGAAGACACTGGCGGCGTTGGCATTGCGGTTCTGAATTACGTGTATGATCATGAAGAACGCATGCTGGCGTCACGCTTGATGAGCGCGCAGCACGAACATCATGACCTGACGGTCTCGACCGTGCATTTCCACATCGATCATGATACCTGCCTTGAAAGTGTTACCCTGCGCGGCAAGCTTGCCGATATCCGCAGATTTGCCGATCAGGTTCTGGCGCAGCCGGGGGTTCGCCATGGGCAGCTTTATTCCGTTCCGGGCGAACTGCATGTCGAAGCCCATCACCATGGCGATGACGATCATGGTCACGCCCATCGTCACGAACACCTGAAAATAACCACCTGAAACAGGATTTCGGCTGAATTGTTTTCTGAGGTGCTGCGCGGGTGTCGTGATCGTTCCTGTTCGCTGTGTATGAATTCTCTATCGCTGGAATGAGAACAAACTTGCAACATCCATTTTTTTATGAGAGTGTTCGCATTATGTTCTCAATGCGTTTGCCGGAAAATGGTTGGCGTGATGCCAGTTATCCGGCGGGGCACCTAGCGGTGGCGTTCCGCATTTAGGACCGGGGAACCGCCTGCGTTGCATCCTACCCGGCCCTGTGGAATAAGAGAGTTCGGAAAATGATTCAGACCGCGCTGCATTTGGTGGATAAAGATACGATGGATAAGCAGAAGGCACTCGAAGCCGCTCTTGGGCAGATCGAACGCGCATTTGGCAAGGGCTCGATCATGAAGCTCGGCCAGCGCGATAGTGCGGTGGATATTTCAGCCATTTCGACCGGATCACTTGGCCTAGATATCGGGTTGGGGATTGGCGGTCTGCCGCGTGGCCGCATCGTCGAAATTTACGGTCCGGAAAGTTCGGGTAAAACCACACTGGCCCTGCACACCATTGCCGAGGCACAGAAACTTGGCGGGACCTGCGCCTTTGTCGATGCCGAACACGCGCTTGACCCGGGTTACGCCCGCAAGCTTGGTGTGAATACCGACGAACTTCTGATTTCGCAGCCCGATGCCGGTGAACAGGCGCTTGAAATCGCCGATACGCTGGTGCGTTCCGGTGCGATTGATGTTCTGGTCGTCGATTCGGTTGCTGCCCTTGTGCCGCGTGCCGAACTTGAAGGCGAAATGGGTGATACCCATGTCGGTCTGCAGGCTCGTCTGATGAGCCAGGCCTTGCGTAAACTGACCAGCTCGGTGTCGCGTTCGAACTGCATGGTCATCTTCATCAACCAGATCCGTATGAAGATCGGTGTGATGTTTGGCAGCCCGGAAACCACCACGGGTGGTAACGCGCTTAAATTCTATGCGTCGGTTCGTCTTGATATCCGCCGTATCGGTCAGATCAAGGACCGTGACGAGGTCGTCGGCAACCAGACCCGTGTGAAGGTCGTCAAAAACAAGATGGCCCCGCCGTTCAAGCAGGTCGAATTCGACATCATGTATGGCGAAGGCGTTTCCAAGATGGGTGAAATCCTTGATCTTGGCGTCAAGGCCGGGATCGTTGAGAAATCCGGTTCCTGGTTCTCGTATAACTCGACCCGGATCGGTCAAGGCCGCGAGAATGCCAAAACCTTCCTGCGTGAAAATCCGGAAATGACCGCCGAAATCGAACGCAGCATCCGCGAAAGTGCTGGCCTGATCGCCGAAGCAATGACCAGCATGAGCGATGATGAACCGTCAAATGACGATGATGCGTGATTGCTGACTAACGATTGTCGCTAAATACATCAAACGGGTCCTTCGGGGCCCGTTTTTTGTTGTGAGGCGGGCAAATCCGCAATTGCCCCAAAATGATCAATATTGGCCGCAACCTGCAAAAAACAAAGGCATTCAGGCTGCCTTAATTGTGCCAAATCAGGGGTTTGGCAACGTGTGAGGGAACTTTGTCTTTTCGGCTCCGTTATGGATGGTGTGAACAAAATCACGTCGAGCAAACAGGAGAAACCGAAATGTCCGATTTTTGGAAAAAGATTTTCGCCGTTGCGATGATCTCCGGCATGGGCTTTGGCCTTGCCGCGTGTGAAACCGCCGAGGGTTTTGGCCAGGATATGGAAAATGCTGGTGAAGCCATTCAGGATGAAGCCAGCGAGTAAGGCATCATCGCGGATTTTCGTTCGCTGACGGGATTTTGGGATCAACTCCATCACCCGCAAGCGGCCAAAGCCTAAAAAGGAGATAACATCATGTTGGGTTGGGCAGTCTTTTGTCTCATTCTGGCGCTTGTCGCCGCCGTCCTTGGTTTTGGCGGCTTGGCAGGTACGTTTGTCGGGATCGCGAAGATCCTGTTCTTCGTCTTCCTCGTACTGTTCGTTGTTTCGCTTCTGGTCAACGCACTGCGTGGTCGTCGTCCACCGATCTGATCGCGGTATAGACAGTAATACGAGCAAACGGAAACGGGCGTGCTGCGGCACGCCCGTTTTTCTGCGTGACTTTTAAATCATCGATGCAGGAAAGAGTTGCCAGCCGGACGTGACCCCGACAAGATAGCAACCGATTTCGGAAGCCATATGCCTTGCGTCAGAAGCAGGCGGCGGCCGCCTTCAAAATCAACATGTCGTTAAAGGCAGGAGCATTCAAACGATGACTATTTTTGTGAAACGTATTCTGGCACTGGCCCTGATTGCGGGCTTTGGCATGTCGCTTGCCGCGTGTGAAACCGCCGCCGGATTTGGCCGCGATGTTGAAAAACTTGGCGAACAGATTCAGGAAGGCGTCGACAAATAACCATCACGCGTTTTGGAATTTACGAAAGCTCCCGCCGTGATCACCTGTTATCTTAAATATATTGTCGACATGCATAAAATCCCCGAGTTCGAGGATTATGCCCGTCGCTGGATTCCCATCGTCAACCGGATGGGCGGGACGCATCACGGCTATTTCCTGCCCCATGAGGGTGCCAGCAACATTGCATATGCCCTGTTCAGCTTCCCAAGCCTTGCGGCATACGAAGACTACCGCAATCGCATGGCCGATGATGACGAGTGTGTTGCGACACTCGAACTTGAAAAACGTAACCGCAGCATCATCAGTTACGAGCGCAGTTTCATGCGCCCGGTTCTTGATTAGGCAGGCATACCCGATCATGCCGTTGTGGTGTTCCGGTGCGATGCCGGATGCAGAAATCGTCACTTACAACACCGCAAAGCCTTTCCCCGACTGGACAGCACAGAGCCGAGCCGCTAAATAGGGCAGTCGCGCCGTAGGTTTGCGGCAGCGTTTGTTCCGCGTTTTCCGGGTTGGAGAGAGATGCAGACCGTTAACGATATCCGCACCACGTTTCTGGAATTCTTCCGCAAGAACGGCCACGAGGTCGTGTCTTCCAGCCCGCTGGTACCGCGTAATGACCCGACCCTGATGTTCACCAACGCAGGGATGGTCCAGTTCAAGAACGTTTTCACAGGTCAGGAACAGCGCGATTATTCACGCGCGACCACCTCGCAGAAATGCGTGCGTGCCGGTGGCAAGCATAACGATCTTGAAAATGTCGGTCATACCGCCCGTCACCACACCTTCTTTGAAATGCTCGGCAACTTTTCGTTCGGCGACTATTTCAAGGAAAACGCGATTGAATTCGCCTGGAACCTGATCACCAAGGAATACGGCCTCCCGGCGGACAAGCTGCTGGTCACCGTCTATCACACCGATGACGAGGCCCATGGTCTATGGAAAAAGATCGCCGGTCTGTCCGATGATCGCATCATTCGCATTCCGACGTCTGATAACTTCTGGTCGATGGGCGATACCGGTCCTTGTGGTCCGTGTTCGGAAATCTTCTTTGACCATGGCGACAAAATCTGGGGCGGTCCTCCGGGCAGTGCCGACGAAGACGGCGACCGGTTCATCGAAATCTGGAACCTCGTCTTCATGCAGTACGAGCAGATGGCGAATGGCGAACGCGTCAATCTGCCAAAGCCGTCGATTGATACCGGCATGGGCCTTGAACGTATTGCCGCCGTCCTTCAGGGCAAGCACGATAACTATGACATCGACCTGATGCGCGCGCTGATCGAAGCATCGGCGGACGCCACCAGCACCGATCCTGATGGACCGCATAATGTGTCGCACCGCGTGGTTGCCGACCATCTGCGTTCGACCAGCTTCCTGATTGCCGATGGCGTTCTGCCGTCCAATGCCGGGCGTGGTAACGTTCTGCGCCGTATCATGCGCCGCGCAATGCGTCATCTGCACATGATCGGCACCCAGGATCCGGTGATGTATAAACTGGTCCCGGCACTGGTGCGTAAAATGGGCGGTGCCTTCCCGGAACTGGTTCGGGCGCAGGCATTGATCGAAGAAACCCTTAAGCTCGAAGAGCAGGGCTTTAAAACCATGCTTGATCGCGGTCTCAAGATGCTTGATGACGCGACCGATGGCATGACCGAGGGCGCGACCCTTTCGGGCGATGTGGCGTTTAAGCTTTATGATACTTACGGCTTCCCGCTTGATCTGACGGCTGATGCGCTTAAACCGCGCAAGATTGGCATTGATGAAAGCGGCTTTACCTCGGCGATGGAAGAACAGAAAGCCAAGGCCCGTGCCGCATGGTCGGGTTCGGGCGAAGCTGCAACCGAGGAAGTCTGGTTTGACATCAATGACCGTGATGGCGCGACCGAATTCCTGGGCTATGAAACCGAAAATGCCGAGGGCGTTGTCACGGCCCTGATCAAGGATGGTGCAGAAACCAAAACCGCTACCAAGGGCGATGAGGTTGCCATCGTTGCCAACCAGACCCCGTTCTTCGGGGAATCCGGTGGTCAGCAGGGCGATGCCGGCGTGATCAAAACCGAGAAGGGTGCCGTGATTGAAATCACCGACACCCAGAAGAAACTCGGTGCGCTTCATGTGCATCTGGGCAAGGTTGTCGAAGGTGATGTTTCGGTTGGCGATGCCGCTGAATTCCGCGTCGATCATACCCGCCGTTCGTCCTTGCGCGCCAACCATTCGGCAACGCACCTTCTGCACGCGGTCATGCGCAAGCATCTGGGTGATCACGTCACCCAGAAAGGATCGCTGGTTGCCAAGGATCGTCTGCGTTTCGACGTATCGCACCCCAAACCGATCACCGCCGAAGAAGCCGCTATAATCGAATTCGACGTCAACCGTCTGATCCGCGAAAACAGTGAAGTCACCACCCGTCTGATGACCCCGGACGAGGCGATTGAACTGGGCGCGATGGCGCTGTTTGGCGAAAAATACGGTGATGAAGTCCGCGTTGTTTCGATGGGCCTGCCCGAAGCGAACGAACATGCCTATTCGCTTGAACTTTGCGGTGGTACGCATGTCAAACGGACCGGCGATATCGGTATGTTCAAGATCGTATCCGAAGGTGCGGTTTCAAGCGGTGTCCGCCGTATCGAAGCCCTGACCGGCTCGGATGCCGCAAGCTATATGGCGGCCCGCGATCAGCTTCTGCAAACCATTTCGGCCGATCTCAAAGCCGTACCCGAAGATGTTCCGGCACGTGTCAAAGCCTTGCAGGATGAACGCCGGAAGCTTGAACGCGAAGTTTCCGACCTGCGCAAGAAGCTGGCAACAGCCGGTTCGGGCGGGGCATCGGGTGCTGACGCGTTCAAGGAAGTCAATGGTGTCAAACTGGCCCTGCGTGTTCTGGACGGTATTCCGGCCAAGGAACTTAAAGGCATGGTTGATGAATTGCGCGATCAGATGGGATCGGGGATTGTTGCCCTTATCTCGACCGATGGCGGCAAGGCATCAATCGTTGTCGGCCTGACCGAAGACCTCGCCGGTAAATTCAGCGCGGTCGATCTGGTCCGTGTTGGTGTCGAAAAGCTCGGCGGTAAAGGCGGCGGTGGTCGCCCGGATATGGCACAGGGCGGTGGCCCCGACGCCGATCAGGCCGACGCGGCACTTGCCGCGATTGAGGCGGCGGTTGCTGGCTGAGCAGTTGCAGTGCGAATTAAAAAAGGGCCCCACAAGGGGCCCTTTTTACTGGCGCTGTGATGAGTTTCAGCCTTGCAGTATACGCTTATTGAGTTGTGCAAGTTTCTGCTGCTTTTCCTCGTCCGTCATTTCTTCATCTTCGTTTACTGTCAGAAGCTCCTCTGCCGATGTTGGCAGCGTGGATTTGGAGGCTTCATCCTGCTGGCCGATCAGTTGGGCTTCGGTTCGTGACTTGGCACCTGCATTTGCCGCAAGCGGGTCAAAAGGCAAAGTATCCGATAGTGGTGCGGCTTTGACTGAGCTGGCATCGTCTCCCTGCCGTTGGCGCATGAAGGCGATGGTTTCTTCGGGGACCTGTTTGTTCGCAACGTTGATCCCCAGCTTTTGAAACGATGCAACATTGAACTGGGACGGATTAATGCTGGTCATGCAGTGTTTTCCATAAGTTTTACCCTGAAAAGTTGCAAGCAATAATCAGACCACCCGTTCATCTATGTGCCGTTGGATTTAACTGTCGTATGATCATTTCTGGATAGCGGCATTTCTTGCCGGGTTGCGTTTTCCACTACGCCAGAGCTGCCAGCCAAGATTCATGCCGGTTGCGGCAATCACAATCGCCACTGCCCCGATGATCTGGGCGGTATCCGGGCGATAGCCAAACGCAATCAGATCGACAAGAATGGCGACGACTGGATAGATGAAGGACAGCGACCCTTGCAAATGGGTGGGTAGTTTCTGAACCGCGCCATACATCAGCACATACATGATCCCGGTATGAACCACGCCAACCGTGACAAGCGCGCCCCAGCTTGATGGCGTATCGGGCAGGTTATCAAGATTGGCAAAGGGAGCGAGTAGCAGAATACCGACACAAACCTGAATGAGCGCGATCAGATGCGGCGGGGTACCTTTCAGCTTTTTGGTAATGATGGCAGCCACCGCCCAGAAAAAGGCTGCGACCAATGCCATCGCGATGCCGCCTGCATAATTGGTGCCGGTAAAGCCGCTATCGGGCTTGCCCGATATGATCAGGAGCAGACCGCCAAATGCAATCGCAAGCCATGCAAATTTATTGGCTGTCAGTTTTTCACCAAACAGCAATGCACCGAACATCACCAGCATGAAGGGCTGGGTATTGTAAACGGCTGTTGAAATGGAAATCGATGCCATCGAATAGGACTGGAATAACAGGAACCAGTTTGTCACGATGGCAACACCACCAAGCGCGGCCCAACCCAATATCCGCAGGTTCAAAAGTCCGCGTAAAAAACCCATGCCAGCGCAAACGACAAGCAGGGCCCCAGCCCCGAATACGCACCGCCAGAAAACAACATCAAGAGCGGATTGCCCTGACATCACAACGAACCAGCCAATTGTGCCCAGAATCGTCATGGCCGCGGTCATTTCGACCGTGCCGCGCAGTTTTTCATCCATCGGAATGCTCCGTTAAACTGATTTTATGGATGAAATTTGCGCCTTTTTTCGGCTTTGTTCCATGGTCTGAGATTGAAAATGTCGGTTCTTTACCTAATTATATAAAGTTTATGTCGAATATTTATAGGAAAAGTAAAGTGATCGACGAAATCGACCAGAAGATACTGAAAATCCTGATTGGTGATTCGCGTATCTCGCAAAAGGAACTGGCAGCCCGTGTCGGGCTATCATCCCCCGGCGTGGCGGAACGGGTCCGGCGTCTGGAGGAACGCGGCGTTATTCGGGGCTTTACCATTGATGTAAATCCCGAAGCACTTGGCTACCCGCTGCAGGCGATCGTACGCATTCGTCCGCTGCCGGGCAAGTTGCATATCGTTCAGCAGATGATCGAAGAAATTCCAGAATTCGGGGAATGCGACAAGGTCACGGGCGATGATTGTTATATCGCGCGTCTGTATGTTCGCTCGATGGGGGAACTTGATACATTGTTGGACCGCATTGTCGACAAAGCGGAAACCAACACATCAATCGTGAAAGCGAAGTCGGTTGAACGGCGCATGCCACCGCCGGTCATGCGTTGATGGTTTCCGGTTATCGGTCTGCCGGGTTTTGCGTGGCAAAGGCCACCAGTTCATCTATGAAAACACGTTGGCGTTTGGGCATGAAATCGGTTTCGGGCCAAACAGCAAAGATATCGCGCTGTTCGGTTTCCCAGTCGGGCAGAAGCGCTACAAGTCGTCCAGCCCGCAGGCTATTGCCGATAATGCTGTGTGGTACAAGGCCGATGCCGTGGCCTTCTTCTATCATAAGTGATGCCAGTTCGATCTCGTCGACGTCAAACCGGCCATCAACGCTAAATACCTCGTTGCGTCCTGTTTTGCGGTGGGTCAACCGCCAGGTTCGAAGCGGACTTGCGACAATCATCGCATGATAACGCAGTTCTTCGGGCGATGTCGGTGTGCCGAATTTCGCCAGATATTCCGGGGCGGCACAGGCAACCAGATAGGTGTCACACAGCTTGCGCAGAACGAGAGATTGCTGGGTTTGCTTGCCGACACGGATGGCGACATCAAAATTGAATTCGCCAAGCGGCAATACACGATTGGACAGGGTCAGCCGCAGATCGATATGGGGATGATTACGAAGAAAAGTGCTGAAAAATGGGGCGAGCCAGCTTCGGGCGAGATTGACAGGCAAGGCGATCTTCAAAATCCCGGCAGGCTCGTTATGGCGTGTGTCGATACTTTCAAGCGTTCTGTTCATTTCGGTGACCAACGGGCGTAACTGGTCGAAATAGGTACGCCCCGCATCGGTCAGGGCGAACCGTCCGTTGCCGCGTAGCAGCAGTTTGCAGCCCAGCTTTTCCTCCAGCTTTTGCAGGCGTCGGCTAAGTGTCGCCATCGGAACCTCCAGGGCAATCGATGCCTGCCGGAGGCTGCCAAGTTCGGCTATGCGAATGAAAAGGGCGAAATCGTCCAGTTGTGTATGTTCCATATATGGAAACTCAAATCCCGAAAATATCTACTATTCCCGAAAATGAGATTATCGCATTGTCCGCTCCATGCCCACCGTAAACGGGAACCAAATCAAAGGAGCCTCACATGCTTCCGGCACGTTTTTATCGTTTTGTATTTTCCGGTCTGATGTCGATCTGGCTGTCGACCCTGATGACCGGGCTGGTGACACTGATCAATACTGGTATCGACCCCGAATTTCTGCTGCGCTGGGGGCGGGCATTTGTCATTGCCTGGCCTATTGCCTTTTCGCTGGTTCTTATTAGTGGCGGCACGGTGACGCGCATCGCAAATAACCTGACCCGCCATTCACGTGTTCAGGCCGCTGAATAATCGTCTTTGGCCTGTTGCTGTCGCAGGACACGGTTGACGGCACGTTCAACCGCCCTGCGATCAGCCGCCTCGGCAATGTTTCGCGCGGCCGTCCGTCCGATAAGGCGTGCATGATCGCGCAGGGTGTCCTGCTGTTTGGCTGTTTTGGCCAGTCCGGCCAGGCTTTCAAGAACTTCTGCCATGGGCAACAATACATAGGGCTTGGTGCTTGCCGATTGTCGGATCTGGTTAAATGCCGCGTCCAGCATCTCGCCGAAATCCGAAAGATGGGCACATATCCGTTCCTGTCCTTGCTCGTCCCGCCAAAGGCCCAACGGGGAATGAAAATTCATCGCCTGCGGCATGGCCCGGCCCAGACGATAAATCACCGCAATTGCGGTAAACGGGTCATTGATGCCCGGTGACAATGCGCGCAGGGCGACCTCGACCAGTTGGCGCAGGGCGAACTCGATATCAAGCATCGCGGTGCGCTGATTGCCAATCAGTATCTGTTCGGAAATGAAATTCCGGTATTCGCCGATGTCGTCTGTTGCATTGGCGGCATTTATGCTGATTTCTCCGATGATGTCCTCGGCAATTACATGCTGTCCAGCATGGATTGTCAGGGCGATATGAATGTCTGCCTTGGTCGCAACCTCCAGCAAACCTTCATAGTCGATGCCCTGCACATAACCAGATTTTGCGGCCTTGATGGCTCTGTCGGGGTTGATTGTTCCCGCATCAGGCAGGGTGCATCCGGCTTCTGCTGCATGGTCGATTGGTTTTGAAAGCGTTTCCAGCGACGATGCAATCGTTTCTTCCAGATTTCCGCCGACTTTCTGGATGACCTGATCCGCCACAATGGATCGACCCAGATGATGCACAAACAGAATCAGGACAAACAGGCTTACGACAAAAAGGATAATCCCGGTTATGGCGGCAATTTGCGGGACCTGATCCTCCTTGCCCTGGCCCCCCATGATGACAAGGGCCGTGATCAGAAACAGAATGGATCCGACAAAGCTTCCCAGTGCATTTTGTGTTTTGGGATCACCCATAAAATTGCGAATGGTGCGAGGGCCCAGTGATCCGGCGGCAAGTGTCAGAACCACCATGGTTACGGACAGGGCAAAGGTGGTCATGGTCACAAGAGTGGCAAGAAGGGTCGATGTCAGGTCCTGTACCGTTTGAACTGTTCCGAAACGCGGCCAGAAATCCGGCAGGCTGGCAATCATGTCCTCGCCCGGGAGGCGAATTGCCAGTAAGGCAACAGTGGCACCGCCAATCGCATAAAGCAGCGGAATAAACCACAAGCTGTGACCAAGAAATTCCCATATCCGGATAAATCGGTGAAACATTTACTGCGGTCCTGTTCTTGCCGTGTGCTTTGCGTGGCGACAAATGCCGCCCGTTGGCAAAGCCGAAACCGGGACAGCGATCCAGTGTTAAACGTATAAGGTTAAAGCCGGTTCCCTGTTTTCTGCGTTTGGGTGCATCCGTTGAGTGTTCGGATGAATGCCACCCATGCAAAATTCGCGATTGTTTGGCGTTAAAAAATGAACCAAATTCGATTTTTCGTCATTTATTGAAAAGGCAGGGATATGGCAGCCCCGAACGACCCGGAAAAGCAACCGCTGAGACAGCGGCCAAACCGCATTGAAAAACGTCAGCAGCGCGAGGAACTGATCCTTGAACGCGCGGGCGAGCTGATTGCGGAATACGGGTTTTTCGAACTGAAGATGTCTGATCTGGCCCGCGCCTGCGATATTTCGGTTGGTACACTTTATGCCCATTTCGCCAGCAAGGAGGACTTGCTGCTTGGGCTTGCGATTCTGGCGGGGCAAAAACGCGCCGGGTTTTTCGATTATGCCCGTGCTCATGACGGCAGTGCGATGGAAAAGTTCATTGTCGCAAGCCTGCTTGATATCCGCTTTTCCATTGATCACCCGCAATGGTTTGAGGCCGAATATCTCGCTCTGGCCCCTTCGATCTGGCAGCGCGCAACCCCGTCGCACCATCAAAGCCAGCTCGCCGGGATCGGACGTATCACCGAAATGTTCCAAAGCTTCCTGTCCGATGCTGCCAATGAACTGGGGGTATCGGGCGATGTGATCGCGCAGACCCGCAACCTCAATCTTGGCAGTTGGGGGCTTTCATTTGGCATGAATGCCCTGGCCCTTTCAGAAATAACCGACCGCCATTACGGCACTGAATTGCGCAGCAATGCGATTGACATCTTCTGCGACAGTCTGGCCGATCTTTTGGCCGGGGCGGGATGGCATGTCGATGACGCCCGCCAGATCGTGCGCGACCTTGCCGCCCGCTATGCCGATCTGAAATAGCCACTGGCGACGCTATCAATTAACCACCGCCACCAAAATGCCCCACGGAGTATTCGCCCCATGTCCCAGGAAACCAAAACCATGTCCGCGGTCTTTTTGACCGTGCTGTTCGGTTTTGCCGGGTTCAGCCTGCCTTATCCTGTTTTCAGCCCGATGTTTCTGAAACCCGAACTGGGTTTTCTTGATCCCTCGGTGCCCACAGAATACCGCACGATACTTTTGGGTGTCGCCATGGCGCTTTATCCCATCGGGCAGTTTATCGGTGCACCGTGGCTGGGGCGGGTATCGGACAAGCTTGGCCGCCGTCCAGTTCTGATGGCGTCGCTGACCGGTGCGGCCCTTGGCTATCTGGTGACCGCCTATGGGGTGGCGACTGCAAATTTGCCGTTGGTTTTGATTGGACGTTTTGTGTCGGGCCTGTGCGAGGGCAATATGGCGATTGCCCAATCGATTGCATCGGATATCAGCCGTCCGGAAACCAAGGTGCGCAATTTTGGTCTGATCACGGTCGCGATCAATGTCGGCTGGATCATCGGCCCGCTGATGGGCGGCTTTTTCTCCGACCCGACCATTCATCCGTCCTTTAACGTTTCCTGGCCGTTCTATTTTGCCGCTGGTATGTATGCCTTTAACCTGCTGGTGGTATTCGTAATCCTGCGCATTCCTGAATATGCGCGCCGTCGCGGCACGCCAAAGGGTATGACGCCACCCGCTACCCGCACGGTCTGGGCGACGATCAAGGACCCCGACCTTTTGCCGGGTTATGTGATTTCGTTCTTCAGCTATATCGCGGTTTATATCTTCTTTGCCTTTTTCGGGGTCTATCTGGTGCAGAATTACGACGTCACCAGCAGCTTCCTTGGCATGTGTTCGGCAATCATTTCGATCCCGCTGATCCTTGCCGGATTGACGGTTGATCGTGCGCAGAAGATTTGCGGCCTGATCGGTGTCGGAACTCTTGGCCATCTGTTTTTGGGGATCGGCCTGATCACGTTCCTGATCCCCGATGGGCTGGTGTGGATATTTGTGCCCATGTGTCTGGCGGCATTCGGTATTGCCTGGTGCGAGGTGACGACCAGCCTGTTTATTTCCAACGCAGCCGGATCACATGAGCAGGGGCAGGCGCTTGGCGTTTATCGTTCTGCCCACGTTCTTGCCGAAGCCGCAGCCGTTCTGATTGGCGGTGTGCTGGCCGGGATCGCCAGTTATGCGCCTTTCTTCCTTGGCTTTATCGCCGCAATGCTATGCGTGATCGGCATTCTGGGCTGGTTGCGCATTCGTCAAACCGCAGCCGACGTTCCGGCGGCCTGAGTTACGTGGAACGTAACTTAACGTTTTTGCGCGACGGTCTGTTTTAGGAGCGGTCGCATTCATGCTGATACAATCAATGCTAAAAAGCCCCCGACAGAATTTTGGGGGCTTTTGGCCTTCCATAAAGAACCTAGTCCAGAAAAGTGGTCGCAATCAGGTCTTCTTTTTCTTTTGACCATGCAAGCACGGTTTCAAGATTTTCTTTCCAGGTACCGGTGCCAAAAGGTCGGTCATATTTCTCGACCGAAGCAGGCTGGTATCCCGGCAGCATTTCATCACCGGTTTGGCGATAATTAAAGCCATATTGAACAATCAAAAGCTTGTTGCGGCGGGCGATACGGTAGTTCGTGAAAAGCATCGTGCTTGGCTTTTTAATGCCGTGTTCTTTGAAATATGCTTCTGCCTGCAAAACGTCCGGGTCAGACTTGGCTGACGTATTAAGTGTCCAGTCTTCAATAAAGAAGCATTGCTGGTTGGCAAGTTCCTGATTGGCTGTCTGCTGAGAATAGATCGTACTTTCGTGAGGTTCGCAATATGCCGTCGAATAGAAGGCATAGCCCATACCTGTCTCCAGTGCGGTCATATACATTACCAAACCATCAAGGCGTTTCTGCTCGTCTATGCGTGCCAGAACGACATGACCAAAAGCATGGTAATTGTTGTTGCGCGAAACCGTTTTACCAACAACGGTCCAGTTGCCAGGTGGCAGCATTACATCACCCTGTGGTGCATTAACCGTGCCTGTAACAACAGTGCCGATCGGCATTTCTTCTTCGAATTGGCTTGTTGCGGTAACGCACCCGGCAAGTAGCACCAAGGTGGTCAATGCGACCAGTTTCTTGATCATAGTGTTCCCCTTTTAAACGTCCTGATTCTGTTCTAGTGCATTGTAATTAAAGGGGGAACTATCCATAAGAGCGTAACTTATGCAAAAGAGGAGGGAGCATTCCTTGCGCACGTTTCAAGAGGCAGCCATAAGCTGCCAATCTAAACGACAGCTTTAGAGTTATATATCAATCGGTGCATGGGCCGCGCGGGCAATCAGTTTGGTCGCCTTTTCGCTGGTTTTGCGGTCCTTGTCCGGTAGTTTAGCAAGGTTATCGGCAAGCGCGCGGGTTTCCTCGATCCCGTCGAGATCGGCACTGATTTCCATGACCCGGTCCCAGATTGCCTTGTCGTCCATATCCCCCATCACGGTCAAGGTGATAGCGCGGTTAAGGGCGGCTTCGGCATTTTCAGGATCATGGCTCAGGATTAGCTCGAACGCTTCAAAGGCTGCAATCAGATGCCCTTCGCGCAAATTGATAACGCCCAGATCGTTCGAAGCCACCATTGATGGGGGATCGATCTGCAAAAGCTGCTCGATTGCGCGGCGTTCGCTTTCGATATCGTCATTGGCGCGATGTGCTGTTGCGATCAGCCGGTGGATATTGGCATTGCCCGGCTGGTGATGGGCGGCGTTCTGAAAGGCGCTTAACGCATATTCGGGCTGCTCAAGTTCCAGAAGGGCCTGTCCGCGTAAAATCAGCAAATCGGGATCGGTCGGATGATGACGCAAAACGATATCGACATGGTTAAGTGCCGAACGGGCATCCCCGTTTTCAAGCAGCGCGCGTGCAATGTGATGCAGGCATTCTTCGTGGCCTCCATCAGATTGCAGCACAGTACGGTATTCACCAAGTGCTTCGGTTAGTGAACCTCTTTCATGAAGGGCGCGGGCCAACCCGAACCGCGCTTCAAGATTATCCTCATCCTCGCCAAGTGCCTGGCGCAACATATTGATCGCAGCGTCATATTGGCGGCGTTTAAGCGCGGCAAGCCCCATATCAGCAAAGGACATAGTGGTCATGCAAATTCTCCCAACCTTGGTGTTATTCCGTTGCCCGGAACATCAAATTTATCGAATTTCGATGGGATTATAGGCGGTGGGGCAATCATTTCCACCCCCGATCTGCAGAAAGTCAAACCTGCCCGCGACGGCAGGCGGAGATCACAAATTAGTGTCGCTTGCGCAGGGTTTCAGACGGTAGAACACCGAACTGCCTTGCATAGCTTTGCGAAAAGCGTCCGGCATGGGCAAAGCCCCATTTCATCGCGATTTCGGCAACGCTTGCCCCATCCTCGCTGTCAAGAAGGTCTTTATAGGCATGGCTTAGGCGCACCGATTTTAGATACGCCATCGGCGATATGCCATAGGCGGCATTAAAGGCCGTTTGTAACGTCCGATAACCGCAATCCGCATGCTGTACCAGAGTTTCAAGTGTGATCGGTGTATGGGCGTGGGCGTGGATGTAATCGCGTGCCCGTTTCACATAGTGCGGAACCGCGTTGGATTTCGTTTGCCCATGCAGAAGTTCCGAACAGGAATTCGGAAGCATCATCAGGATATTTGTCAAAAGCAAATCCTGAAGACCGCTCAGAACAATGGAATTGTCGGAATTGAGCAGAGGACCATCAAGGGCCTGTGCGATGTAATTCAGGGTATTGCATACATGCCGACCCGGTGCGGAGGCCAGATCAAGGCTGATTTCAAAGCCTGGATCCGTGGCTGAGCCATCATTGCCCAAAAGCATCCGGCAATGTTTGGAGAGAATATCTTTTGGCAACCGGACGCCAAAGCAGGCAAACCGGTCTTCGTCCGCGAAAAGGGGCATGCGCATGTCGCGGATCAGTCCGCGTCTGGTCGAAATCGTGTAATCCCGCCCCTGATGCTGGACCGTGCCGCCACCTTCGGTCGGGATGATCATGAACAGTGCATCATTATCGCTTTCTGGTGTCCGAAGCTGGATGCGGCAATCGCCAAAGGACGAATGCAAAACCTGCAAATCGCCCAAGGCAGTCACCCGAACCGCGACATCGAAAAATGCAGGTCGTTCGATCAGGTCCAGTGAATCAATGGAATTCAGATCAGCCAAAAGGGCACGTGTCTCGTTCAGATCACGTGATGATAAAACCTGATGATTCTCAAGATATGTCACACAAGCGTCCCCATGACGCATTGCAAAATTGCAATGGCGCAAGCTTTGTAACTCCCCCGGGCACCAGAACTTTATAACAGTTTGGAATTTTTATGATTTTCAATGATGGTAAGCTATTGGCTGTAACGGCACAAGCTCGTTGAACCGGGCGGCTCGTGAACTCGTCCCTTGCCCTGCGAGCGGCAACATCCTAGGTTAACGTAAACGTCAACTTATGTTGCAGGGCAAAATGAAATTTCAGGGTACGGAAAATTACGTCGCGACCGAGGATCTGATGGTGGCGGTCAATGCCGCAATCACCTTGCAGCGGCCGCTTCTGGTCAAGGGCGAACCAGGAACCGGCAAGACCGTTCTGGCCGAGGAAATTGCAAAATCACTTGGCAAGAAACTGATTACATGGTCGATCAAATCAACCACGCGTGCGCAGCAGGGGCTGTATGAATATGACGCGGTTTCGCGTCTGCGTGACAGTCAGTTGGGTGATGCGCGTGTGCACGATATCGCCAATTACATCGTCAAGGGCAAGCTTTGGGAAGCGTTCGAGGATGAAAGCGCGCCGGTTCTGCTGATCGATGAAATCGACAAGGCCGATATCGAGTTCCCCAACGACTTGCTTCAGGAACTCGACCGGATGGAATTCTTTGTTTACGAAACACAGGAAACCATCAAGGCCGCCAACCGCCCGATCGTGATCATCACATCGAACAATGAAAAGGAACTGCCCGACGCGTTCCTGCGCCGGTGTTTCTTCCATTACATCCGCTTCCCGGATACGGAAACCATGGCCGAAATCGTTGCTGTCCATTTCCCCGATATCCAGAAACGTCTGGTGTCGGAGGCATTGAACCTGTTTTATGACATGCGCGAAGTTGGTGGGCTTAAGAAAAAACCGTCTACCTCCGAACTGCTTGATTGGCTGAAGCTTCTGATGGCCGAGGACCTGCCGCCCGAAGCATTGCGGGCCAAGGACGCCAAAACGGCCGTGCCGCCACTTCATGGGGCGCTTTTGAAAAACGAGCAGGACGTCCATCTGTTTGAACGTCTTGCCTTCATGGCGCGGCGAGAAGGGCGTTAGAGCATCATGTTCACCGGCTTTTTCTTTAAGCTGAAAGAGGCCCGCGTTCCGGTCAGTTTGCGCGAATATCTGACGCTGCTGGAGGCTGTCGAAAAGGGGCTTGCGAACTATGCAGTCGAGGATTTCTATTACCTGGCACGCGCAGCACTGGTGAAAGACGAACGCCATCTTGATCGGTTCGATCAGGTCTTTGGCACCCATTTCAAGGGTGTGATTGATCTGGCTGACGGCATCGACGAAGTTGTCGAGGCCGACATTCCCGAAGAATGGCTGCACAAGCTTGCTGAAAAATTCCTGACCGACGAGGAAAAGGCCGAGATCGAGGCGCTGGGCGGTTGGGAAAAGCTGATGGAAACCCTCAAACAGCGGCTTGAGGAACAAAAGGGCCGCCATCAGGGCGGCAATAAATGGATTGGTACTGCCGGGACATCGCCCTTTGGGGCCTATGGCTATAACCCCGAAGGGGTGCGGATCGGGCAGGATAAATCCCGCCATCGCCGTGCGGTCAAGGTTTGGGATAAACGCGAGTTCAAGAACCTTGATGACAGTGTCGAAATCGGCACTCGCAATATCAAGGTGGCCCTGCGGCGTTTGCGCAAGTGGGCCCGGACCGGGGCAGCCGATGAACTTGATCTGCCCGGCACCATTACATCAACCGCCCGACAGGGATGGCTTGATGTGCAGATGCGGCCTGAACGGCATAATGCGGTCAAGGTCCTAATGCTGTTTGATATCGGCGGGTCGATGGATGACCATATCAAGGTCTGCGAGGAACTGTTTTCCGCAGTCAAAACCGAATTCAAGCATCTTGAATATTATTACTTCCACAATTGCCCCTATGAAGGGCTGTGGAAGGATAATGCGCGCCGCCGTACCGATCAGGTTTCAACATGGGATGTGATCCGGACCTATGGTGCGGATTACAAGCTGGTGATTGTCGGTGATGCCACCATGAGCCCCTATGAAATCACCTATCCCGGTGGTTCGGTCGAACACTGGAATCAGGAAGCCGGGGCGGTATGGATGCAACGTTTGCTGGATCATTTCGAACATGCCGCCTGGATCAATCCGCAGGCGGAAAACTGGTGGCAGTATCACGGCTCGATCCAGATCATGCACAAGCTGATGGACGGGCGGATGTATCCGCTGACGCTTGAGGGGCTTGATCGGATGACGGGGGAACTGAACCGCTAGGCACCGGTCTGATAGATCAGGCAGGTCCGAGAAACAGATAGCTTTCGGTTTTGGCGATGCCTTCCATGGCGCGTACGGTCGTGACCACCTGATGAAAATCCGAAAGAGCAGGGACCTGAATTTCCGCGATCAGGTCCCATTCGCCATTGGTGGTGTGAAGGGCGGCAAAGCCAAGATTTTTCCGCAGGCTCGCGACCAGCGTTTTCACATTCTTCCCCGATAGCTCGATCATCATCACGCCCCGGATGGTGCCATCGGCGGCATCGTCGCGCAGGCGCACGGTAAATCCGGCAATCACGCCCTGATCGATCAGGCGGTCCATACGGGTTTTAACCGTCCCGGCCGCCACCCCCAGAAGTTGTGCCAGTTTCGGGACGGAAGCACGCGCATTGACGCGAAGTTCGGCAAGGAGGCGACGGTCAAGATCATCCATGATTTCATCCTGATTTGACGATCTTGTCAATTATCCTGATGAAAGCATCAATTTCCAATCGAAAATTGTATCAAACTGGGATTTTAACTGATTTCGGCAAAGCTTATCCTGCTGCCATGTCATCAGGGAGCAAATAAATGACCATGCCGGAAGATCAATGGACCCCTTACGTCCGCACCGCTGAAATCGCCGACCGTCTGACCCGTTTTGGCAGTGTCACCGGCAGTGCCGGGGAAGCCGATATCACCGGCCTGATCGTCGATATCCTGCGCGAAATTCCCTATTTTCAGGACAATCCCGACAATATCGCGGTGATCGATAGTCACCTTGTCGCGGGTGGCAGCCGCATGGCCAAAAGCGTTGTCGCACTGGTGCGGGGAACCGGGCGCAAGACAATGGCAATGGCCGGGCATTTTGATGTGGTTTCGATTGAAAATTATCACGACCTGAAACATCTGGCTTTTGAGCCTGATGCACTGTGTGAGGCCCTGATTGACGATCTTTCGAGCCGGGAAAATCTTAGCGATGCCGAGGCACTTGCCCTTCGCGATTTTCAGACCGGCGATTTCATCCCGGGGCGCGGGTTGCTTGATATGAAAAGCGGTGACGCGGCGGGCATCGCGTTTCTGGAACATTTCAGCCAGCAACCAGATCGGCAAGGCAATGTCGTCCTGTGTCTGACCCCTGATGAAGAACGCAATTCATGCGGCATGCGCAGCCTGCGTAACGCGTTGCCGGACCTGATCGCACGCTGGAGCCTAGACATTATCGGTGGGGTCAATCTGGATGCCAGCAGCGATACCGGCAATGGCGAGATCGGGCGCGCAATTTTCCATGGCTCGGTCGGAAAGCTTTTGCCCTTTGCCCTTGTTGCCGGTTTGCCAACCCATGTCGGTTATCCGTTTGACGGCATTTCAGCCCATGCCATCGCGTCGGAAATCATGCAGGCGACCGAAGCCAACAGCGAACTGTGTGATCGTGGTATGCGTGAAACCGCACCACCCCCGGTCTGTCTTGAGGCCCGGGATGTACGCGATATTTACGAAGTCACCACGCCCGAACATGTCTGGATGGCGTTTAACTGGCTGGTGATGGGGAAAAGCTGTGCTGAACTGATGGACGATTTCACCGACATCGTAGAGGATGCCGGAAACCGAGCGCTTGAACGGTTCACAGGTAATGCAGCCCGTTATGCCAAAGCCAACGGGCAAGCCGCCCCGGCAGCTTTGCCGCCCTTGCGCATGGTAACGGTTGCCCAATTGCGAGACATGGCCTTTGCATCCGGGGGCAGCGATGCGCTTGACCGGATTGAGGCGGTCGCCCTTGAAACGGCACGGGATAACAATCCGCTGAACCGCACCCGCGTTCTGGTGCGTGCCATGCTGGCCGAGGCGCATCTGCGTGGCCCCGCAGTGGTAACCGGAATGGCCGGTCTGCATTACCCGGCCGTGCATGTCGATACGGCAAAGGATATGGACCGGGAGTTTTTGGATGCGATTGGCCGGGCCCGCACCACGATAGAGGGCCGTCACGAAACGCAAATTTGTGACCGTGGTTATTTCATGGGTATATCGGATATGAGCTTTTTCGGCCATACAACCGATGCAGGCGATACCGAAATCATCGCTGCCAGCACCCCGATAGCCGAACTGGTGGATCGTCCGGTTGACAATGCCCTGACCTATCCGGTGGTCAATATCGGCCCGTGGGGCAGGGAATATCATCAACGTCATGAACGGCTTTATGCGCCCTATGCCTATTGTGTGCTACCCGATTTTCTGGCCGAAATCGCGGGCGAGCTTTTGGGCTGAACAACCCGTTTCAAAGCAATCCATGGAAGGCGAACAGGCGTAACAGTTTCAAGAAACTTTGCGCTCTCGCCTTCTGCCTTGTTCCTGCCGCATCGTTTCGTCACTATGCTGGGCAAAACTTATGCGGAAATAAGGAGTTATGGGATGCTGATGAAATCTGCCCGTGCGGCTATTCTGGGAACGGCGCTTGCCATTCTGCCTTTGTCGATCACACCGGCAATAGCACAGGACAGTACCCTTGAACGGGTTGTGATCGCCCATCGCGGGGCATCGGGCTACCTGCCCGAACATACCCTTCCGGCAAAGGCGCTTGCCTATGGCATGGGGGCGGATTTCATCGAGCAGGACGTGGTGATGTCCAAGGACGGTGTGCCGGTTGTCCTGCATGACATCCATATCGATACCACGACCGACGTTGCCAAGAAATTCCCCGACCGCAAACGTGAAGATGGTCGGTATTACGCCATCGACTTCACGCTTGAAGAACTCAAAAGCCTGAATGTTACCGAACGGTTCAAAGCCGATACCGGCGAGCAGGTATATCCGGATCGCTTCCCCGGCGAATATGCGATTTTTAAAATTCCCACACTGGAAGAAGAAATCGCCATGATCCGGGGGCTTAACAAATCAACCGGGCGCGATGTTGGCATTTATCCTGAAATCAAGGACCCGGCTTGGCACAAGGCCGAAGGGCAGGATGTGACCGCTGTGGTCATCAAGATCATGGAGCATTGGGGATATGGCACTCCGGAATCCAATTCCTTTGTCCAGTGCTTTGACTGGGCTGAAACCAAGCGTATTCGGAATGATCTGAAATATCAGGGCAAGCTGGTTCAGTTGCTGGGTGAAAACAAATGGGGTGCGCCCGAAGGCACGGATTACGATTATCTGAAAACCGATGACGGTGTCGCGGAAATGGCAAGCGTCGTCGATGGTATCGGCCCGTGGCTGCCGCAGGTCATCGAAGGTCTTAGTGCGGATGGCAAGGCGATCATGACGCCAACCCTGATCGCAGCCCAGCGCGCGCAGTTGAAAGTCCATCCCTATACCCTGCGCGCGGATCAGTTGCCGAAATGGGCGGGTGATATGGATATCGCGCTTAAGGCGATTTTTGATGATGCCGGGATTGATGGCATCTTTACCGACTTTCCCGATCAGGTTGTCGAATATCTGGCGGCAAGACCGCAACAGGACTGACCGGAAGGATCAAATACCTCTGCCCCGGAACAGTTTCGGGGCAGTATGCGTTCTGACCCGGACAGACGGGGCGAAATAGACTGTTTCCAATGTGATCGTTTTCGTAAGGCGGCAATTGTCGCATGCTGGAGGCGACAGTTTTTTTAATCAAGGAGGCAAAATTGGCCAAGGTTCTGGTTCTTTATTATTCAATGTACGGGCATATCGAAACCATGGCGAACGCGGTGGCCGAAGGTGCGCGTGGTGTGGCGGGTACACATGTCGATGTCAAACGTGTGCCCGAAATCATGCCCGAAGATGTCGCCAAGGCTGCGGGTGCGAAGCTCGATCAGGTTGCGCCGGTTGCTGCGGTTTCGGATCTTCCAGAATATGATGCGATCATCTTTGGCGTGCCGACCCGCTTTGGCAATATGTCGGCCCAGATGCGCAACTTCCTTGATCAGACCGGCGGCCTTTGGGCCAAGGGCGCATTGATCGGCAAGATCGGTTCGGTCTTTGCCTCGACCGGAACCCAGCACGGCGGTCAGGAAACCACCATCACCTCGACCCATACTACGCTTCTGCATCATGGCATGGTCATCGTTGGCGTACCATACAGCTGTGCGGGATTGACCAATATGGACGAAATCACCGGCGGTTCGCCCTATGGTGCAACAACACTGGCCGGTGCCGACGGTTCGCGTCAGCCATCGCAGAATGAGCTTGATATCGCCAAATTCCAGGGAAAACACGTCGCAGAGCTGGCTGCCAAACTGGCCGTTTGACGGATTACAGTATTGATGAAAGGCCGCGCAGATAGGTCTGCGTGGCCTTTTTGTTGACCAGATTGGGGTGAATGCGGAAACAATCAGATGCCTGATTGATCATTGTTTCGCGACAGTTTTCTGCCAGATTGAGGGGTATGAAAGTTTCACGGATCGCAGCCGAACGCATTTCCGGTTGCTGACAGGAGGACCCGATGTCTGAACAGGGTAAAACCCCGCGTGGCGTTGCCCGCGTACTTCGCGCGATGGATACATCCGATGGGGCTGGTGTGTCGCTTAAACGATCGGTTGGATCGCCGCAGCTCGATATGCTTGATCCGTTTTTGATGCTCGATTCAATTTCGACCGACAATGCCGACGAATATATTGCCGGTTTCCCCGAGCATCCGCATCGTGGCTTTGAAACCGTGACCTACATGGTCGAAGGTGCCATGCGCCACAAGGACAGCATGGGCAATGAAGGTGTCCTGCGTTCGGGTGGTGTGCAATGGATGACCGCAGGCAGCGGGATTTTGCATTCCGAAAGTCCGGAACAGGAAAACGGTCTTTTGCAGGGTTTTCAGCTTTGGATCAATCTTCCGGCCAAGGATAAAATGGTCACCCCGCGTTACCAGAATATCGAAGGTAGCGACGTCGCCGAACTCAGCCCCGAAGACGGTGTTGATCTGCGGCTTGTTGCGGGTGAATTCATGGGTAAAACCGGCCCGGTTAATGGCATTGCTACCAAGCCGGTCTTTATAGATGCCAAACTGGCGGCTGGTCGCGAGGTAACCCTGCCGGTGCCCAAAGGCCATGCCGCGATGGTTTATGTCTTTATCGGGGACGCAATTGTCGCCGATCAGGCTGTCACCACGCATCATCTGGCCGTGCTGGAAGATGGTGATAGCATCACGCTTAAAGGCGGTCCCGAAGGCGGCCGGATGCTTGTGATCGCGGCCCGTCCGTTGCACGAACCGGTTGTTCGCTATGGCCCGTTCGTCATGAGCAGCAAACAGGAACTGATGCAGGCCTTTGACGATTACCAGCGTGGCCGTTTTGTCCGTGCGGCGGCTGTTTCCTGAAAAATATCTTCATGAAATTCTCAAAACCCCGTCAAACTTTTGGCGGGGTTTTTCTTTTACGGGCATCCGTCGATACTGTGGCATGGGCATTTCAATAGCTTACGTGGCTTGAAAGAAATACCTGCGCCCCTAACCTATAAGATGCAGGGGGCAGTAATGCCCTGCGGAGTGGGTCGGGAATGAAAAAACAATGGGTCATGATGCTGGTGTTGACCGCGTCGCTGATGATGGCGACGCAGGCAAAAGCCGATCATGTCCGGATCGTGACCGGGGATTACTTTGCCCCCTTTACCGGTCGTGATCTGCCCGATGGCGGTATCATGACCGAGATTGTCCGCCGCGCATTCGAGATTGCCGGATATGATCATGCTGAAATTATCTGGCGGTCCTGGCGTCAGGGCTATGACATGACGGTAAGGGGCGAGGTTGAAGGCACTTTCCCTTATGCTTATACCCCGTTCCGGGCGCGCTCGGTCTTGTTCTCCGAACCGGTTGCCAGCCTGTCAGCGTTTGGCTGGTATGCGAAATCTCGCCAGAATTTTGAAACCATCGATGATTTGAATGGTGCGGCACTTTGCCTGCCGCTGGGGTATGCCGAACTGGGCAGGACAAGCCAGATGCTTGCAACCGGGCGGGCAACCCGCCATGCACCGCCCGATATGCGCACCTGTTTCAAACTTCTGGGAGCCGGGCGGGTCGATATTGTCGTGGCCCCGCGCTCGGAAGCACGCGATTCCATGCGGGCCGCCGGGTTGGAACTGGGTCATTTCGGCCATATCGACGAGCCGCTGTCGACCATGCCATTGCATTTCGTGATCGGCCTGAACCATCCCAGGGCAGGCAAAATCATGCAAGATTTCAACACAGCCCTCAGGGAACTGGACGAAAGCGGCGAACTGGCCGTGTTGCTAAGCCGCGCGCAGTATTGAGGCATCAAAACCGTGTGTTTTCCACGCGGTTGCAGGCAAAACAAAACCCCGCCAGTTTGCACCGGCGGGATTTCATCATTCTGGCAAAATGCCGGGCAATCAGCCCATGGCAACTTTCAAGCCTTCGTCAAGTTTGTCGAGGAACTGCGTGGTGGTCAGCCATTTCTGGTTCGGACCGATCAGCAGTGCCAGATCCTTGGTCATGAAGCCAGCTTCGACCGTGTCGACGCAGACTTTTTCAAGGGTTTCGGCAAATTTCACGACTTCCGGCGTATCATCGAACTCGCCACGGTATTTCAGGCCCTGCGTCCAGGCAAAGATCGACGCAATCGGGTTGGTCGAGGTTTCTTTGCCCTGCTGGTGCTGACGATAGTGGCGGGTAACGGTGCCGTGTGCTGCTTCTGCTTCAACGGTCTGCCCATCCGGCGTCATCAGAACCGAGGTCATCAGACCGAGTGAGCCAAAGCCCTGTGCGACGGTGTCGGATTGAACGTCGCCGTCATAGTTTTTACAAGCCCAGACGAAACCACCATTCCACTTCATCGCGCATGCAACCATGTCGTCGATCAGGCGGTGTTCATAAGTGATGCCGGCTGCTTTGAACTTATCGGCAAATTCGTTCTGGAAGACTTCCTCGAACAGATCCTTGAAGCGGCCGTCATAGGCTTTCATGATCGTGTTCTTGGTCGACAGGTAAACCGGCCAGCCAAGAGCAAGGCCATAGTTCATGCAGGCGCGTGCAAACCCGATGATGCTTTCATCAAGGTTGTACATCGACATGGCAACGCCCGAAGACGGGAAGTCAAAGACTTCGTGTTCGATCGGCTCACCACCGTCTGCCGGCTGGAACTTGATGGTCAGTTTGCCTGCACCCGGAACCTTGAAGTCGGTCGCACGGTACTGGTCACCAAAGGCATGACGACCGATAACGATCGGCTGCGTCCAACCCGGAACCAGACGCGGAACGTTCGAGCAGATGATCGGCTGGCGGAAAACGGTACCGCCGATGATGTTGCGGATGGTGCCATTCGGCGACTTCCACATTTTCTTCAGGCCGAATTCCTCGACGCGCTGTTCATCAGGCGTGATGGTCGCACATTTTACGCCAACGCGATGTTCCTTGATGGCATTTGCCGCATCAATGGTGATCTGGTCGTTGGTCTCGTCGCGTTTCTGAACCGACAGATCGTAATATTTAAGATCAATGTCGAGATACGGCAGGATCAGTTTGGTTTTAATGAAGTCCCAGATGATCCGGGTCATTTCGTCGCCGTCGAGCTCGACGACGGGATTCTTCACTTGAATCTTGCTCATGGAATACTCCCTTTCTGGCCGCGGCCAGGATACAGCGCGGCTGCCATTTGACATGTCATCCGGCGCGCGAGGGAGCGCCCTGGCCGCGTCGGGAGCCCGCAACATACAGGATGAAATCAGAAAATCAAAGAGGGCGGCGCAACATCCTTGTTAAGACTTTCGCGCAAGGCGGAAACTGGCGGGTTTTTGCGCTTTGACCGGTTACGAGATGACCCGGAAAAACGCTGGTTTGTCCGATATTTACACCATTGCCTGAATTAATATGCAAAACACGGGCAAGGGGTATGTCATGTAAGGCGGTATGATCCTGATCAAAGAAAACGGTTATGGAATGGGTCAAACTCGCATTTGTCGGGTTCAAGGGGGAAGACTCCGGCATCGCCAAACCGGAACAGCATGGGGGATACCATGAACCTGCCTTATGAAAGCAATATCATCATCGCGTTGTGTATTGTCGGATTTTGCCTTCTGGGCGTTGGATACAGCTTCCGCGACCGCGGATGGGGGCTTGCCCTTGTCTGGATCGGGGTGACCACGATGATGGGACCGATTGCCTATCGTCTGCTGATCATGTTCTGAGCCGGGGAACCTCCGGTGCGGCAGACTTATGCCTGCACCGGGGCTTTCTGGTCGACGGTTGCCGGATCAATGCCATATCCACGTAGGAACATATCGACCGCGGCAATCACATGGCTATGCAAATCCTTTGCATGCGGTTCCCAGCCGACATAGGTCATTTGCCGGAAATCGTAATCGGCCTTAAGCAGGCTTGTGAAAAACACGGCCGCCTGTTTTGGGTCGCTCTTCGGGAAATTGCCTTCTTCCATCTGGCGTTCGAAATAGGATGTGATGATCCGGCGTCCGGTCATCAGGCCGCTTTCATAAAACACCTTGCCCAGATGCGGGAAACGCGGAACTTCTGACAGGAACAGTCGCATATAGCGGATGGTTTCCGGTGTCGTCAGAAGTGTCATCAGTGTTTCGCCAAAACGGATCAGGGCGGCGCGCAACGGCATTTGCGACAATTCCAGATCGGCCATGACCGCAACCACACGTCCCGTGCAATCGCGAATCACCGCTTCGAACACGCCGTCCTTATTGCCAAACAGCTCGTAAATTGTCCGGCGTGACCCGCCTGCCTCGGCGGTGATCATTTCAAGTGTCGTGCCCGAAAGGCCGTGCTCACAGAAAAGTTCACGGGCCGCATCGATAAGCGCTTCGCGGCGTTTCAGGGTTCTTGGGTCGATATTTCGCGTCTCGGACAAGCAACTGTTCCAATTCTGCACTTGACGTATGGTACTGATTGGTACCATAAGGGATCAAATGGTACTGATCAATACCAAAAGGATCAAACGGACGATGAGTGTGAAAAAAGTCATACTGCCCCTGATCGCTGCGGCGATTATCGGTGGCGGCGGTTATTACGGGTTCTATTGGGTGACCGAAGGTCAGTTCCACGAATCCACCGACAATGCCTATCTGCAGGCCGATGAAGTCGCGATTTCGCCCAAGGTTTCGGGCTATGTCGGCGATCTTCGGGTTGCGGAAAACCAGCCCGTCCGCAAGGGCGAACTGATGTTGTCCATCAAGGACGAAGATTATCGTGCCGAACTGAAACAGGCAGAGGCAGCACTTGAGGCGCGCCGTGCCGCGGTTCAGACCATGGACGAACAGATCACCCTGCAGATGGCGGCCATCGATCAGGCTAAAGCCAACCTGCGCATCGCCAAAGTCGAACTTGATCGCACCTCCGAGGATTACGCGCGTTACGAGGATCTGGTGAAAAAGGGTGCGGCCAGCCGCCAGAAATTCGATTACGCCAAGGCCGACCGTCAGACTGCACAGGCACAGGTTGCCGCCGCCAATGCGACGCTTGCAGTCGAGCAGGGCAGGATCGGTGTTCTGCGTGCCCAAAAGGTCGAAGCCGAACGTGCTGTGTCGCAGGCCGAAGCATCGCGCGATATCGCCCAGCAGGCTCTTGACGATACCCGTATCTATGCCCCCTTTGACGGCGTGATCGGCAACCGGTCGGTTCAGACCGGCGCACTGGTCCAGCCGGGTGAACAGTTGCTGGTGCTTGTACCGTTGCCCGGCGTTTATGTTGTGGCGAATTTCAAGGAAACCCAGATCGGCCATATGGCACCGGGCCAGAAGGTCCGGATCGAAGTTGATGCCTTTCCTGATGCCGATATCACCGGCCGGGTTGAGAGCTTTGCCCCGGCCACCGGCGCGCAGTTCAGTTTGCTGCCGCCTGAAAATGCCACCGGCAACTTCACCAAAATCACCCAGCGCGTCCCGGTGCGTATCGCCCTTGATAACAGCGACCTTGCCAAGGCCCTGCGTCCCGGTCTGTCGGTTGTTGTCAATGTCGATGTCCGCGATGACGATGGGGCAGAACATGCCTCGGGTACCGGCCTTGCGAGTGTCGTAACACCGGCACCGGAACTGTCGGAGCGTAACTGAAATGAGCAGTGCCGCCACCAGCCCCGGTTCCATAGCCGGGCCCGATGATCCGGTGCAGCATGTCGATACCACCAAGTTTATCGGTTGGGTCGCGATGGTGGTCGGCATGTTTCTGGCGATTCTTGATATCCAGATCGTCGCAAGCTCGCTAGAAAATATTCAGGCCGGTCTTTCGGCAAGTCCGGATGAAATCGGCTGGGTCCAGACCAGTTACCTGATTGCCGAAGTCGTAATGATCCCGCTTTCGGGTTTCCTGTCACGCCTGATCTCGACACGCTGGCTATTTGTCGCATCCGCCATCGGCTTTACGATTTTCAGCATCGCCTCTGCCTTTGCCTGGTCGATCGAAAGCATGATCTGGTTTCGTGCCGCGCAGGGGTTCCTTGGCGGGGCGATGATCCCGACCGTCTTTGCCACGACCTATATCATTTTCCCGGCGGATAAACGTAATACCGCCTCGGTCATGATTGGCCTGATTGCCACCATGGCACCGACCGTGGGGCCGACCTTGGGCGGGTATCTGACGCAGTCTTTTTCCTGGCATTGGCTGTTTCTGATCAACGTTTTGCCGGGGATGCTGATTGCGCTTGTCGTGGCAGTCACGCTGGACGTGGATCGTGGCGACCGTTCGCTGCTGAGGGGCTTTGATTTGCGCGGATTGCTTGCGATGGCGGCATTCCTCGGCAGTCTGGAATATGTTCTGGACGAAGGGCCGAGAGATGACTGGTTTGATGAACGCGCCATTGTTTATGGCGCCGTTATCTGCGTGATTTCGGGGCTTTATTTCTTCCGGCGCATGTTTACCTATGATCATCCGATTGTCGATCTGCGTTCGTTCAGGGATCGCAACTTTGCCATGGGCTGCATCTTTAGCTTCACACTTGGTATCGGGCTTTATGGCAGCGTCTATATCCTGCCACTGCTGCTGAGCCGTGTGCGCGGCTATGACAGTCTGGAAATCGGTACCATCATGGCGGTAACCGGCATTTGCCAGTTCATATCGGCCCCGATTGCCGGGAAACTGACGGCGAAACTGCCCGCACGCGTCGTTCTTGGCTTTGGCCTGGCGCTGTTTGCGGTCGGGGTTGCGCTGAACGGTTTTCAGAACAGTCAGGTATCGTTCCACGAACTGATCCTGCCACAGGCGGTTCGTGGTTTTGCCCTGATGTTCTGTATGCTGCCGATCACTAATCTGGCGCTTGGCACCTTGCCGCCTGAAAAGATCAAAAACGCCAGTGGCCTTTATAACCTGATGCGTAACCTTGGCGGGGCGATTGGTTTGGCTGCGATCAACACGATGCTCGATAAACGGACTGACCTGCATTTCGCGCATCTGGCCGAGCATATCAACACGGCCAGCACCGGCTTCCAGAATTATCTGGCGACGATGACAGCACGATACAGCGCCATGGGGCTGCCCGATCCGCAGGCAAGTGCGATGAAATCCATCGTCAATATTGTTACCCGCGAGGCCAGCATGATTTCATTTAACGATGTGCAGCTTGCCATGGCGGGCATCTTCATTCTGGCTTTGCTGCTTTTGCCACTGGCGCGCCCGGCAAGATCGGGCAAACCATCCGCCGACGCACACTAAAAACAGGATACAGCGCAATCAGACAGAAAAGGCCGCACATGTTCCCCCGACCCCGCAAGCGAAAGCTTGAGTGCGGCCTGGCCGGTCCCCGTTCCAACGGGGACCGGCTTCTTTAACTGACTAGCTTGATCACTTGTTGCGTGACACTTTCCGATCCGGGTTCGGCCCAGTAAAGGGTCGCGCTCAGTTTGAAATCGTTGTCGCGACAGTCGGCATTCATGATGGCGAAATTGTTGTCACCGGCAAAGCGGAACATCTGTTCAAATCGCCCACCGTCAAACCCGTCAATCGCGGCTGATTTCTGCATGGCAGCCGTGGCAATGCCCGGTGCCGGTTTGCGCGAAATCGCACTTGAGGTCACATTGAACAACCGCGCCTTGGGATAGGTCGTGCAATGGGTGATCTGAAACGCGCTGGCGCAGTGGACGTCGCCGCTCAGGATCACGATCGGGATGTTGCTTTCAGCCGATCGGGCCAGAAGCAATTCAAGCATTGCATTGCGTTCCTTATGGTTGGTTTCATGGCCCCATTCATCCATGAAATCATCCTTCTGGCCACCAAAGTCGAGGGTGTTGACCGCACTTTCCGTCCAATGAACGACGGGAACAGGTGAACAGATAAAGATCGCCTTTTTCTTTTTGATTGAGGCTGAATTGATCCACTTTTTGAAACGCCCGAACTGTTCCGCGCCAAGCAATCGCTGCCCGTCAGGCAATTCACAATCATGATGGCCGCGCACATCAAGCATGTAAAAGCCATAGGCTCCCTGATCGAAATGATAATCCCATTCACTGGCATCGGGATCGCCATTGATGATCTTGCTGTCAGGATTGTGGGCGTGCTGATATTCCAGATAAGCCTGTGCTGCGGCCTTGAACATCAGCATGACAAGTTCGTAATTGGCGTCTTCGTCGTCATCCTGAAAGAAATTGCAAATCTTGGCCTTGCGTTCCTTGGCAGTTAACGACCCCCAGCCATCCATGATCTCGTGATCGTCCCAGATCATGTATTGCGGGAACCGGCGATAAACATATCGCAGATGTTCGAACTGCCAGTAAATTCGGTAATAGGTGCGGTAAAGCTTGGTGAAATAGTCGATGATGGCGGGTTCATTGAGGCTTCCGTCGGGCTTGCGATAGGTCGCGAGCAACGCGTTTTTATTATTCTTAAGCCACACCCAGACATCCTGGATTTGCGATTTATGGTTGGTGTCGCAATAAACCTGATCGCCGCCGCCAATCACGAAATCGGCCCTTCGTTCGTTCAGCACGTCATAAAACTTGTCCCATGCGCCTTCGCTGTTGGGTTTGACGCTGAACGGGTCGTGGCAGGAATAAAACCCGAATTGCAGGGATTGCGGGTTTTTGGCAAGGGTTCTGAACCAGTATGAGTGATCGCCGCCCATCTCGATGCAGCGATCAAGACCAAGCTTGTCAGACGCCAGATAATAGTAATAGCGCGTATCGGGTTTAAGGCCGCTGACCTCGAATGTCGTGGTCAGGTCGGTCTGATGGGTGAAATTGCGTTCGGCCATGAAGACGATATCAGTGTTTTCATCCTTCATTGCAGCAAGGCTTTTGCCCGACAGGTCATAGGCATCCTCGGGCAGCTTCTGGGCACTTACGATCAGTGTCCATAGGCCGTCCCTGTATGCCCGAACCCAGATTTTCGCGGTGCTGTCGGTAGTGTGACCGACAATGGCAGCCGTTCTGATCTTGGCTTTGAGTGTTTCGTAATTGTCTGGCTGTTGCAGGCTTGTCATGGATAATCCCCGCGCATTTTACGGCCCGTTTTCAGGCGCTTGTTGTCCCTCTTGCCCCTTTTCGGGGTACGGGCAGTTTAGGCGAATTTGTGCGCGTATCAATTTCAAGTTTCAGATGCGATGGTTTGGCAATTTTATCGGGAATAATGTCGCACCCTGAAACAGAAAACGCCCGGTCGGGGAAACCGGGCGTTTCGGCCCATCCGGAAGGGAGACTAACCGGATGGAAACAGGGTCGGACGGCCAATTTTTTGGGAGGCTGGCCGTTTGGCATATGCCCTTACGAGAGGGGGCTCGTTGGGGGCGTGGGCGACCCTGCATTGGTGGCGCGAGGGGACGCGTCTTGTTTGGTCTTCTATTCGTCTCAGGCCGGGGCCGGATCGGTTGTGCCTAGTGACTTGAGCCGCTTGGCATGGCGGCGTTTCGAATAGGTGATCTGCATGATACCCAGCATCACCAGAAGGGCCGAAATCCAGAAAACACTGTCATGTGTCGGCGCCGGTGTCAGGTCAAACCGTGCGGCAAGCATTTCGAGCCCCAGCAGGATAAAGGGCAGGATACTTGTCGCCAGGATGTATTTCTCCATCCCGGCTGTCTTGATCGACCGCAATGTCAGGACCATAGCAGGGCCGCGCAACAGCGTTCCAAGGATCAGACCGGCCAATATGGTCTCGATCCCGAAGAACCCGTCAAGCGAGGTGTAGGGGATCGGAACCGGGCTGATTGCGCCGATCAGCGGTGGGAAGATCAGAAACACCGAGGCGGTAATCAGCAGCAAAACCCCGGTAAAGCGCAAATGCGACCATGCATCCCTGATCTGGTTATCGGGGTGTTTTTCCGCCAGAACCGATGATGAAATCGCCGTAACCTCGGATGCCAGCATCAGCCACACCGCCGGATTGGCAAAGCCATCGGGCAGATGCCAGGCAAGGAAGCCAGCCCCGGTAAGCAGGATTGCATGGCCGAACCATTCCGATTTGCCCGGTGCGCGGCCAAGGATAAAGGCCGCGGCAAGGGCTGCCATCGGCATGCCGGTTTGCGATAAGATCCCGCTTTCAGGCGCACTGATATAAACCAGTGCCGCGGTCCAACTGACTCCGGTCAGGACGCGCAAAATTCCATAGGCCCAGTTGATCCGCAACGTGAATTGTCGCCACGGAATGGTCCGACCAGGGGCAAGCAACACCAGCGCCAGCCCGCCAAAAACCAGCTGCCAGCAGGTCATGGCATAGACATCGACATCAAACGCCGTCAATGCGATCCGGTTGCACACCAGAAGCATCGCCCAGACGACAGTCGTGCTGACAAGCAGGATCAGAACCGGCATATGAAAAAACTTTAAAAGTTATGAACAATGATAGTCTCATGGATTCAGGAATGAATAGCCATGCCCGATATTTAAGGGGTGCTATTCATATTTGTATCGCTGGGCAGGCTGCCGCCAACCATGCGGACTTCCACAGGCGGCGGCGTTAACTCGTGACACCAGGCCGTATGATCAGCTAAAAATCAGCGACTGATGCGCTCCCACCCCGGCCAGAACACCTGCTGCGGATGCCAGCGTCGCATTATGCCGTGCGGTGGCAGCATCGCCTGCGGCAAAGACGCCTGGGATACTGGTTTCCTGTGATGCATCGACTTTGATGAATGGTCCGGCAATTCCTTCTTCGAACGCGCAGCCGAGCATTTCGGAAAGTGGATTGGTCATGGAAACGGTTGGTCCGGCAAACAATGCCTGAATGGGCATGCTGCGCCCGTCAGCCAGTTTAACGGCCTCAAGGTCGGGGGCTGCGCCGATCAGTTCGACAATCGGGCTTTGTTCAATCGTGATCCCGCGCGCGTCCATCTGGGCACGGATTTCGGGTTCCGGTTCGTATTTCCCCTGCGTGAAAAAGGTCGTGGGACCCCAGTCGGGGATCATCATGGCCTGATGGTTGGACATCGGCCCGGTTGCTAGCACGCCCAGGGCGCGGTCGCGCACTTCATAGCCATGGCAATAGGGACAATGCAGCACCGTTTTGCCCCAGCGCGGCATCAGGCCGGGGATATCGGGCAGGGTATCGACGACCCCGGTGGCAAGGATCAGGCGCCGGGCCTGAAAGCGGCGGCCGTCATCAAGCGACACTTTGAAACGGTTGTTGTCTTCGTTCCCGGTTCCGGCGGCATCCGGTTCCAGTCGGCTCGCCGCTTTTGCCATACCGTGCACAATGCTGACGGTGGGGTAGGCCCTGATCTGGCCAATCGCAAGTCGCGAAATTTCATCCGGGCTTTTGCCATCAAGACCGAAAAATCCGTGTGAGGCCGCAGCAAACCGGTTGCGCGGTAGTCCTGCATCAATGATGCATATCTGCTTTCGGGCGCGCGCCAGTTGCATCGCGGCGGACAGGCCTGCGAAACCGGCACCAATGATGATCACGTCATAAAGTTTTTCGGAATCAGGCATCGAAACCGGTTGGGTTGCGGACGGGGTGGGGATGGCGTCAGACATGATCGGAACTCCTGTGATATCTCAAAATCAATCATGTAACTTTATAAGTATCGTAAATTTCTGGAGTCAAGCATCTTGAAACTTTTGGTGTTGCGAATATGCGCCAAAGCCCGATAGTCTGGGATATGATGAATGCCAGCCCCAAGGAAACCGTTGATGCGCCGTGACAGCCGCCTTTCCCGCATGTTGCATGTCCTGATCCACATGGACCGGTTTGGCGGGGCGATGACATCCGATATGATTGCCCGGATGCTTGACACCAATCCGGTGGTGGTTCGCCGAACGATGGCAGGGCTGCGCGATGCCGGTTATGTGCGATCCGAAAAGGGGCATGGTGGCGGATGGGTGATCATTCGTCCGCTATCGGAAATCACGTTTCTTGATATCCATAACGCGCTTGGCAATCCGTCGATCTTTGCCATGGGGGTTGCGGTCGAACATCCCGAATGTCTGGTCGAACAGGCGGTGAATGCCGCCCTTGGCAGTTCGTTTGACGCGGCCGAGCAACTTCTGCTTGAACGGTTCGCATCGGTCACGCTGGCGGATCTTGCTTCCGATGTCGATCAACGCTGGCCGACTGAACCCGATGGTAAATGGACCGGACCGGGCAGCATTTTCGAACATCTGCCCAAGTCCAAAGATTCCGAATAGTCATACTTTACAGGTGCTTGCGGTTTTATGGAGGTACCCGTGCAACCATGACTTGCGGTGCGGGTAGTGATCCAATAATGAATAGCGATAGGGTTGTTTGATGATCCGTTATTCAATCCTGTATCGCGCCCCACCATCAGCCGAGGCCCCGATGACGACCAAAAAACCCGATTGGGATCATATTCGCGTGTTTCTGGCGCTTGCGCGTACCGGCAGTCTCAGGGCGGCCTCGCAGGAGCTTGGCGTCAGCCAGCCGACATTGGGGCGACATTTATCCGCTCTTGAAGACGTTGTCGGTGTCGTGCTGTTTGATCGCCTGCCCGAGGGATTGCGCATGACAGAGGCCGGGCGCGATTTGCGCCCGCGCGCCGAGGCGATGGAAGAAGCCGCCTTTGCCTTTCACCGGCAGGGTGACGCGATATCGGGTATTCGAGACCGGCAGGTCCGCCTGACCGCCAGTGCATGGTCGGCACTGTTTCTTGCTGGTCAGATCAATAGCAAACCCGACGGTCTTTACCTTGAAATCCGGCAATCCGACGATACGCAGTTGCTGACCAAACGCGAGGCGGATTTTGCCGTCCGGCATGGTCTGCCCCTGACCGGGGATTTTATCACCAAGCGGCTTGGGACGATTTCCTGTGCGATCTATGCGACCGAGAGATTGGCGTATGATATGCGTGGTATGGGGCCGGATCGGGTGTTTTCTGATGCGCCGTGGATCTGTTTTTCCGAGGAATTTGACCTTTATGAAAGCCAGCGCTGGTTGCTGGCCCATATTGACGGTAACAAGCCGCTGTTTCGCGCAGGCAATACCGCGATGCTGCAAAATGCGTTGCGCACCGGGATCGGGGCCGGGATTTTGCCATGCTTCCTGGGGGACCGCGATCCTGCATTGGCCCGGGTTTCGCGCCCGATCGAGACGCTGGATTCCGATATCTGGCTGATTGTTCATCGAGATCTGCGGGCGGCCGAAGGTATCAAGCAGGCGACCAACTGGGTTGCTGATATTTATAAACGCCGGGTGATGCAGTTATCAGGTGCACGGGCCTCTGGCGGTGAGGGAATGGAACTGAAATAGGCAAAAGAAATGCCGCCCGGGTTGTGTCGGGCGGCAGGTTCGCAAAGGGCGTGTCGGGGTTCGCGCCTTTGCGGGTACTTTCTGCTTTTCCACACCCCTGTGGGATCAGTTTGCGACCATTGCGGCCGGTTTGGGTGTGGTTTTACTGCTGACCGGCAGGATCGGGTATTCCACGCGCGGTGCTTCCCCGGTCAGGGTCATGAGGAAGGCGGTAATCGCCTTGATCTGACTGTCATCAAGTTCGGCACCAAGCTGGCTGGAACTCATGATCGCGACGGCCTGTTCCAGATTCCAGACCTTGCCAGAATGGAAATAGGGTGCGGTCAGTTCGATATTGCGAAGCGGTCCGGCGCGGAACACATAGTCATCCGTTGCCGTCTGGGTTACGGCAAAGCGGCCCTTGTCATCGGGCGGCAGGATTTCTGCACCCGGCTGTTCGACAACACCGAACGGATAATAACCGGTGCCACCGACATTCACCCCGTTATGGCAGGATGCACAACCGGTATCGATGAACAGTTCAAGCCCGGCCATTTCTGTTTTGGTCAGGATGGCATCGTTGCCTTCCAGAAACTGGTCAAACCGTGATGCTGGGGTAATCAGGGTTGCTTCAAACGCCTCGATTGCTCTGGCCATGTTATCAAACGTTACCGGATCTGCTTCCCCCGGGAAGGCGTGGGCGAATTTCTGTACGTAATCGCCCATGCTTTTCAGCACTTCGACAACACGTTCGGGGGTGCTGGCCATTTCGACCCCGGCCTGAACCGGGCCTTTGGCTTGTGCTTTGAGATCCTCGGCGCGGCCATCCCAGAACTGCGCTTCGTTGAACACCGCATTTAGCACGGTCGGGGCGTTACGGGGTCCTTTCTGCCAGCCGTGGCCGATGGATGTTTCAAGATTGTCATCCCCACCCATGCCCAGATTGTGGCAGGTATTACACGAAATCAGCGCACTGGATGACAGGCGCGGATCAAAAAACAGCATCTTGCCCAGTTCGACTTTTTCACGGGTAACGGCATTGCCCGAAACGGCCGGTACCATTGACGGAATGACTTCGAAATGTTCAAGGGCGGCTTCGCGCAGATCGGCAGGCGATGGCGTTTCTGCTGCAAGAACGCTCCCGACGATCCCCAGCATGGCAGTAACCGAAACAAGGCAGCCCGCTAAACCACGATATGATTTCATTTGCTCTCTCCCAAATGATGGTGGTTCGGGAAGTAAAGCAGGAGGTATATGCAGCGACGCTGATATATATCAAAGCTCTAAAATAAACGTGATATCAGTATGTTGATTTGAATTTGGCTAATGAAAATGTGCAGTTTCATGGTGACGCATAGATTCAATATAAAGAAATCTTTATGTCTTTCTTGACAGGTTGGACGTTTATCTGCACTGTATGCCTGTCGATGGTTCTTCTGCCCGCCTGTCGGGTAGAAGCTAAGAGGGAATTCGGTGCGTTGCATGTCATATGCGGCAATGCCGAAGCTGCCCCCGCAACTGTAAGCGGCGAGCTTTTGTCCATTCATGGTCACTGAAACGTTCTGGTGTTTCGGGAAGGCCGGGCAAAGCACTGACCCGTGAGCCAGGAGACCTGCCGCGACTTCATATTACGTCCTCGGGCGGGGTGCCCCGGTGGAGTATTGTGCTCCCACCGGGTATTTTTGCCGGTTGGGCGCATGTGCTTTCGCCAGGCCTTTGCCCCCATTTATTGGGGTAAGCCTATGTCAAAGAAAACTTCCATTCCGGTTTCAACTCTTGGAACGCCTCGGATCGGTCCGCGGCGCGAGCTTAAATTCGCGCTTGAGGATTACTGGTCCGGCAAATCGGATTTTGTATCCTTGCAGGAAAAGGCATCTGCATTGCGCTGTGCCAACTGGGCGAGGCAAAGAAGCCTTGGCGTCGACAATGTGCCAAGCAACGATTTCTCTCTCTATGATCATGTACTCGATACCTGTGTCATGGTCGGTGCGATCCCCGAGATTTATGATTGGCAGGGCGGTCTGATTGAACCTGCGACCTATTTCGCCATGGCGCGTGGTGACACACAGGAAGAGAGCTGCTGTGGGAAAACCACACAAAAGGGCATTCCGGCACTGGAAATGACCAAGTGGTTTGATACCAACTACCATTACATGGTTCCCGAACTGTCTTCGGAGCAGCATTTTACACTGGCATCGACAAAAGCCGTTGACGAGTTCCGGGAGGCCAAGGCGCTTGGTTTCAAAACCCGCCCGGTTCTCCTTGGTCCGGTCACTTTTTTGAAACTCTCCAAAGGCACCGGAGCAGGGTTTGATCCGTTATCCCTTCTGGATCGATTGTTACCGGTTTACGGCGAAGTCCTGCGTCAGCTTCGCGACAGCGGTGCGGAATGGGTACAGGTTGATGAACCCTGTCTTGTGCTGGACCTGAGCGATGCGGATCGCGCGGCCCTTAAAAAGACCTATCAGGTTCTGGGCAAAGCAGTGCCGAACCTCAGACTGATGCTGACGACCTATTTCGGTGGGTTGGGTGACAACCTGCAAACTGCCCTGTCATTGCCGGTGGACGGGTTGCATGTCGATCTGGTGCGCGCGCCCGAACAGCTTGACGCGGTGATCGCCGGGGCAAACCCCGAGCAGGTCATTTCGCTTGGTGTGATCGACGGGCGTAATATATGGCGCGCCGATTTGCAGGCGATTTATGACCGGATCGCACCGGCTATTGCATCACGTGGTGCTGCACTTTTTGAAATTGCGCCATCCTGTTCGCTTCTGCATGTGCCGATCGATCTGGAACAGGAAAGCGATCTGGATGCTGATCTTAGAAGCTGGCTGGCTTTTGCTGTTCAGAAGATTGATGAACTGAAAATCCTGTCGCGTGCCCTTGGCGACGGCATTGGTTCGGTTGCGTCCGAATTCCGCGATGCATCGGCAGCCATTGCCGCACGTCGTAAATCGACCAAGGTTCATAACCGTCTGGTTACCGAACGCGCCCTTGCCGTGACGCATGATATGGCCAAACGTCAAAGCCCGTTTGATATACGCCGGGCTGCGCAACAGGAAAAACTCGGGCTGCCAGAATTCCCGACGACAACAATCGGATCATTTCCGCAAACGACCGATGTGCGTAAATCACGTGCAGCCTTTGCGAAAGGAACGCTGGACGGGGCGGGCTATGACGCCTTTATCCAGACCGAGACCGAGGCCGCCATCCGCTGGCAGGAAGAAATCGGTATTGATGTACTGGTTCACGGCGAATTTGAACGCAATGACATGGTCCAGTATTTCGGCGAAAAGCTGGCGGGTTATGCCTTTACCAAACATGGCTGGGTGCAAAGCTATGGTTCGCGCTATGTCCGTCCACCGGTGATTTTCGGCGATGTGTCGCGTCCCGAACCGATGACGGTAAAATGGTCGCAATATGCCCAATCCCTTACGGATCGTCCGGTCAAGGGGATGCTGACCGGCCCGGTCACAATGATGCAGTGGTCGTTTGTCCGTGATGATTTACCGCGTCGCGATGTCTGTGCACAGATTGCCCTAGCACTGCGTGACGAGGTTACAGACCTTGAAGTGGCGGGTATCGGCCTGATCCAGATTGATGAACCGGCCATCCGCGAAGGCTTGCCGCTGCGTCGCGGGGATTGGAAAGCCTACCTGGACTGGGCTGTCGAATGTTTCCGCCTGTCGGCATCCGGGGTACGCGATGAAACCCAGATCCACACCCATATGTGCTATTCGGAGTTCAATGACATTATCGAAGCCATCGGAGCCATGGACGCCGATGTGATCTCCATCGAAACATCGCGGTCGAAGATGGAATTGCTCGACGCATTCGTGAATTATGCCTATCCGAACGATATCGGACCGGGCGTTTACGATATCCATTCCCCGCGTGTGCCGACGATTGACGAAATGGTCGATCTGTTGGCTGCTGCCACCCGGCAATTGGCGGTAAGCCAGATTTGGGTCAATCCGGATTGCGGCCTTAAGACGCGCAACTGGGAAGAAGTCCGTCCGGCCTTGATCAACATGGTCGAAGCAGCCCGGATGTTAAGGAAATCCATGGCAGAGGCTGCGCAATGAGCCCGGATCATCTGGTATTTTCCGGGCCGACCCGGCTTGCCGATATCGTGTTTCCCGGTGATGCCAATCATCACGGAACGCTATTTGGTGGTACGGGACTTGCTCATATGGACAAGGTCGCATTTATCGCGGCGTCCCGTCACGGGCATGTCGATTTTGTCACCGCATCCTGCGAACGCATCGATTTCAATGCTCCTGCGAAAATCGGTGATATCGTCGAACTGGTCGGATCGGTGGTGCGCGTCGGACGCAAATCCCTCTCGGTTGAAGTGGATATGATTGCCGAAGGGCCGCTGAGTGGGGAACGTCGCCACTGTTCGCGCGGTGTGTTCAACATGGTGGCCATCGGATCGCATCTTGAGGCACGGGGCGGCACTTTGCCGCCCCTGCCCGATGCGGTTACGTGTATCAAGGATCCCGATACCCATCCGGCGATGGTCGAAATCGTCTTTCCCGAAAAAACCAGCCATTACGGCAGTCTTTATGGTGGCAATGCACTTGCAGCCATGGGCAAGGCGGCCTTTATCGCGGCATCACGCCATTGTCGCAAAACCGTGGTGATGGCGGGATCAACACGGGTTGATTTCACCAGCCACATTCAAAGTGGCGAGGTCGTGATTACCGTGCCGCGGGTCATCGCAACCGGACGCAGTTCCATGCAGATCGAGGTTCAGCTTTGGGCCGAAAACCTGCATGCCGATGAAAGACGGCAATGCGGAGCGGGCGAATTCATCATGGTTGCAATCGACGAGGATCACCGCCCGCTTTCGTTCAACGGTGTGGTCTGATGGGTAACTCTTTCCCTGACGCTGTATGATTACAGCGTCTGAACTTGACGCAAATATCACTCCCATGCGTCAAAAGCGGTTGGCAAAGACCCTGTGCCAACCGCTTCTTTTTTGATCAAACAGGGATCAATCCCAGCTAAGGGCGCCGCCGTTCTGATATTCGATGACGCGGGTTTCAAAGAAGTTCTTTTCCTTCTTTAGGTCCATAGCTTCTGACATCCATGGGAACGGGTTGTCGACTTCGGCAAAGACCGGGCTCAAGCCAAGCTGGCCACAGCGGCGGTTGGCGATGAAGTGCATATACTGTTCACACAGCTCTGCATTCAGTCCCAGAAAGCCGCTCGGCATCGTATCGCGGCCATAGGCGGCTTCAAGTTCGGCTGCGTTGCGCAACATGCCACGGACTTCATCCTGAAATTCCGCTGTCCATAGATGCGGGTTTTCCGCCTTGATCTGGTTGATGACATCAATCCCGAAATTGAGGTGAATGCTCTCGTCGCGCAGGATGTACTGATATTGTTCGGCGATGCCGACCATCTTGTTGCGCCGGCCCAGCGACAGAATTTGCGCAAAGCCGGTATAAAACCACATGCCTTCGAAAACGACATAGAATGCGACCAGATCACGCAGGAAATCCTGATCGCGCTCTGGGGTGCCGGTGGCAAAGTTCGGATCGTCCAGATGCTTGGTATAATCAAGTGCCCAAGCCGCCTTGTCGGTGATCGAGGGGACCTCGCGATACATGTTGAAAAGTTCGCCCTCATCAAGACCAAGGCTTTCAACGATATACTGGAAGGTATGGGTATGGACTGCTTCCTCGAATGCCTGACGCAAAAGATATTGGCGGCATTCCGGGTTGGTCAGGTGGCGATAGATCGCAAGTACGATATTATTCGCAACCAGACTTTCCGATGCGGCAAAGAAACCCAGGTTGCGTTTGAGCATCCTGCGTTCATCCTCGGTCAATCCGTCGCGCGATTTCCAGAGTGCTATATCAGCCTGCATGGAAACCTCGGTTGGCATCCAGTGATTGTTGCATCCCGCAAGGTACTTTTCCCACGCCCAGCCGTATTTCAGCGGCAAAAGCTGGTTCACATCCGCGCGCGAATTGATCATCGCCTTGTCACTGACCGTCACACGGGCGGCCCCGCGATCAATCGTGCCAAGACCGGTGGCATCCGGTGTTCCGGGATCATTGGATGCGGTTGTGTCCGTTGTATTGCTGTTGGTGGGGGCGTTACTTTCTACCCAGTCAAGCATGGTTCTCGTTCCCGATTTTAAGATTGTTTACACAGGGCCTATTGGCAGGCTTCGCATTCCGGATCATCGATCAGGCAGGCCTTTCCCCATGCCTGACCTTCGGCAATCGTGTCGGTTGCTGTGACTGGCAAGGCCGATGGTGAGGCCGTGATCACAGGTGCCGGTACCGGGCTGGCAGAAATCGGGGCGGATTGTCCGCTTGAGACGGCATTAAGTCTGCCGTCTGTGCCCTTCAATGTTGATTTCTCGACATGGGTGGCCGCACTGGATCGCAGGTAATAGGTGGTTTTAAGCCCGCGCAACCACGCCAGGCGATATAGGTCGTCCAGCTTCTTGCCCGACGGGTTGGCGATATAAAGGTTCAGCGACTGGGCCTGATCGAGCCATTTCTGACGGCGTGACGTCGCTTCGATCAACCATGCTGAATCCATTTCGAACGCTGTGGCATAAAGCTTTTTCAGATCATCGGGGATACGGTCGATCTGCCCCACGCTGCCATCATAGTATTTAAGGTCGGAAATCATGACCTCGTCCCAAATGCCGCGTGCCTTCAAATCACGGACAAGGGCGGCATTGACCACGGTAAAATCGCCCGACATGTTCGATTTGACAAACAGGTTGCGGTAAGCGGGTTCAATCGACTGGCTAACACCGCAAATGTTGGAAATCGTGGCTGTCGGGGCAATCGCCATGGTGTTCGAATTACGCATGCCGATGGTTTTGACCCGTTCACGCAAGCCATCCCAATCCAGTCGCGTGCTGCGATCAACATCAAACTCGTTGCGCGTTTCGGCCAGTAATTCAAGGGAATCAATAGGAAGAATGCCTTGCGACCACAGCGATCCGTCAAAGCTTTCATACCGGCCGCGTTCCGCTGCCAGATCGACAGAGGCGGCAATTGCGTGAAACGCAATGGCTTCCATGCTTTCATCGGCAAAGGCAATGGCCGCATCCGATGCATAAGGGATTTTCATCGCCTGCAATGCGTCCTGGAAACCCATCAGGCCAAGGCCGACCGGGCGATGACGCAGGTTGGAGTAACGTGCTTCGGGAATGGTATAGAAATTGATGTCGATGACGTTATCAAGCATACGCATCGCGGTTTTGACCGTTTTGGCGAGCTTGTCGTGATCAATGCCGTTCTCTGTGACATGGGCCGCCAGATTGATCGAACCTAGGTTACAGACCGCAATTTCGTCATGCGACGTATTCAGCGTAATTTCCGTGCACAGGTTGGATGAATGCACCACCCCGCGATGGCCTTGGGGGGATCGGATATTGCATGGGTCCTTGAAGGTGATCCAAGGGTGACCGGTTTCAAACAGCATGGTCAGCATGCGCCGCCAAAGGTCAATCGCCCGGACAGTTTTGAAATTGGTGATGTCGCCGCAGGCTGCTTTTTCTTCGTATGCCTCGTAGGCTGTCTTGAACGCCTTGCCGTAAAGGTCGTGCAGGTCAGGCGTATCGTCGGGTGAGAACAGAGTCCATGCTCCGTCATTGAACACCCGTTCCATGAATAGATCCGGCACCCAGTTGGCAGTGTTCATGTCATGCGTGCGACGGCGATCATCACCGGTATTTTTGCGAAGGTCGAGAAACTCCTCGATATCGATATGCCAGGTCTCCAGATAAGCACAGACCGCGCCTTTCCGCTTGCCGCCCTGATTGACCGCAATGGCGGTATCGTTGGCGACTTTCAGGAACGGCACCACGCCCTGGCTCTCGCCGTTGGTTCCCTTGATATGTGCCCCAAGGCCGCGAACCGGTGTCCAGTCATTGCCAAGACCGCCCGAATATTTCGCCAGCAACGCGTTGTCCTTCACCGACTTGAAAATGCCGTCAAGGTCGTCGGGCACGGTGGTCAGGAAGCAGGATGACAATTGCGGTCGCAGCGTGCCGGAATTAAACAATGTCGGGGTCGAGGCCATGAACACAAAGCTTGAAAGCTGATTGTAAAATTCGATCGCCTTGGCTTCGCGGTCGACTTCGCGGATCGCAAGGCCCATCGCAACCCGCATGAAAAAGGCCTGCGGCAATTCGAAACGGGTGCCCTTGATATGCAGGAAATAGCGGTCATAAAGTGTCTGCAATCCCAGATACTGGAAATTCAGGTCGCGTTCCGGTTTGATTGCGGCACTGATTTTTTTCAGATCGAACCTTGCCAGTTCCGGGTCGATCAGGTCGGCTTTAATCCCGGCCTTGAGGGCGACGGGGAAATAAGTCGCGTAACGATCCTTCATCTCGGCCTGTGTTGCCTGATCCGGGCGGCCGGTGATGAAACTGAGTGCCTCGAACCGCAACTTATCTAGCAACAGCCGTGCACTGACAAAGGCGTAATTCGGTTCGCGTTCGACAAAGGTACGTGCCGCCATGATCGGGGCTAGGGCCAGTTCCGCGGTTGAAACTCCGTCATACAGATTGCGTTTGGTCTCTTCGAAAACCGGATCGGGGGAAACACCGTCAAGGTTGCTGCATGCCTCGTCGATCACAGTTGCCAAACGGTCAAAGTCGAGCGGAACAATTGTGCCATCGGCCTGTTTGACATTTAGCTTGGGTTGGTCGGTTTTCTTCTTTTTCTTGCGGGAATCAAGTTTGGCGCGTTCGCGCGCGCGGTCTTCACGATACAGAACATAGGCGCGTGCGACCTTGTGATGCTCGCTGCGCATCAGAGCCAGTTCAACCTGATCCTGAATATCTTCGATCTGAAGTGTATGGCCGGGGACCGCACGGCGCAGAAGTACCGATGTAACCTGTTCTGTCATGGCATCGACAATGTCATGAACCCGGTGTGATCCGGATGCGGTTTCGCCTTCGGCCGCCAGAAACGCTTTTGTCAGGGCATTCTTGATTTTTGCCGGGTTGAAGTCGGTCACGGATCCGTTGCGTCGGATGACCTGATGGCCGCCCGATGAGGCATTTGCCTGTTTGGAGGCAGATTGGGAAACGACAGTATCGGAAGCGTTATGGCGCTCCGCTTCGAGAGTAAGAGACATCTTTAACCCCAAATAGTTGGGGGCAAAGGCCAAGCGGACGCATGCTGAAATCTGTGGCAAAAAAACTGCCGGGTCGCAAGCGTTCCACCGGGGCACCCCGCCCGAGAACGTAAAACATCAACCACGGCAGGTCTCCTGGCTTGCGGTTATGGCGCTGTCATCCGGCCTTCCCGAAGCGCAAAATCGCTTCAGTGACCATTTGTGGATGCCAGCTCACCGCTTACAGTTGCGGGGGCAGCTCCGGCATTGCCGCAGAAATCTGCGGCGCACCGTATTCCCTCTTAGCCTTCGAGAAGTCTCGAAGGACCATGATGTCTATATGTTGGGGGTAATTGGCGCTTGGCGTCAACATATATGTTTTGTTGACAGGGTCGGGAGGAATGCCCGATCAAGAATGAATCCTTGGCCAGACCGGGTTGTAACGCTGGCCAAGGACATTCAAAAGATCACAGAAGCTTTTCGCGCGGGTCGAATTTCGGGGCGGGTTCGGCTTCAAGCTGTTCGAAAACCTGATCAAGGGTTTCGGCAACCGTAAACAAGTTGCGGTTGCTCTCACGTGCAAAGCCGTCCTCGATGATGCCATCAATCATATCAAGGCATTTGTCCCAGTATCCCAGCGCATTGAGGAATACCAGCGGCTTGTCATGTATGCCAAGCTGGCGAAGGGTCAGTGCCTCGAACGCTTCGTCAAGGCTGCCAAGGCCGCCAGCAAGCGTGACAAAGGCGTCCGAACGCTTGAACATCTCGACCTTGCGCTCATACATCGATTTGCAGACGATCAGTTCGGTCAGGCCCTTATGACCGACTTCGATATCGTCAAGATGAGCGGGGATGATGCCGATGACCTTGCCGCCGTTTTTCATCACCGCGTCGGCAACCGCCCCCATGAGGCCGATGCGCCCGCCGCCATAAACCAGCGCAATACCGCGTTCGGCCATCATTTTGCCAAATGCAATCGCGTTTTCCATGTGCTGGGGGTTTTTGCCGTTCGAAGCGCCGCAAAAAACACAGATCGATTTTACTCTTGTCATGGCAACCTGCCTCTTTGTTGTTATCTCGCAGGTAACTTTCGCCCGGTCACGACGTATGCAACGCGCCGTACCGACCGGCGATGTGGCCCGTCTAGGGGGCAAGCATAGCCTATTGCGCCATTATCGGGTCAATAGTTTCCTTTGCGAAGATCCTGTGACAGCCCGTATTGATACCATGTGAACCCTGCCGCATTTTTGCCTTGGCAATCGGCATGATCGGGCGCGATAAGCCGGGGCGAATTTTTCGCCGATGGTTAACAGGTTCTGAACCTGATTGTGGGATGGATATCAGCGCCTGCGTGCTCAATGCCGTTCCCCTCGCAGGTTTGAAAACGAAACAACAAGAAGGCAGGATAGCCCAACGTGTTTGTCGACAGTCCCTTTTGGCTCGCCATTCTGGTGTCCGGTGTTATCGCAACGGTTTTGATGCTCGCCCTTTGGTTGGGGCTTGAGCGGGCAATGGCCCGGCGCATGGTACTCGCCGCTGTCATCCCGGCGGTAGCGGTGGCTGTTCCGGCGGCCATCGGTTTGCCGGAAACCGCGCGTGGCGGTGTGGGTGCCGCACTTCTTATGCTGGTGCTGGGCGGGGTTTGTGGCGCAATCCTTGATTTTGCACATCTGCGTGCGCGGCCTTGCGCGATTGTTGCGGCCATTCTGATGTTGCTGGGCGGTTGGCTGGTTCTGGCGGCTCCTGTTACCGGGCTTCTGTATCATCCAGGCGGGTTGGTGACGCTGGTATGGGGTGCCTATATCCTGATCGGGGCGTCCTTCCTGTGGGTCTCACGCCCGAATTTTGACGAGGACGAAGACCCGGGCACGACCAAGGGCAGGGGCAAAAAGAACGGCAAATCTGCAAAAACCGCCAAAACATCGACAAAATCCAATGTCACAAGCGACGAGGATGTCGCAAGACCGGCACCAGTTGCGACCTTTGTGGCACTTGCGGTCGGGCAGGGGATTATCGCCGCCCAGTTCGACCTGCGCGATCAGGTGGTTTTTCAGGCCGGTCTTTCGGTCGCCCTTATGGTGGCGCTGGTTTCCGAAAAGGCCGCCCCGCAATATCGTGCAGCGTTGTGGCTGGCGATCAGTACCGCGCTGATGGCAAGTGCATCGGGCGTGATGCTGGCAGCACCGGCGTCAGCATTTGCCATGGCGGTCCTGGTTCTGGTGGTGTTTGCCGGATCGGGTGCAGCGCGGATTGCAGCACTTTTGCCAGCCGATATCGGTGCGAATGCCGGGCCGGGCGGTGCGGTTCTGGCGATGCTGGTGCGGGTATCGGTTCTGGCATTGCCAGTGTTGGTGGCGGCACTTGTGGCCTATATCGGGGCGACAATGCAGTCAATTCCTTAAGGAATGCGGGACAAGGCTTGACCAAAAGCGCTGATTCTATTCATCTTTGCCTAACTGTTGCACTGTAATCTCGGTTTGTTACGTTATGGAAACTGTGTGCCGAAAGTAGTACAAGTTTCGAATTAACGCGTCGGGTGGGGCGTTTGGGGGACTTAATGACTGCCAGTTACAAGGTTTCGACGCCACCCGTAATAATCATAACCACCGTTCAAGGATATTACCGGTGAAAAGACCTTATATCCTCGTCATCATTGGCGTTTTGCTGATTGTTGCCGCGATCTCGTTGAATTACATGCTGACACAGTCGGTAGACGAAACCGATACGCCGGCACGAACAACAGCTCCGCCCGCCGTGACACCGGATGCCGGAAACACGCAGCAGGCCGCGCCGGAACAAACCGACGCAGCACCCGAAGTTCGTACGCCGAGCTTTGACGTCGTGCGCATCGGCCCGGATGGCAATGCCGTGATTGCTGGCCGCGCTGCCCCGAACAGTACCGTGCGTATCCGCGAGGGTGACGAAGTTATCGGACAGGCAACCGCCGATGAACGCGGTGAATGGGTGGTTTTGCCTGAGAAACCGCTGGCAAGCGGTGATCGGGAACTGTCACTTGAATCCGAAGACAGCACCGGTGAAATTCACAAGGGCGATGATAATGTCGTGGTTCTGATCCCGGAAAAACCGGCTGCCGGTGACACCGCAACTGCCGATCAGACATCGGGTGATGATGCCGCCAAAAACGATGATGCGGCAGAACAGCCGATCATTGCCATGCGCGTGCCCAAGGAAGGCGGCGCTGCCACCGTCCTGCAGGGACCGGCTCCCGAAGATATGAGCAAGGAAACCGCCCGCGAACTGGCCGAAGCCATGCCGCAGGGATCGGAAATGCCTGCCGCGACCGCCGAACAACCTGCAGCCGCCATGCCACGCCTGTCGATTGATGTTGTCGATTATGACGAAGAAGGTCGTGTTGCCATGTCTGGCAAGGCCGATGATGACACCAGCGTCCGTGTTTATCTTGATAATAAATTTGTCGGCAGTGCAACGACCGGGGAAGATGGCAACTGGGCTCTGACCATTGGTGAGCCGATCGAGCCGGGCCAGTATCAGTTACGCGCTGATCAGCTTGATCCGTCTGACAAGGTGACCGCACGCGTCGAATTGCCGTTTGAACGCGCCCGTCCAGATCAGATTCTGGAACCGGGTTCGCGTTATGTTGTGCAGCCGGGTAACAGCCTTTGGCGGATTGCGCGTCGGACCTATGGCGACGGCCTGCAATACTGGGTGATTTACAACCAGAATCGCAAACAGATCCGTGATCCGGACCTGATTTATCCGGGGCAGATTTTTGCGCTTCCGGAAAATGGGATCGCACAGCAGTAACTGCATTTCTTTTCCGGGGGCAAAACACGTGATAATGGTGTTTTGCCCCTTTTTATTTGCAGGTTGCGTTGCCCTTTGTCATCACTAGATGGTAGTAACGCGGCCGACCGGTAATCATTGCCGGAATTGTTATGCCCGTACCCATGGCAACCAGGGAATAAAGACTTTGAAATCCGTTCTTGTGCCGATCAATCCCGAAGGCTGGAAATTCGTGGCGATTTTCGCGGCGATCACCGTGGTTCTGTTTCTGATTGCCGAACCGCTGGGCTGGATCGGTGTGATCCTGACACTCTGGTGTGCCTATTTCTTCCGCGATCCGGACCGTATCACCCCGGTTGACGAGAACCTCGTCATTTCGCCGGCGGATGGCCGCGTCTGCATGATTTCCAAGGCACCGCTGCCCAAGGAACTCGAACTGGACGATAAAACGCCGCGCACGCGTGTTTCGATCTTCATGAATGTGTTCAACGTTCATGTGAACCGTTGTCCGGTCAATGGCGAAGTCGTTGGCGAGGCCTATGTGCCTGGTAAATTCGTCAATGCCGAGCTCGATAAGGCATCGGAAAACAACGAACGCCAGATTCTTCTGGTGCGTGACAAGGAAGGCCGCGAATTTGGCGTTGTCCAGATTGCGGGTCTTGTGGCGCGTCGTATTCTTTGTGATGTTGGCCGTGGTTCGCAGCTGAAAGCTGGCGAACGTTTCGGCTTGATCCGTTTCGGATCGCGTGTTGACGTGTACCTTCCCGAAGGTGTCGAACCCAAAGTCATCGTTGGTCAGACCACGATTGCCGGTGAAACCATCCTTGCCGATATTGCGGCCAAGGGGGCAGAAGCCGCAGTCGGGGAGATCCGCTAATGGCAGGCGGCATCCGACAGAGCCGCCCCCGGCGGTTCAAGGCATTGTCACTAAGCCGTCTGGCGCCGAATGTGGCGACCCTGATGGGGATGTGTGCTGGTTTGACATCGATCCGCTTTGCGATGCAGGATCGATGGGAAGCTGCGGTTGCCGCCATCCTGATCGCCGGGATCATCGATGGCCTTGATGGCCGTCTTGCGCGGATGCTGAACGCATCCAGCCGCTTTGGTGCCGAGCTTGACAGCCTTTCGGATTTTGTCTGCTTTGGTGTCGCACCGGCGATGATGCTTTATTTCTGGTCGCTGCATGAATTCGGCCCGATCGGCTGGGCCTTGTCGCTGCTGTTTGCGGTGTGCATGGCGCTGCGTCTGGCGCGGTTCAATACCCAGATGCTGGGCGAACCGGAATTGCCGACTTGGGCCTATCGTTTCTTTACCGGGGTTCCTGCCCCGGCGGCAGCGGCGCTTGCGATGTGGCCGATTGTGCTGACTTTCCAGTTCGGGCGTGGCGTGTTTGACAGCCCCTACATCGTTGCACCTTACGGTGTGTTGATTGCCGGTCTGATGGTGTCGCGGATGCCGACCTATTCATTCAAGAAGGTCAAGGTTCCGCGCGCATGGGTTCTGCCGCTGATGCTGGCATTCGGGGCTTCCGTCGCGTTTCTGGTGTCCTCGCCGTGGCTGACGCTTTCGGTGATTGCCGCGGTCTATTTTGCGACCTTCCCGCTGTCATATCGTTCGTATCGCCGCATGGGGGTCGAACATCAGCAGGACGAAGTTCGTGCCGAGGAAGAAGACGATGACGGCGAACCCGATGACGATCCCGAAGAAGGGCTGAACCGGGTTCATCAGAATTGATCCTATCCGGCCGAAATTCTTTGGCAGGCACCGTTTTGGCGGTGCCTGTTTCATTTGGGGGAGCGATGTTATTGTCCGACGGGAAGATCTCGTGACTGTTTGAATTCTTTCAGGGCATCAAGGAAACGGGCACGGTCCTCGTGGCCAAGATAATCGATATAATATTCAAGCCACGGCATAGCGGGATGGCTGGCAAGGATGGCGTTGATCTCGCTGACAGCCCCGATACCATTTTCCGACCGACTGCAGGCCACGCTGATATTCATCAGACGGGGTAGCCCCTGAATGGGCAACGACAATGTGTCGGATGCATCCTTTGCCTGACGGCGATGGAACTCGATTTCAACCGGATAGGCCAGCATCCAGTCAATGCGACCTATTTCCAGCATCATCGGAAAGCTTGACTGGTTATCAGTGCGCAAAACATTTGGCGCATTAATCGCAGTTGCCAGAATGCTGTCAACTTCCGGTCCATAAGACCGGGCCTTTGCCAGTGCTGTATAGCGCGATGTATCGCCAAGCAGCGCGGCCAGATCGATCGTTCCGTTTGCCAGCATGTATGGCCGAAAGTAGTGGCGGGCGCTGCTTAGAACGACAACCGAAAGCGGCAGCAATGGTGCGACGGTGCCACTTATGGCGAAATCTTTTGCGCGTTCCGGGGTCTGTTGGGTTCCGGGGATACAGATGGTTTTACCGCTTTCTCCCGCCGCGCGCATGGCATCATAGGCACTGCGCCGCGGCAGGATTTGTACCAGATGGTTATATTCGGGCATACGCGCGATAAACCAGTCCAGCATTTGCGCACCATAGCCGTTCAACCGACCCTCGACCTTTATGAAGCCCGGTGTGATGGCGTCTACGGCCCAGACAATATCCGTTCTGGTTTCCGATGTTGATGGGGGCACGGGGGTAACAAGCAGCGGCAAAGTTTCCTGCGCCATTGCTGCAGGTATTTGCGAAACCAGCATTGCCGAAATTCCGGCAATTATGAGGGAACTGAAATAGCGACTGCACATACCAATATACCCGTTCGCCAAGATGCGCGGGTCCGTGTTTTCATCCATGCTTACCCAAAAGTGGTGGGGCATCAGCATAGATCAATAGTCATACAATGGAAAATCGTGTTGCAGTCCGGTTTAACCGAGGTAAAGGGGCTTGCATGTTGGATATCAGAAAGCGGATAGGTTTGGAAAACGGCCCGCAACACCCGGGCAGGTTTAGTCACTTTAGGATAGGGTGTTGTTTGGTGAGACATTGGGACGTGGTTTATTTTCTTGGCGTCAGAAGTGCTTCGAACTGTTTGGGGTCGATATAATGCGCCCGTGCCGCCACAAACCATTCGCGATCCTGAGGGGAAAGCCAAGCAGCATAAAAGTTGGTCCATGGCATGTCGGGATTGGTATCGACAATCTGGTTGATCCGGGAAATCGCCTGTTGGCCAGCCGGTGTTTTCGCACAGCCTATGGTCGCTTCAAGCAGGTTGGTATTGCCACGGATCGGCAATGATTTGATCATCTGGTTGGGCGCGATTTCCCGCCGGTAAAATTCCGCTTCGGACGGGAAATAGAATGTCCAGTCGATCCGGCCCAGTTCAAGAAGTTTCAAAAGCTTGCTATCGTCGGCCACCGGCATGATTTGCGGGGCGTTGCGATATCTTTCGACATAATTGTCAATCAGTGTCCCGTAAGATCGCCCGATCCGAAGGGCGGTGGTCATATCCCCGTTCGCCATCAATTGGCCAAGCTGGATATGTCCTTCTTCGTCAAGGAAGGGTTGGAAATTTGCCTCGTCCTCCGCGCGGATGACGACGGAAATCGGCAGATGCAGCAGAATGGTCTTGGCAAAGCTGATATATTCGCGCCGTTCGTCGGTCGGGATCAGGGTCGTACTGCAACGGATATGACCGGGATGGTCATCGGCCGCCCCGTTGCGCATTTCCGCCAGAAGCCGCGCCAGAGGAACTTCCATGATTTCGTGCTGATAATCGTCAAGCCGCGCGGCAAACCAGTTCTGGGTATCGGAGGCATAACCGGTAAGTTTTCCATCTTCGGAAATGAAGGCTGGAGCGAAAGGCGGGACAGCCCAGGTCAGGATGCCCGGGGCATCAGCGTTAGCGACCGTTGCCATGAAGGGCAGCGCGACAAGTCCGATCAGACCGGATACGGCGCGATATTTGCGCCAACGCATCATCCGCAATCCCATGTTTTATTCCCGAATATGCAAGGATCGTTATTGTTTTGTGATCATGATAGCGCCGAATTCATTAGCAAATTATGTAGGCCCTGCTATCCGAACGAAGGATTTCCCCTATCACTAGGTTTGGTCTTGAAACAGAAATTGCTCTACCTCATGTGCAATAAGACCATTAGACTTTCGATAAGGGAATCTGAGCGGAATTGCTGTTTGGTGATCCGTATGTTCTTCGCTACGATGCTGCTGACGGGAATAACGAAAAACAAGACGGCTTTCATCGCTATGAGGCGGTAATGACCTTTGACAGACGTCCGCCATGGCCCGTTGCCATTTTATCCGTTACGGCCGCTCGTCTTGTGGCGATAGTGTTTGTCTTGTGCGGGCTTTCGGAATGGAAGCAAAGCCCCGCTTATGCGCAAACTGTCGATATCGTGACAACGCCGTTCCCACCCTATGTTGTTGTCAGCGAAGACAGCAATTATGTCTCTGGCCCTGCAGTCGATGTTGTACGCCAGATCTGCAATGACGCGAATATAGAATGCCGGATTACTGCGCAACCTTGGGCACGCGCCTTTGCCGCAGCACAGGCCCAGCCCGATACCCTGATTTTCAGTATCGCCCGTCGTCCGGATCGGGAAGGCCTGTTTCGATGGGTTGGCACGGTTTCTCCGTATCATGTAAGACTATTTTCACTGCGCGGTAGCGACGTGCCGGTGGGAACCAATTGGGACGCCTTGAAAACCTTCCGGATTACCGGTCAACTTAAGGACGTCAAGGCAGAGTTCCTGCAAAATCAGGGTTTTGACGTTGATTTCGTCCCTTCGGCCGAGGCGACCCTGCGGCTTCTTTATGCCGGTCGGGTTGATCTGGTGGCGGGGGATGCGCTTTCGCTGCCTTACCGGGCTGGAAGCCTTCAATACAATGTCGATCTTTTACAGGTCTCAGCCGAAATACCCGAACTTTCCAGCGAGCTTTATCTTGCCGCCAGCCGGTCAACCGATCCGAACATCGTTACCCGATTGGAAAATGCTTTGGGTGAGTTGAAAAAAAGCGGTGTTTATCAAAAGATATGGGCGCAATCCCTGCCCGAAGGTGTTCCTTCGAACTGATACATTCCGCCTTGTTGCGGCTTATGATTTTCCCTGTCTGTTCCCCCAAAAAGTGACCGGCCCCCAATGCGTAGCTGGGGGCCGGTCAAACCGCGCGGCGGGGTCGGGGGGGAATGTCGCGCGGTTTTTCTGTTCTGCCAGAGGTCGCTGGGTTTTACGCCCCGTGATCGGCCGATTGCGGTGTACTATCCCGGCCAAATTTTTCTGCTATTCGTGCTTTCAGTTTCCGCCAGCCGATCCCCGCCTTGTGACGCATCATCAGCGCACAGGGGGTAAAGACCAGGGTCAGGACGGTGGCAAATGCCAGACCAAACGCAATGGATGTCGAAAGCTGGACCCACCATTGAGTAGAGGGCGCACCGATCGACATTGAACGTTCGGCAAAGTCGATGTTGATCTGCAACACCATCGGTACCAGACCAAGGATCGTGGTAACAGTGGTCAGCATCACAGGACGCAAACGCTGTGCTCCGGTTTGCAGGATCGCGGTTTCGATACTGTCGGCACTGTGTTTGAGCCGATCAAACGTATCGATCAGAACGATGTTGTTGTTTACCACAATGCCGGCTAGTGCCACGACCCCGATCCCGTTCATGACAATTGAAAACGCCTGTCCGGTGATCATCAAGCCAAGGAACACACCGGCTGTTGACATCACAATCGCGATCATGATCAGAAGCGAACTGGATATGCTGTTGAACTGGGTTACCAGAATGACGAACATGATGAACAGAGCGACCGAAAAAGCGTTTTTCAGGAAGTCTGCAGATTTTTGCTGTTCTTCATCCTGCCCCTTGAATTCGACCGAAACCCGCGGATCGATATCAAGGGTTTTCATCCATTCCTTGACCTCCTGGACCTTGGTGTCGACCAGAATGCCTTCGGCAACGTCGGCCTTCACCGTCAGGGCACGGCGGCTGTCAACGCGTGACAATGTCCCGGTTTTGGGCTTCGCCGTACGTTTGACGAAATTCGCCAGTGGTACCAGACCCTTGTCGGTCACGATCTGAAGACTTTGCAGTTCTTCAAGCGATCTGTGTTCAGCCGGATAACGCCCGACAATGTCAATTTCCTCGGTTGAATCATCCGGACGATAGGTCGAAAAATTGATGCCGTTGGTGACCAGTTTGATCACATTGCCGATCTGGGTGATATCCGCCCCAAATTTCAAAGCCTGTGCACGGTCGACAGTATATTCCCAGTCAATGCCCGGGGGCGATTTGCCGTCTTCGAAATTGTAAAGACCGCCCATTTCCTGCAATCCGGTCATCAGCATGGTTGCGGTTTCATCCAGCGCGTCGGGATAAAGCGAGCGCAACTGGATCTGGACATCCTTGCCTTGTGGCGGGCCTGCTTCGGCGGCGCGAATTTCGATCTGTAATCCGGCGAGATCGGCCGTTTCTTCAAGGATGCGATGTTCAATCTCGGTCGCTTTCGGGCGCGATTGCCAGTCGGCATATTCAAGCTGGATGACACCGATCACGTCTTCGGGGGTATCATTGCCGCCGCTGCTTGCACTGCGGCCCGAGCGGGCATAGACCGTATCAAACCAGTGTTCGCCTTCGTGCTTGGCATCAAGGCCCAGAATGCGGTCCTCGACTTCTTTGAGCAACGTATCCTGTTCATAGTAGGACATATTGCCGCGTGCACGTACCTGAACGGCGGCGACCTCGGGCTCGACCGCGGGGAAAAACTCCACCCCGCGACCAAATACCCCAAATGCCGCCCACACACCGATCAGGATGACAAATGCCATCGGTACAACCAGCCAATGCAACCGCAATGAACCTTTAAGCAGCCGGACATAAAAACCTGTCCCACCCTTAAGGTCGCGCAAACGATCCATCCGGCCTGCGGCAACCGCGTCCAGTGCCTCGCTTGATGCTGAACCGGGCTTGCCAAACCATGCGCCCACCGTCGGCACAAAGATCAGGGCCATAACCAGCGATGCCGACAGGGTAAACAGAACCGTGATCGGCAGGAATTTCATGAACTCGCCGACGATATCGGGCCAGAATGCCAGTGGCAGGAAGGCCGCAAGCGTCGTTGCCGTGGATGCAATGATCGGCATCGCCATGCGTTTGGCCGCCAACGGATAGGCCTGCTTGCGCGGCAATCCGTCCAGCATCTTGCGATCAGCATATTCGGTTACAACAATTGCACCATCCACCAGCATCCCGACCGCAAGGATCAGACTGAACAGAACGACGATATTAACCGTCATGCCCAGAGCCCAAAGGATCAGGATAGCCGTCAGGAACGACCCCGGAATGGCAAGCCCTACCAAAAGTCCCGACCGCCAGCCCAGCGACCAGATCACCACCACCATCACCAGCAGGATCGCAAGAATCACACTGTTCTGAAGGTCGGTCAGCATGGTGCGGATATCTGATGATTTATCCTGCGAATAGCTGACGGTGACGTTGGGCGGGAAGGATTGGGCGGCGTCGGCGGTAACAGATTTGATGTTGTCGATCACATCAATGATGTTTTCGCCGACACGTTTGGAAACCTCGATTGCGATGGCCGACTGGCCGTTCAGACGGGCAAAGCTTTCGGCATCCTTGAAAGTCCTGCGGACTTCGCCGATATCGCGGAACCGGATGACGGAATCCCCGTCGACGACCAGCGGCATATCAAGGATATCATTGACCGTCTCAAACAGGCCGGGAACCTTGATGTTGAAACGGCCCGATCCCGTATCGATGGCACCGGCCGCCACCAGCGCATTTGAATTGCGGACCAGCGAAACGATATCGACACCGTTCAGGCGATAGGCCTCGACCTTCATCGGGTCGATGACAAATTCGACCAGTTCCTCGCGGTCACCGGCAAGGTTGGCTTCAAGGACCGCTGGGATGCCTTCGATGTCATCTTTAAGGTCGCGCGCCAGACGCAACAGGGTACGTTCGGGCACTTCACCGGCAAGTGTCACGACCAGAACCGGGAACAGCGACAGGTTGACCTCGTGAACTTCGGGGTCGTCAGTTTCGTCGGGCAGTTCGGATTTGGCAATGTCGACCCGTTCACGCACATCGGCAAGCGCGTCGTCAATATCGACATCTGAATAGAATTCAAGCGTGACCGATGCGCCATCCTGATAGGATTGCGACGTCATTTCCTTCACACCCTCGATGGTGCGAAGTTCCTGTTCCATTGGACGCAGCAAAAGCCGTTCGGCATCTTCGGGCGAAATACCGTCATGATGCATCGACACATAAAGGACCGGAATCTGCACATCCGGGTCGGCTTCTTTGGGGATCGCGTTGTACCCCACCCAACCGGTCACCAAAAGCAGGATCAGGGTCAGGATAACGGTGCGCGAACGGTCAAGCGCAATATCAATGAGGGACATTCTTCTGTCTCCGGTTCCTCAATGCCACGCTTATCGCGCGACCGTTTCCTTGGGGGCTGCTGCCATGTCCTGCGTCCCTTCGGACCCATTGTCTGCCTCAAGGCGGCTGACATCGACAGTCGCACCCTCCTTGACCCAGTCATGGCCGACAACGATCAGGTCGATCTTTTCTGGCAATCCGCCGATCCAGATACCGTCACGGTTCCCGCCCTGAAGCTGCACCGGATAAAACGCAACCTTGTCCTCATCGACAATTCCGCGCACGCCGACCTGGCCTTCGTCATTGAGTGTCAAAACCGACGGGACAACACGATGGGCCATCTTGGTGCCAATCGGGATTTGCAATTCCGAGGTCATGCCGTCAGGGATGCTCAGATCGGTGTTCTCGATTTCGACCTCGACCCGATAGGTCCGGGTTGAATTGTCTGAAACGCGGGAAACATACCGCACAACGCCATCGGCCTCGCGACCATCAAACAGCGTGATATGCGCGAGCTGTCCGTTCTGGATATCGCCAATCGAATGTTCGGGGACATGGGCAACTACCAGCATCGGGTCCGCCTGGATCAGGGTCGCGACCGGATCGCCAATCGACAGAAGATCACCGATTTCCGCCGGGCGGTCTTCAACGACACCGTCGAACGGGGCATGGATTTCGGTATGGGTCAGTTCGATCTGTGCGAGTTTCAAATCCGCGCGTGCCTCTTCCAGAAGCGCCTTGGTTTCCGCAACGCCGGTTTTCGAACGGTAATTCTTTTCTGCAAGGCTTTTGGCGGCACTGTTTTCAAGTTCGCGCTGGGCCACAAGGGCGCGCGCCTTTTCAACACGGGCCAAACGATCTTCAACCGCCAACTTGACCAGAAGGTCTCCTTTCTTCACCCGTTGTCCCTTGACCGCGCCGATCTGTTCGACGGTTGCATCGATCTGGGCACGGATTTCAACCGACACAACGGCTTCGGTGCGTCCCGAAATACGCAGCATATCGACATGTTCGACGGCTTCGCTGGTTCTGACGCGGACGGCGGCACGTGGGGCGTGCCCGGCTGATGGTGATTCCGTCGGAATCGGGGCGGCATTTTCGTCCATGCCGGATGCGGAAGTTTCCGCCGTCTCGGCCGGTTCGTCCCCGGCCAGTAATCCCGATCCAACCCAAAGTACAGCCCCAAGGGCAAGTACGATGGCGACAAGGCGTGAAGCATTCATGGTTCAATTCCCTCAGATATGCCCAAACGGAATGCGTGTGGTACTTGATACGGTGGCGCGTTCAGGGTGACCTTGCGGTTCTTGTTGTTGTTTCTGGTATTGTTTTTATTCTTATCGACAGGTCAGGCTTTCTTGTCTTTGCGAGTTCGCAATTCCTCGATCAGACCTGCCTTGTTCTGGCGGATGAAGTTAAGGGTCGCTTCGCACATCGCCTGTCCAAGTCCGGCGACAAAGCGGCACCCGGGGGTTGGTTGGCCGTCTTCATCGCGACCATGGGCAAGCGGACATTCATCCTTTTGCGGATTGTCCGGATCGATATCGATTTTCATCATTTCGTGACGGGCGGCGAATTCATCGATCAGGGCCTCGGTCAGCTCGATCGGCAATTCCTCGGCAAAGGTCAGCATGAACAGGATGTCGGACCGGTAACGATCCTCGCCCGGACGGGTCTGCAAAAGTGTCCGCAGGAATGTCCGGCGGCCTTCACTGGTCAGCTGGTAAACCTTTTTGTCGGGGCGATTTTCCTGTTCGCGTTCGACAAAGGTTACCATGCCGTCCTGCGTCAGCTTGGTCAGGGCCGGATAGATCGAACCAAGAGACGCGATCTGAAAATGGCTGAAAGTACCATCTTCAAACATTTTGCGAATCTCGTATCCGGTTGCTTCACCACCCATCAGGGCGCCAAGGCACAAAGTGCGTACATCCATATTCTGTCCGGTATCCATCCTGTTATGCATCTCGATCCGATTGCCATTCCGGCGGGGGAAGATGCTGGAATAACTATATCAGTTCGATATATATCGATTCTTAGTATATCGAACTGATATAGTCAATTTAATACGCGTTGTAGTTTCATGACGATCGATGCAGGTGGTTTGTTACAAAACTGACGAATGTTTCATCATCCGTTTTGGGGTAGTCATACTGGTCCAAGAAGCAAACTGTCTGATTTCGCCTGTTCGGGCGTCCGGCTGTGCATTGTCGGACGCCGATTGTGTTTGTTTGTGCATATTGAAACGATATAGGACGATAATTCTTCATCCCGGCAAGGGGGCAATGCCGGGCTCCGATCAAACGGGATAAGACAGGTTCATGAACGACATATATGACTATCTTGATCTGATTGTGGCTGTAGCTGGCATCGCGCAGGCAGCATTCCTTTGCCTGCTGTTGCGTTCCGAGGGTGCGCGCGCGTTCCGCGCCAATCGCTGGATGATGCTTTTCCTGACGTCCGTGGCGTTCAACCTGTTCGAAGATGTCGCCGAGGTCTTCTTTTCCCCGCAGAGCTATCAGGTTGTCGAAATGATATTCATTCCGGCAAATTTCCTGATTGCCCCGGCTGTTTATCTTTACTTCCGCGAAGTTTCGGGCGTCCCGTCACGTCAGCCTTGGGTACATTTTGTGTTGGCAGGTGTGGTTCTGAACCTCATGGCATGGTCGATCACCAATGGCATGCCCATTTCTGATAATTTCCAACATAGTTTTACTGTTCCTGCCGCCATCAGCAGTTTTTGCTGGTTTGCAATTTTCGCGCAGGCGGGGACTTATGTTTTGCTGATCTGGAAGGTGGCGCATCGGTATTTTCGTCAGGCACAGGAACAGCTCGGAGCGGATCGCAACGCGATGCGCCGCTGGATGGCGGTTATTCTCGGTGGTGTCAGCCTGATCTTCCTGACGGCCCTTATGGGTAAGATTGCGGCATTTTTCTATGTTGAAGACCTGGCGATGTCGGGAACCGGGGTGGCATTTTTGCTACTGCTGTTCGCGCTTAGCTATGAGATTGCGACCCAGCCAGTTTTGTTTGTCATGCCCGATTGGCCGGGCGACGGTGAGGTGGATGAAGAGGACCTGACCGAACCAGTACACGGCTCGGAAAGCAATGCTGTTTCTGCGGCGGTTCCTTCTGCGCCTTCTCTGCCGGGTTCCGAGGTGGAACCGATTACACGGCCGTTGCTTGACGATGACGGCGTGGCATTGGCGCGAAGGCGGCTTGATGAGATTCGCAAGCGCGGAGATCTGCTGTTGGACCCGCTGGTTTCGCTTCCGAAGCTTGCCCGTGCCATCGGGGTTTCACCCAATCAGTTATCCTATGTTTTGAATCATCATATCGGGCAGAATTTCTTTGATTATGTCAATGGTGCGAGGATCGAGGAAGCCCGTGCAGTACTGATTGCCGAGCCGGACCGCACCATCCTGGATGTGGCGCTAAGTGTCGGTTTCAATTCGAAATCGACCTTTAATCTGGCGTTTAAAAAGCTGACCGGGGATACGCCAAGTGCGGTGCGGGCGAACGCGCGGGCCGTCGCAGAATCGCAAGCGTCCGGAGTGACACCGGACGGGGCGGATGGGCAGGGCCGGACGTCGGACGCAGCGCAATAGGGCAGGGTTGGCAGGATTTCAAAACAGGAACCTGCCGACATGATCCAACCAAAAAACCATTTCAAGCCCAGCCATAATGCCAGTAGCAAACCCGGCGAAAACAATGACCGAAACACGGTCGTTCGAGACGGCAACGTCATAAACGCCGCTGAGCGCCATGATGATGGTCTTCGGAATGTGCAGCGTATCCGCAAGCGAACCTTGCGGATCGGCGGTCTGATGATGCTTCTTTTGGTGACGCTCGCACAGGCAAGCTGGCAACGCACGACAAACATCCATGATGTGATCGAGGCGACCGGGATTATCGCCATCATGATCTGCATCGTTGGGCGTGGCTGGTGCGCGCTTTATATCGGCGGGCGCAAAAAGACCGAACTTGTGATGACGGGCCCTTATTCCCTGTGCCGCAATCCGCTTTATCTGTTTTCGATCACCGGTGCATTCGGCGCAGGGGCGCAAAGCGGTAGCCTTGTGATTGCCGGACTGTTTGCCATTGTCTGCTGGATTGTCCTGCGCGAGGTAACCCTGCGCGAGGAGGCGGTGTTAAAGCAGAGTTTCGGCCCGCGATATTACCGTTACCTGATTACGGTGCCACGATTTCGCCCGGCAACTTTCCGATGGCGCGATGAAAGTCCGCTGGTCTGTCAGCCACCCGTTTTCCTGCGCACCATTCGCGATGGCTGCTGGTTCCTGATCGCCGGGCCGCTGCTGGAGGGGGTAAAAGTCATGCAGGAACAGGGCTGGATCACGCCGCTGGTGTATTTACCCTAATGCTGGCTGGCGCCACCATTGGCAATTGGTGGTTTGGCGGGGGTGCCCGGCCTGCCAAGAAGGGCTTCGCGTTCTTCTTCGCGTAGCGGATCGGCATCAAGAACCAGTGCCGCATCAAGGGCGGCGGGATCGACAATCAGGATTTCCTCCTCCATGTCGCGGCTGCCTTCGACCAGAACCGGGATGCGGCATTCGATCTTTTTATAGGTCCGGGTGGCGGCCATTGCATCAAGTTCCTCAGTGGTTTCGACCTCGTAAATGCCGGGCGGAAACAGCCGGTCATGCCCGGTCAGACGAAACGGGTGATAGAAGGTAACACTGCGATGCGTGGTGCGGGTGATCGTCATGATCATGGCTCCTTCGGGCTTCCGGAATGGACCAAAGGCCAAGCTTCCGGCAGTTTCGCGCGACCGTGTAACGAGCGGATCTAATCCGCTCCTGCTCGCCCCAAAACAGCATGATTGCCGGTCTTTGTGCGCGCACTGCGCGAGAAGTCAAACCGGCTTTCTTCCTTAAATATGGTGAGTGCCCCGCAATTTCGCAAATGGGGTGGTTCTGTTTGGCGGGATATGGGGGACGAAATAAGAAAAAATGCGGCAGGCATTCAGTTAGTGATCTGGCGGGTTCGCATCCATAGGAGAGCAATGTGCCCGCCCTATTGCATAAAGCGACAGCCGCAAATCACACCCCGCGCAGGTTGCCCCAGACATGGACGTGCCATTGCGGCAGGACACGAATGTTAAACCAGCCGCGTTCTGATACCTGATCCACCAGCCAGCGATAGCGTTCCGTCAGTCCCGCAATATCAACGCCATTCGCCCCGTCCGGATGTGGCTCGGCAGGGGTGGTATTGACCGGTTGCAGGCAGACCGGGATATCGGGATGCAGTCTACGGACATGGTCGGCAAACATCAGATCGGCATCATCGCGGACCGGGAATTTAAGAGTGATCGCCGGACCGTCAAGCACGCCATTGGCGCGCGCAGCATTAATGCAGGCGGCAAGGGCGCGCGGGTCGAAATCAGTACTGCTGCTTGGTGGTTTGGGGCTTAGCGTCAGGTAATCAAGATCGGCAAACCAGTCACGCGCGATGCTGCCCTGGGTTTCGATGGCAAAGGTAAAGCCATTGCGTTTGCCAAGCGCAATCAACCCGCCCAACGGCTGGATCGCCGGGTTGCCACCCGAAAGGGTCACAAGGATCGGCTTGCCACCCGAAAGGGTGCGGACGCGATCCATGACCTCAGCCGCCGTATTCGGTTTCCAGTCGGCGCGAAAGGCCGGATCGACGGCATAAAGCGTATCGCACCATGAACAGCGAAAATCGCATCCCCCGGTGCGGACAAACACTGTCGGCATGCCGATCAGCGCCCCTTCGCCCTGCACGGTCGGTCCGAAAATTTCCGATATGCGGATTTTATCGGATGCCAGCTCTGTTCCAAGCTCTGGCGCAAGTTCCGTCCCGCTCATGGTCGGTATTCCGCCCATGTTTTCGGGGTTTCGGAAACCCGCACTGCACTGACTTCAGGCCAGCGGTCATGCGCCCATTCGTAAAAGAAAAGGGCAAGCCGTTCGGCGGTGGCATGATCGTGGCCAAGGACCTCGTTGAGGTGGCGGTGATCAAATTCGTCATCAATCATTTTCTTGAGCGGGCCCAGTTCGCGGTAGTCGCGCACGAACCCCCGCGCATCAAGCTCCGCACCGCGAAGCTCGACTTCGACAATGTAATTATGCCCGTGCAGGCGCGAACAGGGATGATCGGCATCAAGCCCGGCCAGTTGATGGCTGGCGGAAAAGGCGAATTGTTTGGTGATGGTAAACATCATAATGGCTTTCGATACGGCGCGCCCGTGCCCGCGATGCAGCGGAGGGCTTGCGGCCGGGTTGTGTCTGTGAGTCTGCGGTGCGAAAGACTGGGCTCCCGCCTGCGCGGGAGTGACGGTTTTGGGGGGATTACCTTACCTTCGTCATGCCCGCGAAAGCGGGCATCCATCGTGCCCCACCATGCTTGGTCCAGCGGCTTTTAGTCCCCGGAAGGTTGCACTTCCGCCTCTGCTCCAAGGCTGCGCGCCATATGCTCCGCCCTTGCCTGTTTCCAGTAATCGCGATCGACATAAACCGTCGGATCGGGCACACGGGCAAGCTCAAGCGCCTCGCGCCGCTCGACACAGGTGCCGCATCGCCCGCAATGGGTTTCACCACCCTTGTAACAGGACCATGTGCGATCAATCGGAACGCCAAGACGCCCGGCTTCGGCGGCGATATCGGCCTTTGATCCGTGGAGGAACGGGGTATAAAGCGACACGTCGCGCACACCCTCAAGGGCGTGGTTCTGCATCGTCTGGAACGATTTGATGAAATCGGGACGGCAATCGGGATAGATGAAATGATCCCCGCCATGAACGGCCGCTGCTACTGCATCCGCCCCGGCCGACGCCGCAGCCCCGAACGCAACCGCAAGCATGATGGCATTGCGGTTGGGCACAACGGTGATGCGCATGGTTTCTTCGGCATAATGGCCATCGGGCACATCGATATCATCAGATGTCAATGACGACCCGGTCAGGAGTGCGCCAACCGGTGTCAGATCAACAATGTGATGTTTGACGCCAAGATCGCGTGCGGCACGCGCGGCGTAATCAAGTTCCTTTTTATGGCGCTGGCCATAATTGAACGAAATCAGGGAATGCAGTTTATGCTCGGCCGCAACCTTATGGGCCAGCGTGACGGAATCCAGCCCGCCAGAGCAGACGACAATCGTCTTCATATGTCATGTCTTTCGTGTTTTTAACCTGGTGCTACGACAGGGGAAGGAAACATCCCTTCCAAGGCGCGCGGTTTGACACGAAGGATCACGGAAATCAAGGGAAAAACGCTGCTTTGAGGCGCGGTCTTACCCCTTCACCCCGGCAAGTACATGAAAACAAATCGGAACCTGAAAATGCCCGTCCGCTACATAAGGACGGAGTGCTTCGAACATCGCGGCATCAATCGCCCCGCGTTCCGCATCCGTGGCGGCACGTAGTTGCGGCCCAAACAGCATTTCCATCTGCGGCTTCCAGAATGTCGCGCGTTCCGGGATGCGCCCGGCGGGATTATGGGTGGTGATGGCAACATCGCCAAACCCGCCCCGCACCATGCGCGCAGTCGCCGACGCCGGATCGGCAAAGCCAAACAGGTCAAGCCCCGCATCGGCAAACCCGGTGCCCAGCATATTGCCCAGAACCCCATCCATGGCGGCAAATAACGGATTATCGACCAGCGGCGCCCACAGCATGAAGCTCGCCCGGCCACCAGCGCGCAAGACCCGGCTGGCCTCATGAAGGGCGGCATCGGGATCACGGCAAAACATCACACCAAACCGGCACGAAATCGCATCCATCGTGCCCGCCCCAAAGGGCAGCTTTTCCATGTCGGCCGCAACCACCGACAGATTGCCAATCCCCTCCGCCCCGGCGCGTTCCACCAACCCGGCACACATGCCCGGCACGATGTCGGATGCGATCACTTGGCCGTGCAGGCCTGAATCATCCTCACCAGCCAGCATCCGCGCAATTCCGAATGCCGGTTCCCCGACCCCGGACGCGAGATCAAGCACGGCCAATCCTTGCCCATCGGCGGCCCGTGCCAAAGTCGGCAGATCGAGTGCTGCGATCAGATGCCGGTTGATCTTCTGTGCTGCGGGGGCGAGTTGATCAGCCCAGTTCAGCCAGTCTGAGGAAAGGTGGTGCCACGTCATATTTGTAAAAGATATATCGCAATTGCGCTTAGACAGACTACTATGTGCGGTAGGCTTATATGTGGCCAATGCATTATTTTAAAAGCAAACAGTGACCGCCCATTCTGATTCCAATGTTCACTCCATGAGGTGGCAATTCTGAATGGTTGTATTGGGGTGCCTGTTTGAAAAGCCGCTTCGATTTCTTTGATGCGCCCGTAAAATGCCTGCTGGTTCGCTTTCCATAGTGCTTCAATCAACCAAAATACGACTGAAGATGCAGCTGCTACTAGTAACACTAGCGGTTTTTCTTCAATAATGCTTGTTACAATACCTGCTGCACTGAGGGTTACGCTCCAAGTTTTGATCGTCAATGATTTCCCATCAAATTCTTCGACAATCCTTTGGAGATGCTCGTATTCTGAAATAAGTTCGGAGTGCTGGGTCATTTGGATCCTGAAGATAGCTTTGAGAATGGAGGAAATATTGCTCGGTTGGTTAGTGACCTCTATCTAGGGTAAAGTGATTGTGTTTCATATCGCCTAAAGGTAACTTCGTTTTAGGCATTTTTATATTGTTAAATGTCAGATTGTTGTAGGTAAGTGCGTTGTGTCAAGGAGATCAAATTTGTTGAGGGGGCTCCACAAAAACTCATGAAACACGTGATAGTCCCGAAATCGAATTAACGATTATAGCTGGAAGCTAAAAGTATGCAGTTGTTGAAGTGGGCGGGGAGCAAAATGGGGTCCGCTCGGGAAATTATGCCCTATCTTGATTTTGATCGTCCTTACTATGAACCATTCTGTGGTTCTGCATCATTTTTTTTAAAGTCGAATCCTCCTGCCGCAATACTAAATGATTACAATCCCGCTCTTATTTCTTTTTATGCGAATATTAGGGTTAACCCTAAAAAAGTTTGGGATGTGTATAATGATATAAATATAGGTGAAGAAGATTATTATAAAGTAAGGGACGAGTTTAATATTTTATCATGCGGGATTGTGAAGGCTGGATTTTTTCTATATTTGAATCATTATTGTTTTAATGGCATATATAGAACTAACAAAAAAGGTAATTTCAATACTCCATTTGGGGCTAAGTTGAAAATTAAAAAGAAAATATCATTTGAAGATGTTTTGTTTTTTTCAAATAAGCTCAGAATGGCTAAATTGTTTAGTTTAGATTTCGAAGATTTTTTAAGGAATTCTTCCCCTTCTGGTTCTACGATTTATATGGACCCGCCATACTTTACAAAAGACGCAAGAGTTTTTAGTGAGTATGGAAATAAAGAATTCGGCGGGGAAGATTTGGAGAGGTTGCGTGATGTCGCCGTGTGGTGCTCGAAACGAGAAAATCGAGTTGTAATTTCATATAGAGACTGTTCGGAATTTCGCGGCCTATTTTCCAATTGGATAGTTGGAAGTGTCAATGTTCGTAGAAATGTTGGCGGTTTTGTCGGGCGACGTAAAAAAGATAATGAGCTTATCGCTGTGTTAGGGGGGAGGGTATGAAGGCCCTAATTGTCAGCGATATTCATGCGCTATCTATGGATATACGAGAGTCGGCAGGTGGATATAGTGGGGGGCAAGGGAGCGATTTTTATATTGAGAATAGGCACCCCTCAAGAAACCCGATAATATCGATAGTGGATTGTTTGAAAGACAAGGACCTAAACATAGACGCTCTTGTTTGTTTGGGTGATTTGGCTCATCAAGCCAAGAAACTTCCCTTGATTACTGTTTGGAGTGATCTTCATTTCGTCGCAGAAGAGCTTGGAATACCTCATGTAATATCTGTTACGGGAAATCACGATATAGATTCACGCGCTGATAACATCAGAGCTGCAGAAAACAGGTTGGAATATTTATCCCAAATTAAACCAGAGTTTCCGTCATCAAATCAAGAATTCAATGATCATTATTACAGGAACGGTGTCTCTGCTCTCGAGATTGGTGACTGTTTGTTGATTGCATTGGATACATGTCGACTACATGGCCTCGGGACCGATCGGGCGGATGAGATATTCAGTGTTGGTCATCTGACTGATGGTATGATTTCAGCTGTACTTGATATAATTGCGCAGACTAATTTGAATCATATTCTAATAGCTATGCATCATCATCCTCAGAAGATTGATGAGATTACTGATCCGACGTATGATCAGATTCCAAGCGGGCCGGTATTTTTAGAGAGGTTGGCAAACTGTGGAAAGCAGTGTGTTGTTTTGCATGGCCATAAACATCTAGGCGCATTGAAGCGTTTTGTGACCGGGCAAAATCCTCCCTACATTTTGTCAGCTTCAAGCTTGGCGGCGTTGCCATACAGGCGGCTTGAGCGTTTTCATACCAACCAGTTTCATATTTTAGATTTTCATACTCACGAGCAAGGTTCGCCGTCTGGGGTGGTTTATTCATGGGAATGGGGGGAGGTCGCATGGCAGGTGAGTGGAAGGGATGCTATGCCGCATACTCGACGATTTGGTGTGGAGCCAGATGTCGGGCAAGTGGCGCGAGATTTGCTTTCTCTAAATGCAGTTGGATTTAGGAGCTTGGAGGATCTGACCCAGACGGCTGTGGGGGTTGAATACTTATCTGTTAAGCAAATGGATGAAGTTAACTGTTTGATGGTAGGCGGAAATCGTAAACTAGTTGGAGAAAGAGGGCAGGTGATCGGTATGCTGATTCAAGGAGACGGATCATGAGTAACCATCCGACAGCGTTTAATGCGAGAAATAAAACTCCTCGGGAAATTGTTGAGCATCTAGTTATGCCGAAGGAGTTCAGTAAAATTGCTGGATATCATAATCTTGTTTTGGTGGGGCCAAGAGGAATTGGGAAGACCACTATATTAAAATCCCTTACTCCATCTGGTTTATATTTTATGAGCAAGAGGGGTGATTTTTGTAATATTTTAAAAGAAATAGATTTGAACTATATACCTATATATATCCCGGCGGAGACTCTTTGGAAGGGAAATGCAAATATTATTAAGATGAGTGATGGTGGGGAAGGTTTTAAGGAAATAATACTTAATGGTTTGTTTGTTGATCATTGTTTGCATGAACTTATTTCCTCTTTTGAGGATAGCCGGAACATTGCAAAAAAATTTAGTGATAAGGATGCTCCATATTGGGCGGTTCGGGTCGATGAAGATCAAGAGGTCGAAATATCTAGGAAATGCTCCAAATTTTGGAAGTTAAAACAGGTTGAAACATCTTTTCTAGGGGTAAAGCTGGCTCTTATAGATCGGGCAAACTCGTTTAGATCGAAAATTAATTCATTCGAGCAATTAAACGATCATTCCCGAATTGTTTCAGATCATCTAGATGTTCTTCTGATGTTTAGAGGTTTTTTTGATATAGTTGATAATGTTCTTGGAGAGGTGAAGAAGTGGAGTATAAATTTCGACGAAATGGAAATTGCCCCTAAGAGAGTTCTTTATAAATTATATGAAAACTTGCGGTCATTTGATCACAGAGTAGTTCTTAAATTTTCTCTTTTCCCCTTTGTTGATTTTTATGACATTGAGGCTAAGCTGTCATCTGGATCTTCTCCCGTTGAGGGGCAGGACTTTATTGCTGTAAACTTGACCAGTAAATTTGCAAATCCAGAATATGATTTTTCTCGGGAATTGGTGGCTTTGCAGTGCGCTAAGAGAAAAGTTGATTTTGACGATTTTGTTCTATATCTGAATTCCTCTCAGGCAATTAACAAAAGAACAAGAGACTATAAAAAGACTAGGTTTGAGAAAAATTTTGAAAAAATATTTGATAATGCAATAAAAGATAATGAAGATAAAAGTTTTATTGAGTATATGAGTGATCAGGGAGTGGATGATGTTGGAAGTATTAGAGAGTTAACTGGAGCAAAAAGAGCTCAACAGGTAAGGAAAATTGCGCCGATAGTAGAGATTAGAAGCTATTATTTATCTGAAAAGGTTAGGCAAGAAGGGGTGATACGGAGGAGATCTGTTAAAGGTTACGGGTATTATCATGGATTTGATCAAATTATTAGTTTAGCCGAAAGTAATCCAAGGGCTATTAATTTCTACATTAATGAACTTTTGGATAGTTTTCTTTCTGGTGAGAGCTCATCTACTGCGCAGAACCGCGTTATCAGTCGTAATGTCGATCGGTTCCGGGCTTTGGTTGCAACGCAGGCTGTTCCGACAAGTGGGCATAATCGAAAAGTACGGAATCCTCTCGATGTTGTTGACTGTTTGGGGGCCTCTATTTCTTTGGGTTTATTTGATAAGAAATTTCGTCCTGAACCTGCCCTTTCTTTTATTTTCAAGGATATTGATGTTGTGACCAAAGATATACTTGGCATTGCTATAAATGCTGGAGCTTTGGTTGTTGACCAACGAAGGGAAGGTAAGCATCTTCTTTTTGAAATTACAGATTGCCGCGCACGTGTTTCCCACAGAATTGCACCTTTCTATCCATTGCCCTTAATAACCGGGCAAAGTAAGGTTATAAATAATATCCCAGATGGCAATGAGACAAGAAAACGTCAGCCTGACTTATTGAATTGGGGGGCTCTTGATGATTGACATTATTGTTAATGACATTGGTGATATGTCACCGGATATATTTATTGGTTGTATAGGTTATGAGGATAGATCAAAGTACTATTTTCAGAACTACATAGATCCAGACCTATGTAATGTTATGTTTTATGATTATATGTCATCTGGAGTTTTATCTTATGATGCAAATAAATCATTTATGTCATCATTTGATAAGATGGGAATTTTCTCTGAAATAGATGAGGTTTTTTTTTATTTTAAGGATTTGTTAAATAAAAATAATAATTCCAAAGTGGTGTTGGATGTAACTTCTTTTGATAGAGAGGTTATTGGTAGGTTGATGCATTTGATGTTTTTGGAGAGAGAAAGAATTTGTAGCGTATGTTTAATTTATTGCCCTAGGAAGTTTGTCGATATTGATCTTAAGTTTGATGTGGTTCAATCGTTTGGGCCAGTTTTACCTATTTTTCTGGGGGATGCATCTTCTAGTCGTCACGAGCTATGCCTCATACTTGGCGCTGGTTATGAGTATGGGAAGGCAGTTGGAGCAATCGATACTCTTGAACCGGATAACGTATACTGTTTTCGTCCAACCGGAACTAATCCAAAATTTGATGAGTTTATCGACAAAGCAAATGTAGACTTTAATTTCATTGATAATAAAGATCATATTATTTCATATGACCTTAATGACGTAGACTTGTTATACTATAGACTTAGAAGGCTTGTTGAGGCGGAATCTTCTAGAAGAGATATTCTGATATTGCCTCTTGGGCCAAAATTATTTGCTGCTCTGTCAATGATAGTTGGTCTTATACTTCATCCATCAGTTATGATTTGGAGGCATTCTAGCTGTTCCACAAATCATCCGGATTCTATAACAGATGCAATCGCAACAGGAAATATTCTGAAGTTTAGCTTCTCCTTTGATAATTAGTTTGTATTTTTTTGCTTATATTTATGTTTATAAGCCGCATCATTAATTTTCAAATTTTCATTGTATCGAATCATTTCTGATGATTGTCCTCACTCAATCACCGCACAAGCAATCCGGTCCCCGGCATCGCCTGAGGGCTGGGATTTATAGTCGTCGGCACCGGCATGGATGATGACGGCCTTGCCGTGAATGTTGGTTTCGCCGGTGCCGTCAAAGCGAACGGCGTTATTGAGAATCTGGGCGTAAAGTTCGCCCTTGTCATTGACATACTGGTTCATCATGTCGCCTGCATGCGGGCCGTCGGCAAATTCATGGCCGTGGGATTTGTTCGTTGGGTTGAAATGGCCGCCGGCGGATTTGAAGCCTCCTTTCGCATCGCATTCGCCGTTTTCATGGATATGAAACGCCACCCACTGCCCGGGAGGAAGGTCGCGAAGCTCGATCTTCAGGATCGCGGCATCCGGCACGCCATTGACCGTCAGCGTTCCGATTTCCGCACCACTTGCATTGATAAAGCTTGATTGGGCTTCCTCGCCCGCCCTGGCATGGCCGGGCACAAGCGCCATCGCCGCACCAAGGGCGAGAAGTGCCGCCGTGGCGGCGGTCGCCAGTGCCATGTGGCGGGCATCATTGGCTTTGGTGGCGGTGGGAATGGCGGCGGCATTTGATTTCGGGCGGCAGATGTTTTCGCGATGGAACATGGGAAATCCTCTGCTGTTGCGGGCGGGCCCGTGGGCGGCATGGTGCCGGTTTGGCCGTTCTTTGAAAAACTGTCTTTGTAAAACTGGTGAGGTCGGGTTTTGTTCCGTAAATCTTTGGTTTTTTGGTTGAATTGCGACCGGAGTATTGACGGGGTTTGAGGCTATTTTGTGGGGCGGGATGGGCTCCGGACTTTGCGGGCGTGCCGGGGCGGGATTGATGGGGGGCGACAGGAAGCGCATGACAAAGGGGCCGCTGTCACAAGGGCGGGTCTGGGAGCGTCAGGTTTGAGGCGGCGCGGGCCGCCGTGATCACGGCATAACCGGACGGGGTGCAGGCACTGACCATGGCAGAGGAGAATGACCGGCAATCTTCGGGGGCTCCGACACGGCTACCGGCATCTGGTGCATCCGGCAGCGGCGTAGGCGCAAAAGGATTGGGCGATCTGATCCGGCGTGTTCTGTTTGGCCGGGTTTTATATGTTCGCGGGGCGGCGATTTTGGGCTCTGTCATGCTGACCGGGTTGGTGGTGGTTTTGTATGTCGGGTTTGTCGTGACCCTGTTTGCCGGATTTACCGCCGATATCCAGCGCGAGCTTTTAAGCCGTGAGCTTGAGCTAAGCTCGCCCGGCGATCTGGAGCGGCTGGTGTTTCAGGGTTATCACGAGGCACAGCTTAAGGGCGATATCCATGCCATGCGCACCGAAATCCGGATGCTGGACGCCGCGTCGCTGAACGCGGCCCGGCACGGATTGGCCCTGCGGCAGGATGCGATTGCCGCGTGGCGGGCCGCGTTTGATCTTTATGCCGGGCTCGGCGCGGTGATGGCAGCGCAACCAGACCGGTTTGACCCGGAATTTCGCACCGATTACCTTGCCGCGCTTAATCAGGCCTTTACCTTTCTGGCGCAAAGCGATTTCAGTGCCGAGGCGGGGCGCCCCTCGCCCGACACGGCGCGCACCGATGAGGGCAAGGAAGTGATCGCCAATCTTGACACTGCCCTGTCGCACATGAAGCTTGCACCCGGTGTGAGCGAGGCCTTTGCAGCCGATATCCAAAGCCGGATCGATGCGATCCGCAATGCGGTAATGAGCTTTGGCGAGAAGGCGGCGCGCGCCCAGGTGGCCTGGGCCAATATCACCGCCGAACAGGCGCAGGCCGACCGGCTGCGCGCCAGCCTGAGTGCGGAGCTTTCCGACCTGCGCGAAGAACATGCCGCCCTTTGGGCCGACGAGGATGCGACGGATGATGGCGGGCGACGGTCGCTGGTCGCCCTGTTTCAGCAGCCGCTGGGCGGGGTGCTGTCGCTTCTGCTTCAGATGCCGGGGATTGTCCTGACACTGCTGGTGACGGTGGCGGCGGGTGGTCTTGGCTCCGTCGTCAGCTTTACCCGTCGTTATCGCCGGGTGGGAGAGGGCGGCGAGGCGGATATTGAGATGGCCGAAGGCGATATGGCGCCGGTTCCGGCAGAACAGGCGCCGGAAACCGGTTTTGCCGCGGCGGGCCGCCTGATGGTGATGACCGGCGAGGGGATTGCGGCCGCAATCGCGATTTTCCTGTTTACCGAGGCGGGGATGCTGATGGTGACCCAGGGTGGGCCGGACGGATCGGGCAATATCGAAATCAGCGCATTCCTCGTGACCTTCATGGCATTCGTGTCGGGCTTCATGGCCGAGGACGCGTTTAACAAGATACAGGATGCCGGCAGAAAGCTTTTTCGTGTTGGTGGCGACGACGGGCCGGGACCGGCGGGGTTGTAAGGGCGCAAAACAAAACCGGCAGGGGATGCCTGCCGGTTTGGATGGATGAGATTATGATCGCGAGGATCAGATGGCGGACGTGCCGTAACGCGGGGCGTTACGCTGTGCATTGCTGCCGGCCTCGGCATAGGCCTGACTTGCCTGCGCGGTCTGGGTGACCTGCGACTGAAGGACCTGTTCATCACGTTCTGGCGTTGTATCGGCTGCTTCCTTGGCCGTGCTGTTTTCAAACAGTTCGGTCAGGCGGGCTTCGATGGATTTCAGCCCCTCGTTCAGACGATCTTCGGTTTCGTTGATATTGCCATTGATCGTGTCATTAAGCGCGCCAAGCCCTTCAAGGAATTCGCGGGCCTGTTCAAGTCCCTTGGCAATGCCTTCGCTGGCCTGATCAAAAATCTCGCGGGCTTCTTCCTCGCTTCCGGCATTGGCGGCGATCAGATCGCCGACACGGGCAAGGATACGATCAGCCACCGCTTCGGGCGTGTAATCGGACGGATCGACACCCTGGATCGAAAGGCCGGTCGAAGACAGGCTTTCATTGATTGCCGAAACGATCTGATCGGCCGACAGAAGATTGGCTGACTGTGAAGAAAGCGAAACCGAGGTCGCACTGGCAAAAGAGGAGGCAATAGAATTGTTCGACCCGGATTTCGAGTCGTCATTACCGGGCAGGTAAGACTGCGCGCTGCGGCTGGAGCCGTTTGCTGCCTGCGATGTCAGTCCGCCGATGGTGATATCCATGCCGTCCTCCCTGGACGCGGGTTATATGTGTACAAATCCTTGATCGGGCTTGATACACGGTGATTTCCTGATGGCCTGCGCGGGCACCTGCTTGGTACGGATCGCGCGCCGGAAGTCTTTACGTACGGTTAATATCGCACAATCGGGGCGAAAAGGCCATAGACAGTTATATAGGTTCGGTCGGGCGATGTGCAAACCCGTCATGCGCGATACGCGGCTTTTCGGACTTGCATCGGGGCCGGTTGTGGCGGTTATCCTGCACTCTGATATTGCAACAGGGGCCAAGCCCGATTATTGAACAGGGTTTATGCGAGTTATGTTGCAAGAATTTCTTGCCCGGAACGCGTCGAGGTCTTCTCCGCATCCGGTATTTTGAGCTTAGGAGCTGTTTGACGGTGGCGAACTATCAGGAAAGTGCGCGCGAATTTGAAAAGCGCTGGCAGGATTACTGGCGGGAAAACGATACCTATCGTACCCCCAATCCGGGCGATGCCGATTTCGACGCCGCCAAAAAGAAAAAAGTCATCCTTGATATGTTCCCCTATCCAAGCGGGGTTGGTCTTCATATCGGTCATCCGCTGGGTTATATCGCGACCGACGTCAAGGCACGGTTCGAACGCATGCGTGGTTTCAACGTGCTGCATTCCATGGGCTTTGATGCCTTTGGCCTGCCGGCCGAGCAGTTCGCCATCCAGACCGGACAGCATCCGCGCATCACCACCGAAGCCAATATCGAAAACATGCTGCGCCAGTTGCAGGTGATCGGCCTTGGCCATGATCCGCATCGTCGCTTTGCCTCGACCGATGTCGATTATTACAAATGGACGCAGTGGATTTTCCTTCAGCTTTTCAACAGCTTCTATGACCCGACCGTCGAATGGAAAGGCCCGCAGGGGCAGACCATCACGGGCCGTGCCCGCCCGATTGCCGAGCTTCGCGGGCTGCTTGAAAGCGGGGAATGGCTTCTGGATGAAGACGGCGTGCCGCAGCCAAAATCCGTCATTGGCGAAGGTACGAAGGCAGAAGGCAAGGAAATCGACCGCGCGATTGACCGCGGGCGTCTGGCCTATGTCGATGAGGTTCCGGTCAACTGGTGCCCGATGCTGGGTACGGTCCTGTCGAACGAGGAAGTTACCAACGAAGGCAAGTCCGAACGCGGTGATTACCCGGTTTACAAGCGCCCGCTGAAACAGTGGATGTTGCGCATTACCGATTATGCCGATCGTCTGGTTGCGGACCTTGAAGGACTGGACTGGCCCAACGGCGTTGTCGAGATGCAGAAAGGCTGGATCGGTCGTTCGGTCGGTGCGCGGGTTAATTTCCAGGTTGCCCTTGCCGATGGCGGCAAAGACAAGATCGCGGTCTATACCACGCGTCCCGATACGATTTTCGGTGCCACCTATATGGTGCTGGCTCCTGAACATCCGCTGGTTGATGCGCTCACGACGGCCGATCAGAAGGACGCGGTTGCGGCCTATCGTGCCGAGGTCAAACTGGCTGGTCCGGTATCGTCCAAGGATGAAGCCAACCGTGAAAAGACCGGCGTGTTTATCGGGGCCTATGCCACCAATCCGGCCAATGGACAGCAGATCCCGGTGTGGATTGCCGATTATGTCCTGATGGGCTATGGCACCGGAGCAATCATGGCGGTCCCAGCCGGCGATCAGCGCGATTTCGAATTTGCCCATAAATTCGGCCTGCCGATTGTCGCCACCACCAAACCGTCGGAAAGCTGGCTTCGGGCCAATGCACCGGCTGATGCGGTCGATCTTGACGATGCGGCCTTGTTGGCGCTTTACAAAACCGCCCCTGGTGATTTCAAAGTCGCACAGACCGATATCGGCGATACAATCAATTCGGCCAATGACGAGATCAGCCTGAACGGGCTCTCGACCCCGGATGCCAAGGAGAAAATCATCGAATGGCTGGAAGCCAAGAACATTGGCCGGGGCCGGGTTCAGTACAAACTGCGCGACTGGCTGTTTTCGCGTCAGCGTTATTGGGGCGAGCCGTTCCCGGTGCTGTTTGATCAGGAAACCGGACAGGTGCATGGCGTGGCCGAGGCTGCCCTGCCCGTAGTTCTGCCGGAAATGACCGATTTCAAACCGCAATCAAACGAAGACCCGAATTCGGAACCCGAACCGCCGCTGGCGCGCGCCAAGGAATGGATGGAGGTCACCGGGATCGTGCTTGCCGATGGTTCGGTCCTGCCGGTGGATGCGGTAGTGGGGTCGACACACTCCCATGCCGGTGCGGATTACGAAGTGCGTTCGTTCCGTCGTGATGCCAACTCGATGCCGAACTGGGCCGGATCGTGCTGGTATTATCTGCGCTATTTCGATGCAAAGAACGATCAGGCCTTTGCATCGGATGCGGCGGCGGCCTATTGGGCCAATACCACCGATGACAATGGCAATGCCAAGCCGGGTGCTGTCGACCTTTATGTTGGCGGCGCGGAGCATGCGGTGCTGCATCTCCTGTATTCACGCTTCTGGCACAAGGTCCTATTTGACCTTGGTTATGTTGCAACGCCTGAACCGTTCCAGAAGCTGTTCAATCAGGGCATGATCACGGCCGATGCCTATACTGACGCGCGCGGCGTTTATGTCGACATCCATGATGTTGAAATGCGCGATGTGGATGGCAAAAAGCAGCCATTCAATGCCAAGACGGATGAAAAACTGATCACCGTTCCCGGCAAAATGGGCAAGCGGTACAAAAATGGCATCCCGCCGGAAGAAATTTGCGATCAATATACGATTGATACCTTCCGGACGTACGAGATGTATATGGGGCCTCTCGACAGCTCCAAACCTTGGCAGTCCGACGCGATTGTCGGCATGATGCGTTTCCTCTCCAACGTCTGGAAGGTCGCAACCCAGATGGAACGCACAAGCGATGTTGATGGCAAAATCGAAACGCTTTTGCATAAAACCATCGCCAAGGTGACCAACGACATCGCCGAACTGCGGCTTAATACCGCAATTGCGGCATTGATCGAACTGACCAACGCCATGACCCGTCAGAATGCGGTGCATGACGATCATGTTCGTGCGCTTGCCCTGATGGTCGCGCCTTTTGCGCCGCATCTGGGCGAAGAGCTTATGAGCCGTATGGCAGAGGCCGAATTTGGCACGCGAAAATCGGTGATCAAGTTTGACTGGCCGGTATTTGATGCTGAAAAAGCCAAGGACGACGAATTTGAAGTCCCGGTTCAGGTTAATGGGAAAAAACGTGGTTCGATCATGGTGGCGGCCGATGCCGATCAGGCAACGGTCGAAGCAATGGCAAAAGCCGACGAAAATGTCGCCCGCCATCTTGAAGGCATGCAGATCGTCAAGGTGATCTATATCGCCAAACCGACCCCGAAATTGATCAATATTGTGGTCAAGGGTTAAGGTGGATCGCGACAGGTTTCACACAAACAGGGTGTTCTTAAGCGAATGCCCTGTTTGTCTTTGACTGGGATTGTTGACGGTTGTGCATGTGCTGGCTAGAAGTCAGACAGAATTAAAATCCAAGGGTTGAGCAATGAGCCACGGGCGCAAGATTTCAGTGATCGGTTTGGGATATGTCGGTTTGCCGGTGGCGGTAGCCTTCGGGACCGAGATTGGCCGGACGGTTGCATTTGATATCAACAAGTCTCGCATTGCGCAGCTTAAGGCAGGGCATGACGCAACAGGCGAGGTTGATGATCATGAACTGGCAGCTGCCGATTTGTTGCTGAGTGATAATCCCGAAGATTTGCGTCAGGCTGATTTTCATATCGTGACCGTACCGACCCCGATTGACAGATCGAACCGCCCTGACCTGTCGCCGTTGCGATCTGCATCGAAAACCGTTGGTTCGATCCTGAAAAAGGGCGACATCGTTGTTTATGAAAGTACGGTTTATCCTGGGGCGACCGAGGAAGAATGCGTGCCGATCCTGGAGAAGCTTTCGGGGTTGAAGGCGGGGATCGATTTCACGGTGGGCTATTCGCCCGAACGTATCAATCCGGGTGACCGCGAACACCGCTTTACCACCATCACCAAGGTTGTATCCGGACAGACGCCAGAAACGCTTGAGATCGTTGCTGCCGTTTATGGCTCTGTCGTCAAGGCCGGTATTCACAGGGCACCGACCATCAAGGCCGCCGAAGCCGCCAAGGTGATTGAAAATACCCAGCGCGATCTGAATATCGCGTTGATGAACGAACTTTCGCTGATCTTTGATCGGGCGGGGATTGATACCCGTGACGTGCTGGATGCTGCCGGGACCAAATGGAATTTTCTGCGCTTTACGCCGGGTCTTGTCGGCGGGCATTGCATTGGGGTTGATCCCTATTACCTGACCCATAAGTCCGAGGAACTTGGCTATTATCCGCAGGTGGTTCTGGCTGGCCGCCGGGTGAATGACGGCATGGGCGAGGTTGTTGCCAACAAGGTGATCCGCGCGTTACTTCGCGAAGGTGCGACCAAGAACCCAACCGTTACGGTTCTTGGCCTGACCTTCAAGGAAGATGTGCCCGATATCCGCAATACGCGTGTGATCGATATCATCCGTTCGCTTGAAGAAGCAGGGATTAATGTTCAGGTCCATGATCATCATGCCGATGCCGAGGAAGTCGAGCATGAATTCGATGGTCTGAAACTGTGTGGTGATGGCGACTTGAAACCCGCTGATGCCGTCGTGCTAGCGGTGTCGCATCGTGAATATGTTGCCAAGGGTTGGCCGCTGGTGCAGGCGCTTTTGAAGGATGGCAAGGGCTTTGTTGCTGATGTGCGCGCCATCCTGCCGCGTGACGAGGTGCCCACGGGCATCGACCTTTGGCGTTTGTAAAAGCCGGATTGATTAATCCTGATAAAGGTCAAGCTCGTGCTGCTTCTTTTTGGTGAGGCCGAGGGCGACGATTTTGTGGGATGCCTGCAAATGATCGCGCAGAGCTGCGTCATCAAGTCCCGGCACGTCATAATGCTGAATCCATTTCATGCCGCGCGAGGCAAGGTAAGGGGCAGGTCGCAAGCCAGGCTGTTCCTTTAAAACCTCGTAGGCGATATCGGAAACCTTGAAGGTAATGCCAAGCGTATTGCCCTTGGTCCAGCCGCCAATCGCAAAGACCTTGCCGCCGACCTTCCAGACATCCGCACCGCCCCATTGCACAACATGGGTTGTGACCGGCAGAGATTTGCAAAATGTGTTAAATTCATCGCGGGTCATTGAGGCTTTTTCCTGATCAAGAATTGTCAGAATATTCTGATGCCACCGTCACATAGAGATCAAGAAACGACTTGACCGATGAGTTGCTGCAAATCGTGGTCAAAGCGGGTTTTGCTAAAATGCGCGCGGCAAAAGGCCTGTGCGGCATTTGCCATATCCTGTGTTTCTTTTGTTTGAGTAAAAGCGTCGGATATCCTGTTCGCCAGTATTTCGGGATTACCCGGTTGGCAGATACGCCCGGTTTCACCATCTCGAACGATATCGCCCAATGTACCGATGCTGCTGGTGATGACTGGAACCCCTGCGGCCATGGCTTCCAGCACGACAAGGGGCTGGGCCTCGTTTGAATAGCGGGTGGGAAACACGAAAAGGTTGGCTTTGGACAGAAGTTTTGCGAGGCAACCGGCATCGACCAGGCCGTGATAAAGGCAATGATTTTCAAGGCCGAAAGTGTCGATTAATCGTTCAAGGTCGCCGACTGAAATGTCACCCTCTGCCCCGGCGATATCAAGTGCGAAATCGATATTGCGCTGTCGGAGGATTGCGCAGGCCGCCAGCACATCGTCAATGCCTTTGCTGCGAAACAGGTTCGACAGATAAAGTAGGCGTGGCGTGATATCGCCGGATAGTGACCGTGTGATTTGGAAGGCCTCGTCAGGCAGGCAGTTGGCGATGATTTTTGATTGGCAATCAAGGCCTGCAAGTTGGTGGCGCAAGGCATCGCCAAGAATAATGGCGGTTTGCCCGGCAAAGGCCCGATGTTGCAGCCAGCTCGCGAATCTGCTTTCGTGGCGAGCTTGCAGGCCCTGACCATGCAGATGCAGGATCGCCGGAACGCCAAACAGTTTCGACATAAGGACGTAAATGCCATCGCGATAAAACGCGCCGCCGGTGGGAGCAAAATTTATGTAAAGCGCATCGGGTTTTCGCCAAAGTTCGAAGAGCAGTCTGAGCGACAGGTAAAATGCCGTGAGCAGTTTGCCAATTGTCGGTCTGGCAATGTCGCGCGGGCGCTTGGCAAAACGCATTTCAAGTAGAGTCACATCACAGGTTTTCCGCAATGCGGTCAGCGCCCTTTCATTCATGACAGCAGCCCCGTGCATCGGCGGGGGCAGTTGTAGCATGGCAATAATTCGCGGGCTTTTTATCATATGCCGATCCCCAATGCGCGTTTGAGATCAAAGAGGCGCATCCAGATCGGTGGGGCTATGCCTTTGCGATGGCGGGCCAGAACATGACGCAATGTATCGCGATGGATTGTAGTTTGGATGGATGCAAAGTGGCGGGTTGCGGGATCGGTATTTCGCGTGATCAATGGAAGATCCAACCGCCAGATTGTAGTCTCGCCATGCTGGGCAGCCCGCAGGTAAAAATCAAGATCAATGCAACATGGCAAGTCCGGATCGTATCCGCCCGCCTGTTGCCAGATATCGCGATGGAAAGCCAGAGATGAATGGTGCAGCGGATTGCTGCGATAAAGCCGTGCTGCGGGTATTTCGCGCCATTGATTGCGGCAAGTTTTTGCCTGTGCCTGTATTTTCTGTCCGGCTGTGAAGGCGAGTACGTGCGGATGGGCACGTAAAATGCCGGTTTGTATCGACAGTCGGTCGGGATGGGAAAAATCGTCGATATCCTGAATGGCGATCAGGTTGGTCGTGGCATGTGAAATGGCGAGATTGAGCGCAGCGCCCCTGCCAATCGGGTTGGTTCGGATAAGTTGGGCCTGCTTTAATCCATCGGGAAGTATGACGCGATTGGTCGATCCGTCGTCAACGATTACCGCACAGTCCTGCGGGCGCAGAATATCCGATAGATTGGCAAAATAGCGATCCAGAAAGGCATCGCCATTTCGAACCGTGGTGATCACGGTGATCGCATCATCCTGGGTCATGACGGGTTCCAGACAATGCGAAGTGTTGCGGTGCTTTGGTTTGGCACAAAGATCGTTTTGACCAGGCCGGTCACAGCAAACAGGCCATCATCGGCAATCTGGAGCGGATGATCGGCGATCAGGTGCAGGTTCAAATCGGGGAAATCAATCCGGTTTCCTGCGGGTTTTTCAAAGGCCAAACCGGAGGGGACCAGCAGGCGGAACAGGTGTAGGCCCGATGAGTCGTCTGCCCGGACCTGATCATGGATGACAATTTCGTCCTCATGGAATGTGATGCTCCGCCGCCCCCGGAACCCTGCCAGCCTGAAAGCGATGTTTACTGTGGTATCGTTGACGGTGCCCGATGTGAATGCCCCGAAAGCCTCGTGACCGGCAAAAGCGGGAAGAGGCTGGGATGCCGGGCTATAAAGGCTTGGAAAATCTTCTTCGCCACCGGTGGGTGGGACAAAGACATGGCCGTTCGTGATCAGGACCGGTGCGGGGGTGACATCATAAGATGCCTTTCCGCGCAGGCACATGCGGGCGTTATAATGGCGGGTATCCTTGATCAGAAGGAGATCGGCCTTGGCGGTGGAGTGATTGGTTGGCACAGATTTGGGGATGGTATCCATTGTCGCGCGCAGCAGCCAGAAAGCAGAAAAGGCCAGATAATCGTAATGCCGGTTATAGCTGTACCAGCCCGGTGTTTGCGGATTATTCGGGCCGGGATCATGCGGCAAAGGATTGGGGGCAAGAAGTTTCAGCGGCAATGTCTCGGTTAGCAATAGTGTCTGTTCAAGGCGAAACAGGATGGCTTCGGCCTCAACGCGATAGCCATGTTTGAGGAGGGTATAAAGGGCGGTGACGGTGCCAAAGCTTTGCCCGGCACCGCGCCCGACAAGGTTTGGGATACCTGTTGTTCCGCAAATTCGGGCGATCAGATCGGTGGCCTTTGCCGCGATTTCGCGTTGGGCTGGAATGGGGCTATCGGTCAGCAAGGCTGCACAGAAGGCGTGATACTGGGCTGAAAAGCAGCCGGGGCGATCCATGAAAACCGGCGCACGCCAGAAGCGGGTGCGGATGTAAAGCCAGTCGAGTTCGGCGCGCAGTTTATCGTGCCATGAACCGGATTGTCGGATGCGCATGCCAAGGATGCGCCAGTTTGCGACACGCGGTGATTGGTAGAGGGCGTTTCGCAAGATGGCATTGCGGGTTTCGAAGTTTATGTCCGGGCACCTTTCCAGTGCGTATTCGATGAATTCACGGTGATAGAGGTGGTCCTGTTTTTCGTTTTTCAGGGCGTTTATTGCCGAGATGCTTTTCGGATGATGGCGGGCATCACCCAGATTTTGCCAAAGGGCAAGGGCATAGGCCTTGGCGTAAAAGCTGTGCTGCACGAAGTTGCCGTCCTCTCCTTGATGATCGGCCATTTGATCGGCGAGCAGCCGGGCGAGGCGAAGGCAGCGTTCCTGCAGATCGGAGTGGGTTACCGGAAGTGACATGTGACCTCCAGCAACAGGGACTGACCGGATTTCAGGTTATTGAGCGGCACGGCCTGTATTTCGGGGCAGTGCCGGCCAAGTCGTTCGCGCAATCGCCAGAAGAGGGCCTTGCCGCCCGGACATTTCCAGACCAGATGCGCAAACCAATGCGGGGCGGACAGGGTGAAAAATCGGTTGGCCCAACGCAGCCAGACGTAATCAACCGGATCAATGGGCAGCAGGCGGGCGTGAATGATCCAGTGATCGCCCTGATCGCGCAGGTACATATTAGGCGCAAAGCGGCCTGCCCCGTCGTGACGATCAAGGGTGACGGATAAGACCGTGCCATCGGTCCCGGTCAGTTGGGCGGTGTGGACGGGGTAAAGGCGGTATCTGTCACTGTTGGTGTGGCGAAATTTGCGACCGGCAATTTCGCCGGTTTGAATGGCGGATTTGTCACAGACCAGTCGGATGACGGCATCCTGCAGTAGCCCATCGCGAAGGGCGGTGAGTGTCGCCCGGATGTGCAGCGTGTTCGGATCTGTTTGGCGGGCGTGGTAATCAAGTGCCCAGTCGCCTTCGGCAAGCTGCCAATAATCGCCATTTTGGTGCGCATTGCGGCACTGATCGGTCAGGGTCAGAAAGGACCGCCGATCAGAGCATTCAAAGCCCCATGGTCCGAAGCGGATATCGCCATACTGACCTGTGACAAGGCGGTCATTGATGATTTTGGCCTGCAATTTCTTCATGCCGGTTTGCTGCGCAAAAGGGGATTGCGGTAACAGACCAAGATCAGAATCAGGCAGAAGGTCAGGCGAAGCTGCATGACGATCATGGCGTCGGCTTCTTGGGTAAAAGCCGGAAGAACCGCGCCAGAGAAGACCAATAGAGCAAGGCAAAGCCATCCGGGGAACAGCCGGTTTTCCGTTTCCTGCGAGATCAGGGTTTGACGCGAGATCATGGCGAGAAGTACGGGCCAGAAGGCACCTGTGTGCAGCAAGGTAACGAGGTCGGCATTGGTCGTGCCGTAAAATAGCAGGACAAGCGTTTCGGGGATGAACAGTAGTATCGCAGTCATGGCAAGCGGCGGTGTGACAAGCCAGATATCACGGAGCAACCCGGCCTGTCGTTTGGCAAATAATGCTGCTGAAATGCTGGCGATGATGGCCGCTGTGATCAGGAAAATGCGTTGGGCCAACATCAGATTGTCGTGCGCTGCATCGGGCAGGTTTTGACCGAGCAATACGAAATCAAGATTGGGCAGTGCCCCGGCAAGCAGGGTGAAACCGATCATATTGATCACATGGTTACGGGTGAGTTTGCTGACAGCGGTTTGCTGGGGGGCTTGTTCGCGCAGCGCAAAGAGGGAGCCTGCGATCAGGCTTGCCAGTGATACTGCGGGGGCGATGGCAAAGAGGGCAAGATTGCTGTCGGTTGCAATGGCAATGATGGCGATGACAACCCCGGCGATCTGGCCGAAAACCGCAATCAGGGCGATTTTGGAAAGCTGACCTCGTCCGGTGATAATCCAGTCCGGGGCAAGGGCTGCGGTAAGTGGCATCAGCAGGATCGGCGACAGGGGGATATCGGTGGTGGTGATTACGAACGCGGTTGCCACAAATGCCAAAGCCACACGCAGAGTGCAGATGCCGACTATCATCTTGATCTGGCTCGTTTGATAGAGCCTGATCAGAAGCGGGCCGCATCCGGCCTGCGCGATGGTTACGGCAAGCCCGATGGTGGCAAGGGCGGTGAAATAACCGGCAAGCTGATCTGGCGCAAAATGATGGCCGATCAAAAGCAGAATGACCATGCCACCAAGGCGCGCAACCAGATTGGCGATCAAAAGCCACAGGGGATACAGCCTATGCATGGCGAACAAGCACCCTGTCATAGGCGGCCTCAACCCGGTTGCCATAGCCTTGCATGATGTCGGCAGATATCTGATGACGGGCGGCTTTGCCAAGGGATTTGCGTTTGATGGGATTTGCTTGAAGGTCATGGATGGCGTCGGCAAGCGCCTCGCTATTGCGTGGCGAGATCAGGATGCCGGTTTGGTCATGTTTGATCGGGCTTCCGGCATCCGGGGTTGCGATCACGGCACATCCGGCGGCCATGGCTTCGAGCACGGCAAGGCTGCTGCCTTCCGACAGGCTGGGGAACACAAAGATATCAGCGGCGGCCAAATGACGGGGTAGCTCTGTTTGCGGGAGTGGACCGTGCCAGACGCAGCCCTGTGGCAGTTTGGCAGGATAGGCAAGGGCACAAGGCTGGGCTGGGCCGATCAGGTCCAGCGTGATGGTCGGACCAAGTCGGGTGCGCAGGGTTCGAAAGGCTTCGATCAATATCCGGATGCCCTTGGCAATCGAGATATTGCCGACATAAAGCAGGTGGATGAAGCTGCGCCTTTGCATTGGGCGTTTGCAGTTTAAAAGCTGTGTGCACAGACCGGAGGAAAAGGGCACCAGATGAATGCGGGCGGGATTGATGCCGCATTCCTCAAGCCCAGCAGCGACCGCATCGGAGGGCGCAAAGACCCCATCGGCAAAGCGGGCTTCGGCGATCCGGCGGTGGGCAAGGAAGTTCGATATCTCGCGATAACGCAAACCGTGATGGCGATATTCATCAGCAAGCTGGCGTTGGCGGACAGGGGCAAGCTGGCCGGTGACATCGGAAATGATTGCCATGCCATGGGTGCGGGCGGCGCGCATGGCAGGCAGGCTGTAATTCCCCTGTCCATGCAGGATGCGGGCATCAGGCATATGGATACGCGCCAGCAACGACAGCGGCAGATCGGAATAAAGGTTGCGCGCGGGCAGCCCCAGTTTTTTGGCGGCCTTGCCCAGCAGATCGGGCAGAAGATGGCGACCGGGAATAGAGGCAAGTATCGGGTCGACATACCGTGTCGGAGGCGTGATCAGGCCATTGCCGTCGTGGCGCCAGAAACTGTCCCAGCGGACCAGCCGGTTATGGTGTGCCAGATGGGTAGCGAGAATGCGGAACTGGTCATTGCGGCCGATCATCCAGACGGGGGCGTCGGTCTTGGGAAGGTGTTGATGCATCAGGCGGCCTCCGTCCGTCTCGTCGCCATCAGGCTGGCCTGCCAGAGTGTTTCGGCGTGATGGGCGGGATTGTTGCGGGTGATGCGCGAATGCTGCGCGGTTTGCGTTTTCTGCCATGCTGCCTGATCGCGAAGCAGTCTGGTGGCCACATCAATCCACGCGGGCAGGATCTTGCAAGGCAGGATTTCAGGCGATCCTAGAACATCACGGGCGCAGCCGACCCGATTGCTCGCCAGTGCGACCGAACCACACGCAATCGCCTCGATCACGGTGACGCCATAGGCGTCATTGAGGCTGGGCAAAAGGCAAAGCTTGGCTTGTTGGTAAAAAGTCGGAAGTTTCGAGGGTGTGACATTTTCCACAAGGTTGGTAACCGCGCTTAACCCCATGCGGGTCAATCGGCCAGTAATATCATTGTGATGGTTCGCTCCGACGATCAGGATGTTTTTGGCAGTCCCATTGCGATGAAGCTGGCTTGCGATTTCAAGGAAGGTATCAAAGCCTTTGAGTCGTGTAGGTCGCCCGCACCACAGAAGATCGACTGGACGATGATCAAGGCCCAACCGATGATCGGGGGGCGTGAAGGATGGCGGGATCGGCGCGATCAAGATGTCGGTGCCGGTCTTGCCGAAACGGGCAAACCAGTCATGGCCGTTTTTCCCTGCTGCGATGCAGATTTTGGCGCGCGCGATCATCGTACGCCGGATGCTTTCCCTCAGCGGATTTTGATATGCCGCATCTGACACTGCCCAGCCATCAAACTGCACGATGGTCGGGATATTGTGCCGATCGGCGTAACGATGCGCCTGCCATTGTGCAGGGCCAAATCCGGCAAGGATCAGGATATTGGGTCGGGCGTGGTCAAGGGCACGCGTTAGTCCGAAATTAATCGCGATGACGCGGTTTTCACCAAGTGGCACCTTTACGCTGGCCAGGATCGACTGGGGAAAATCACCGGTCAGGATGGGCCATCCACGTTGCGGTTCGTGATGCTGGGTGCAGATGATACCAAGTTCACCATCCGGATCGCCGGCGCGAGCAAGGCGGGCCAGCATGCCATAAGCACGTTGCCGGTAAGGCGGAACGATATTCGTTACCAGAATGATCTTCACGCACTATCACCTTATGGTGTTTATCTTGATGACAAAACAATCATAAGTTACTTTCAATTTCAATGCTTTGTCAGATGGTTGTCGGGGCGGAAACAATTACAGCCATCGTATCGGGAGACATTGGGGAGAGATCGGCGGGGATGAACAGCGACCGACGGGCATTTTTCGGCCTTTCGCTTGATTCGAGCAGGCAGATAGAAATGGCTGATCATATCTGTGAACGCATCCATCATGAGGTCTGTTTCCGTCACCTGTCGCTAAATGCTGTCAAATTTGCGCAGGCCTGCCGGAACCGAGATCTTTGGAGGATTCTGACGCAGGCCGACTGCCTGTCTGCAGATGGCATGGGGATTGTTTGGGCAGCACGTTTGCTCGGGATTGCGGTACCCGAACGGGTGACGGGTATCGATTTGATGCAAAGCCTTTTGCCACGGTTTGAAGCGGTCGGGCATTCGGTGTTTTTACTTGGCGCACGCGCCGAAGTTCTGGATCGGCTTCAGAAAAGACTTCGTCTCGATTTTCCTCACCTCATCATCGCTGGTGCCCACCAAGGCTATGAGGCGAATGATGCCAAACTGGCCGAAATGGTGCGCAGAAGCGGGGCGGATACGGTTTTTGTCGCCCTTCCAAGCCCACGCAAAGATTCATTTGTGATCAATTACGGTGCCCAAACCGGATGCAAGTTTGTAATGGGTGTTGGTGGGGCGTTTGATGTGCTTTCTGGTGATATCAAACGGGCACCGAAAATCTGGCAACGATACGGGTTGGAATTCGCATGGCGGATGGTCTGTGCGCCGAGAGTTATGGTGCCGCGCTATGTTTGTGGTCTTGCGTGGTTTGCGAGAATTGTGATTCCTGCTGTTTTGATGCGGTTGAAGTGGCGGGTTCTCTTTGCCTGTGTATTCGCAGGTGGGGTGTTTGTTCTTGCGTCCCAAGCTGTTGCGCAATCTATTGAACCGCTCGCCGTACCATCAAGTCGCATTGACCACAAAATTCCGGAGCTAGCTGCAGAATTGGCAGACTTCCTGGTTTTCAGGACTGCCGGGGTAACTGGTGAAATTGCGTTGGCCGACATCACTCAGGAACTGATCGTTTGGTTGTTTAACGCCCTGAGAGATCAAAATGTAGGCGACGCTGGGACACCTGAAGAATGGTTTGGAAATCTCTCCGCAACAGATCTGGTTTCTGTCCTGTCGCTGCTTGAAAACGTTCTTTTCGTCGTGAAAGCGGGAATATCGGTGAGTGGTGTCGGGTTTCTGATCGAAGCCGTTTTAATAAAGTTTGTGTTTCATCTGGTTTCTGCGGACTTCAGTGCTGGGGGAGGTCGTGTGATCGAAGAGTTAAAGCGGCAATCGCCCAATATTTATTCAAGTATGGTCCAAATAAGTTTTGTGGAACAAACCTATCAGCGTTCCAAGCTTCAGGAGCGTGGAGAAGATAAAGGAGAGACCGCTGACGCCGACCACCTTTTTCTCGAATTAAAGTATTCAAAATATTACAGCAACCAGTTGCCGATCGAAAGCCAGCAGACCCCTGTATTTTATGACAATGAGTTGACCGGGGACGGGCTATACGAAATCCCGCAGTCAGTGAGCCCGCGATGAGAGATGAACGAGAGTCAGTATCCCGTATCGCATCGAAGCGTTATCTGGAAATGACCATTTCCGATCTTGTGGGGATTTTGTACCAGCGTTGCGGTGTTTTTGCGGTTTCATTCGTCGCCTTGTTGATGATGGCATCCGTTGCGATTTCATTTTTTTCGCCCGTATACAAATCGTTTGCGTCGGTCGGATTTGTTCGGGAAGAACCGGCAACAACACAAACAGATTTCCCAAAAGCGGTTTGGCCAAACGCAGCCGAATTCGTTGAAACCCGAATGGAGATGATTGTTGGCAACGAAACGTTGTCGACGGTTATGTCGATTTTGCGCGGACAAGGTATCATTTTTTCGCAGGAAGCAAACGTGCAAGGAAACTTCCTGCGCAGAATATTCGGCAATGATCAGGGTTTTATCGCACCAGATGCCAAAGTTTCTGACGAGATTGATAAAGATGTCGAAGCTTTGAGAAGACGGATCGATGTAGAGAGGATAGGAAATTCGACCGTCATTCAAATCGGAGTTACGGATGATGATCCTGAACGAGCCTACCAGATCGTGTCGGCGGTGGCGGAGAGCTTTGTTTGGTTGCGAAATAATGAAATTCGCCGGGGCATGGACAACCAGTTAACTGTGATTCAAAGGCAATTGGATGAAGCTAGAGAGAGGTTGGAAACTGTTGAGCAGCGTCATGCCGACTGGGAAAAGTCTTCCGGTAACATTGCTGATAGAGAAAGAGAACTGATCCTTGAGCGGATTTATGATCTCAATGCCGAACTTGACACTGCCTTTCAGGAAAAAGAAGCGGCAAGGATGCTTTTCGAAAAGCGTCAGGCTATAAAATCCAGTGAGGAATTGCTGGCTCTTCCCGATATTGCCAAGGACGATCAGGTTCGTGATCTTCAGATGAAATACGAGGTTTTGCAGCAGAACTACGCCGAATTGGAACAGAGATATCAACCTGCTCACCCTTCGATGGTTCGTATCACCGGGGAAATCTGGAGTGTTCAGCAAACCCTTGCAAAGGCACTAGAACGTTCAGCGCGTCAGATTGACTTCGGTAATGCCAATGCTCAGGCTCGCTATGAACTTGTTCTGAAACAGCTTGTGCGATGGAAGAAAGAACTCGTTAAAAAACACGAGGCTTTGGCCGGACAGGGAGTGCTTGAAAGAGATGTCGAGGAAGCAAAGCGGACCGTCGAGCTTTTAGGGGCTCGCGAACAGGAAATTCTATCATCAATCGCCGAGCTGAAGCCCGATACGCTTCTGCTGCAGCTTCCTTCAGTGCCGCTTTATCCCGAGTTCCCCGGGAAGAACGATCTTTGGATCGCGGGTGTTCTTGCTGCTTTGCTTGTTTCCGTCTTGATCGTGATTTTGCGTGATTATTTTGATCAGGCAATAAGGAGTGATGAAGATCTGAAACGTGTTTTTCTTTTGCCGGTGTTAGGGAGAGTGCCGTTAAGTCGCGATAATTCGCAATATCTCGAAATCGGCGAAACGACAGAAGAAGCGTTGGGGCATCTTATTGTACTGACCGAAATGATGCGAACCGACCCCGATCCTCGACAGCCGGATGCAGGTAAGGCGCAGGTGATTTGCGTCGGTTCGGCAAGTCCAAATGAGGGTAAAAGCCGTCTTTCAGCTCAACTGGCACTATCATATGCCCGGCGCGGATTTAAGACCCTTTTGCTTGACGGTGATTTGCGACGCCCGGGACATCTTTCGTCTATTGTCGGAATTCCCGACTTTTCAGACGTTTTTATCGGCGAAGAGGATATTTCAGTTCTTGTATCCAAGGTGACCAAGGTTGATCGAAATCTGGATTATCTTGGTGCCAGAGATGGATTGCCTGGTGTGCTGGCAACGCAGTTGATCGAAAGTCGGTTTGGAGCTTTGACTGCAATCATGCGCTCAAGCTATGACAGGATCGTCATTGATACACCGCCCGTTCTTATGGTGGCAGATTCTGTAACCCTGATGCGGTTGGCTGACGTACGGTTGATGGTTGTGCGCAACAATTTCAGTCGACGGCCAGATGTTATGAGAGCACTGGATCAGTTCGGAATCGCTGAATGCTCCCCTGATGGTCTGGTGTTAATGGCCGCTGATACCCCGAAAACGTATGGCTATAGGACTGACACGGTTTGGGGAACATAAAGGATGGGGCGTTCTCTGCTTCTTTTGGTCTCTGGCATAATATTGGTGTTGGTCGGAACGGTTGGTTTGGTTCGCGAATTCGATGTGCTGACCGGAGTAAAGCCAAATGACGTCCAGCTGGCATTTCGGGATGGGGAAGGTTTGCTTCGCTATGCTGATCGTCAGCAACGATTTGATCTTTTCCGTTCAGGGAACTGGGCGGAGCTACTGGAAATCCTAAAGAAGCATCAAAAAGATGAACCATTTGATCCCAACCGAATGGCCCTGCATGCAGTTGCAAGTGCACAAATCGGGGGAGCTAATCCCTTGGCGATAGCGCAGGAGCTGGAAGACGCGGTTCTGATCTCGGGTAACCGTCCAGATATTGTGAGACTTCGCAACCTTGCGCTTTCGGCGCTGCTTCAAGACCGGACAGAACCGATAGGAACGGCAGAATGAGCGCCGGGAGAGAGGCAACCCAGCCAAGACTGGCCATGATGCCGCTCAGAATGGCGAGGGTGATCAGCAGGGTCCGGTCGGCTCTGTTTCCCGTGTTTCGGATCGCCCGGATTAATCGGTGCAGGATGAACCCGACAATCAGGATCGTGGCGGGGATGCCGAAAGCAAGGGCAGCGTCAAGCCACAGGTTATGGCTGCTGAACCATGCGGCGTTGCGGTTCAGGCCGGTGGTGGCGAAATGATCCATTACCAGTGTGATAGCATCGGGGCCAAAACCGACAAGCGGGCGATGGGATATTGCGATGAATGCGGTTTGCCATGCTTCGTCGCGCTGGATCAGATCAAGTCGTGCCAGTTCGGCGAAACGATTGCCGAGGTCGGGTACCATCGCGGCAACAAGTGTCAGGATCGCCAGCATGCTGATGATAGTCAGGATTGGGTAAGCAGCGCGCCAAATTCCGGTCTGGAAATGGGCTGGACGATAAAGGATTGCGAAACTCGCGACTGCGATGGCAAGGGCCACAACGGCACTGCGCGAATGACTTTCGATCAGGGCGACGGTGAAAATCAGGGCAAGGGCGATCCAGCCGCCTGCATGGTCGATCCGCTGTCCGGTCGTGGTGGCACTTTTGCGGCAAAACAGGTACAGGCAGCACAAAATGGCAATTGCCATCAACCCGCCAAAGGCATTGCGATTGGCAAAGGTGCCTGTCCAGTCGCCAAGATGAGCCTGCTTGGAAAACCAGTAGGTGGTTTCAATCGCCATCACATCGGCAAAGGCCGCAAGGACGGCCTGAATGGATGCGGAAACCACCACGGCAATGGCGATATGGCGGATAAAAGCCCGGCTCTGGCTTCGGGCATTCTGAGCGGCCAGAATGCAGGTGCCGACCAACCAGACGATATTGCCGACCATGGATTGCAACGCATGCGGATAGAGGGCGATACGGGGCGCATCAAAGGGCAGGGGCTGGATCGGCCAGATTGGTATTGCCTGCAATACCAGCCACAGGGAAACAAGTGCCCCGGCGATGATAATATGCCGAATGCCGGGCGTGAGTTCCGCCCTGCTGCGCCATCCGGTGATGATCAGGCCGATGCCGGTCAGAATGGTCAGCACCGCCATCGCCCATGGTCGTCCCCCGCCCAGCAGAAGCGGCGCCAGAACGATTTGCGATGTCAGACAGAATTGTCCCAGTCGTGGCATCGGCATCCCGAAAACATCCGTGATTACAATGCGATCACGATAACGGAGTTTGGTGGGTTTGTCCTGTGGTGTGACGGGGCCAGTTTCGGGTGGGGATGTTTATGGCCGAACTGAACCTGCGATCGGGTCGGAACGCGCCCCTAACAGGTGTTTCTATATCCGTCATCTTGCCGGGTACCTTCGCAATGCTGGTATCCCTTTGGCTGACCGGGTTCGGCGGGATGGCGTCGAAGCTTGTTTTGATCGGATTCTGGGGTATTTGGGTATTTCCTTTGGTTTTCCGGGCTCGATTGACGGGCGATGGATTGGTCGCCTGCCTTTTGCTGTGTGGGTTGATCGCAATTGTCGGGGCTGGCAATGGTGATAGTGACGAGAAGCTGCGGCTGATCGGCAATATTTTGATCCTGCCGCTGGGGTTGGTTTGCGGGATTTGTCTCGGGCGGGAGTGTTTGCGCGTCATGGTACCCGCACTTGCGGTTTATCTGCCGGTTGCCAGTGTTTTTCAGGCAACGCACGAGGGATGGCGGCTTAATCACCCGTTTTTGTTTCTGGGGTTGTTTGTGCTGGCTTGTGTGATGGCGCGGCCTGCACGTGGTGTCATCGGCGCGATCAGCGGCATCGCCGTCTTATTGAGTCAGACGCGGATTGCGGTTCTGGCACTTGTGATTGCTCTGCTTGGGCGTGTGCGGTTTTCGCATGCGATGACCTGGTTTTTGGGGATACCGGTTTTGCTCGGCGTAATGGTGATGGCAGCTATCTGGCTGCCGCGTCTCCTGATGACCCATGGCAGCGGGAGATTGGCGTTCTGGCAGATGTTTTGGGATGATTGGTTACAGGCTGACACCGTTCGGCAGTGGCTTGGTTTTGGCGCGGGAAGTGTAGAGGCAGTTTTGCAGCGGTTGCCATCTGCAGCGGCTTTTGGCGCGCTGCATAACGACCATTTCCGCATCCTTTTCGAGACGGGATTGATCGGTATAATTCTTTGGGTGATGGGCTGGGGGATGCTGATATGGCTTGCGCGGGGTTCGCGGGTGGCTGTCTGTATTCTGGCATCGGTAGCTGTAACCATGGTGACGGATAATACGCTTTCATACGGGCATTACCTGATCTGTTGCGGGATGGCCGCCGGGATCGCGATGCGGGAGGCCGTAGTTGAAAATCGATGATCTGATCGCCGTGCGCGACCGGGTGATGGTTGCGATTGTTGCCGCCGATTTTACCGGGGCCGATCCGTTTGACGGGCTTGAAAGCCGATTGTTCCGGGTAAGTGGTTTGGGGCGGTTTCGTAAGGCGCGGCTGGTGTGGTTGCAGGCGATAAAGCGTGGGCCACGGGCACTGCGCCACATCGCGATGATTCCGGCATTGCAAAACCCGAAAACATTGGCGTTGCTTTCGGGGGCGGGCGACGGTGTTCGGCTTTGCGATGTGGCGGGCAGGCTTTGCCAGATGCAAAACGAGGATGGTGGTTGGGGATATCCGTTTGCGTGGCAGGCGCGCGCCTTTTATGTGGCGCGCGGTGCGTCCAATGCGATTGTCGCGAGCTTTGCGGTTGATGCGCTAATGGCGTGGGGTATGTCCTCAACCGATCCGGTGATGCAACGTGTGGCGGGGTTTATGCGTGGGCTTTGGCGGGAGGGATATTTTGCCTATGTCGACCAAGGGAATGCCGAAATCCACAATGCCAGCCTTTGGACAGCGTGGGCATTGCATCGGATTGATCCTGATAATGAGATGAGCCAGAAGTCGGTTGCGCGGGTTTTGACTACACAGCGGCCCGATGGGGCCTGGGAATATGGCACGCGGGTGCATCATCGCTTTATTGATGGCTTTCATACCGGATACATCCTTGATCTTCTTGATCGGTTCCGCGCATCCGGGATGGTCGGGTTGGATGACGCGATCATGCGCGGATATGCGTTTTATCGCGCGGAATGCTTTGATGCGAATGGCCATCCGCGCAGCTTTGCCGGGCGGGATGGTTATGTGGATTGTCATGCGGTGGCACAAGCCATAGCGACACTTTGCCGGTTTGGTGAACTGACCGCGGCACAGAAGATTGCAGATTGGGTCTGTGATGCATTGTTTGATGCCAAGCGCGGAGTTTTTTATGCCGGGCGCTGGCGGTTTGGTGTGGATCGGCGTAATTACATGCGCTGGACGCAGGCATGGATGGTCTGGGCATTATCGATTGTGATAGAAAAGACCACGATGACAGAAGCACTCAACCCTGGCCAACCCTTGGTTTTCGAACATCCGGATCCGGCCCGGCTGGAGAAGGAGGAAGCCCTTCGTGCGCTTTCCGAGGATGCATTTCGCGACCTGTTTAAAGTGACCCGGATTGAAGCGCAGAAAATGCGGGTAAGCGGGGATATGGAAGCGCTTTATCGCCTGACGCGGGGGCTTAAAACCCTGCAACGGATTGGCGGGGAGCGGGGAATTATCCTGAATGCGCGGCGGATTAAGGCGATTACCAGCGACACGTAACCTTGCCCGTTTGCGCGTTTTGGGAAATAACCGGGGCAGATACCGGCTCCAAACCAGAAATCAGAAAGCCGTTCATGCCCAAAGCCTTTCCCGTCCTTCCGATTGATGCCGTTCTGCCTGACCTTTGTGTCCTGCTGGAAACCGGTACCAATGCGGTTTTGCAGGCCCCGCCGGGGGCTGGGAAAACGACCAAGGTTCCCTTGGCGTTGCTGGAAAGTGCATGGCGGAATGATCAGAAGATCGTGATGCTCGAACCCCGGCGGCTTGCCGCGCGGGCGGCCGCTCGCCGGATGGCCCAGTTGATGGGCGAGGGCGTCGGCGAGACAGTCGGCTATCGCGTGCGGTTTGACAGCAAGGTTTCCGCCAGAACTCGGATCGAGGTCGTGACCGAAGGTATTCTGGTGCGCATGATCCAGGACGACCCGGAACTGTCAGGCATTGGCTGCGTGATTTTTGATGAATTTCACGAACGGTCGCTTGATGCCGATCTGGGATTGGCATTGGCGATGGAAACGCAGGCCGCCCTTCGCGATGATTTGCGCATTGTCGTAATGTCGGCAACCCTTGATGGCGATCCGATTGCGGCCCTGATGGGCGGTTGCCCGGTGATCACCAGCGAAGGCCGCGCTTTTCCGGTTGAAACAAAATATATCCCGATCCGCCCCGATGCGTGGATTGATCGGGAAATGACGGCGGCGATCCGGTTGGCACTTCGCGACGAAAGCGGGTCGATCCTGGCCTTCCTGCCGGGGCAGGGGGAAATCACGCGGGTTGAGGCGGCGTTGAAAGACGGGCTTGATCCATCGGTGATCATTGCGCCGCTTTATGGCGCGATGGAAACGAGGGCACAGGATATTGCGATTGAGCCGGCCCCCGATGGCATGCGCAAGGTGGTGCTGGCGACTGCGATTGCCGAAACGTCATTAACGATTGATGGCATTCGGGTGGTGGTCGATTGCGGATTGCAGCGTTTGCCAAGATTTGACCCGGCATCGGGCATGACGCGGCTGGTGACAGTCAAATCATCGCAGGCCAGTGCCGAACAACGTCGCGGTCGTGCCGGACGATTGGAGCCGGGCGTATGTTATCGCCTGTGGGCAGAAGCCGAACATCGCGCCCGTCCGCCTTTTACCACGCCGGAAATTGCCGATGCCGATCTGGCGCCGCTGACGCTGGAGCTCGCCCGCTGGGGCGTGTCTGATCCGGCAAGCCTGCCGTGGCTGGATCAGCCCGACAGAGCAAAGATCGAACAGGCACGTGATGTGTTACGGCGGCTTGAGGCGATTGACGATGCTAACCGGATCACGCCAATGGGAACTGCGATGGCCGGATTGCCAGTGCATCCGCGGTTGGCACATATGATGTTGCGTGGCGCGCGCCTTGGACTGGACGAGGTTGCCTGTGCGCTGGCAGCACTTTTGTCGGATCGGGATTTCATGCGCGGGCGTGGGGCGGATTTAAGGCTTCGGGTCGAGGCGATTCTGGCCCGCAAGGCCCCAAAAATGATCACGGAAGCCGCAATACAGCTTGCACGGCGACTGGGCGAGGTCGCAAAGAAAGAAGTGGCGTCCGACGCAGGCAACATTGAGGTCGGCCCTGTGGATCATGCGGATCAGGTCGGGTTGCTTCTGGCATTTGCCTATCCCGACCGGATTGGCGAAAGACGCAAGGGTGCGGATGCGCGGTATCGCCTGTCGGGCGGGCGTGGCGGGATACTGGCCAATGACGATGCATTGGCGAACGAACCCTATATCGCGGTGGCGGAACTTGACGGGCAGGCGCGCGAAGCACGGATTTACCTTGCCGCACCTTTGTCGCGCGCAAATCTTGAAACCCATTTTGCCGATCAGATTTCCGAAGGAACAGAGGTCTTCTGGGAAGTGCAAAGCGATGCAGTGCAGGCACGATGGCAACGGCGGATCGGGGCGCTGGTGCTTGATGAAAAGACCACCCGTGACGAGGCCGGATCGGATGCGATTGCGACCGCGATGATCGAAGGCATTCGTCGTCTTGGCCTGCATTGTTTGCCTTGGGACAAGGCGGCCGAGGGACTGCGCGAACGGATCGCGTTCCTGCATGGGGTCGATCCGGAAAACTGGCCCGACATGAGCGACGATGCGCTTTTGGCATCGCTTGAGGATTGGCTCATGCCATATCTTGGCGGGATCAATAAACGCAGCCAGCTTAAACAGGTCAATCTGGTCGAGGCACTGTTATCGGGCATTGACTGGAACCGGCGCCAAGAGCTTGATCGTCTGGCACCGACCCACTGGACCGTGCCGACCGGATCACACATCCGCATTGATTATAGTGCTGAAACACCGGCACTTCCGGTCCGGTTGCAGGAAATGTTTGGCGCGACCGAAACTCCCAAAATCGCCGGGGGCAAGGTGGCGGTAACGTTGCATCTGCTGTCGCCAGCACAAAGGCCGCTTCAGGTAACGTCTGATCTGGTGGGGTTCTGGAAAGGCTCCTATGCGCAGGTCAAGGCCGAGATGAGGGGACGTTATCCCAAACATCACTGGCCCGACGACCCGTTGCAGGCCGAACCGACCAGACGGGTCAAAAGCCGGATGTGAGAAGACGGCCTTATCGGGCGCGGCAGGGGCTATACGCGTGTGGTGCAGGCGGGCATAATCGTGCCTCGATTTTGCGTTTAACAGGATCATGATGATCACAGCCGCCACACCGCTTTTAAACGTTGCCGAGATTCACCGCAGCATCGATTTTTACCGTTTGCTGGGGTTTGAGGTGGTGGCGCGTACCTTGTCCGATCTGGATGAGCAACCGGTCTGGGCGATGCTGGAGGCAGGTGACGGGGATACCAGAATCCGTTTGATGCTGGCCGCGCATGGCGGTGTTTCGCATGAAGAGCGCCGGATGCGACCATCCTTTGCCGGGCTGGTCTGGTATCTGGAATGCAATGATATTGAGGGCATGTTTGTCGCGCTAAACGATGCCGGGTTCAAGCCAGAGCCGGTGACGGAGCTTGAGGACGGCACGTATCAGTTCTTTGTCCGTGATCCGGACGGATATGAAATTGCGTTGACAGAACCCAATGGTTACACGGTCGGGTAGCTGATTTTCAGGACTTCAAGTTCGTCCTCGCCGGCTGGCGTGCGCAGCGTCACCACATCACCGACACCGGCTTTCATCAGGGCGCGCGCGACGGGGGAAATCCAGCTTATTTTGCCTTTGAGGCTTTCGGCCTCGTCCTCGCCAACGATGCGGATGGTGACTTCTTCGTCCCGCGCATTCACATAGGTGACCGTGGCACCAAAGAAGACCCGGCTGTGATCGGGTTGTTCGCGCGGATCGACAACCACCGCATCCTCAATCCGTTTACGCAGATACCGCACCCGGCGATCAATTTCGCGCAGGCGTTTCTTGCCATAGATGTAATCACCATTTTCCGACCGGTCACCATTGCCTGCCGCCCATGAAACCACGGCAACGGTTTCGGGGCGTTCCTTCTTCCACAGGTGATCAAGTTCGGTGCGAAGGGCTGAGAGCCCTTCGGGGGTCATGTAAATCGGTCTGTCCATTAGCGGGTTTTAGCTTAACGCCGTGTCGCGGGAAAGAGGCGATTTGGGTCGGCAGTATAGCAGATACCGGGCATCTTGTTATTCATCAAGCGGCAGGCCCGCGACAAAATCGCGCAGCCAGCGTTGTGCGGGATGGACTTCATTGCGGCGATGCCAAGACATGGTGAAGCCGATCGGATCAAGATCGAAGGGAAGCGATCGAATGGCAAGAGCATCGTCCTGGCCAGACGCTGGAATGACGCCAGCCATCAGGGTCGCGATCAGATCGGAGCGAGCAATCACAAGCGGGGCGGCGTACATCGTTGGCAGGGTCACGGCAAGGCGGCGTTTATGGCCCATTTTTGCCAGTGCCGCATCCACCAGACCAAAGCAGTCATTTTCCGGTGATACCAGCAAATGCGATAGCGAAAGGAAAGCCGGAAGATCCAGCGGTGCCTTGGCTGCCGGATGGTCGCGACGCATCACGCAGACAAAGTTTTCGGAAAAAAGCGGGCGGGTCAATATGCGCCCACTTGCCGTGGGGGGCACCCCAATCGTCAGATCGGCTTCGCCCGCATCAAGCAGGTTAATGGCATCATCCCTGGCGGTGAAATTGCTGATCCGTAGCGTGATGCCCGGCGCCTTTTGACGCAGGGCATCAAGCAGCACGGGTAGGACCTTGAAGGTCGGGTGATCCGAAAGTGCGACGGAAAAGGTCGCGGTTGAGGTCGTCGGATCGAATGTCTGGGTGAAATCAAGCGTGCGCTGAATTTCGGCGAGCGCATGACCGAGTGGTTCGGCAAGATCAAGGGCGCGTGGGGTTGGTTGTAACCCGCCCGGGCTTCGGATGAAAAGTTCATCATTAAGCAATCCGCGCAGCCGCGATAGTGCGGCACTCATGGCTGGCTGAGTACGGCCAATACGTATGCCCGCACGCGTGACGCTGCGTTCTTTCATCAGCGCGTCGAAGGCCACCAGAAGATTGAGGTCGATGCCATGTAAATCCATTGGATGGATGTTGTCACATATTTTATATTGATTTCAAGTATGTCGAGAGGGTCGGTAGCATTTCCCCATATCCAACAATCCTGAATGGGAAATGAAAATGACGGATCAAATTAATACGTCCGCGATTACCGGGGTATCAGACCCGGATCGCAACGCCATCGAAGCACTGTACCGGGCTTTCAGCGAAGGTGCCGACCTTTTGGATGAGGCGGTTTGCAGCGACTGGCAGGATATCCCGCTGGCCCCCGGGCAGGAACCGGGACGCGACGGCATGAAGCCGCTGATCAGGGCGTTTCGGGCTGCCTTTCCAGACGTGAAAATCATCGTCCACGAAATGATTGGCGGACCGGGCCGAGTTGCCGTGCGGGCCGAAATCACCGGCACGCATTCAGGCGAATGGTTCGGGATTGCGCCGACAGGCAAGGCATTTCGCATGCCGATCCACGAATTCCATTATGTCGAAAACGGCAAAGTGACCCATACGTGGCATCTGGAAGACTGGCTTGGCTGGTTGTATCAGGTGGGCGCATGGCCAATCACTGATCAGGAGGCCTCGCAATGAAAGCCGTCAGAATTGATGATTACAATACGGCACCTGTCATCCGCGATATTGCCACACCGGAAATCGGCCCGGAGGACGTGCTGGTCCGGGTGGGAGCAGCAGCTCTTAATCCGCTGGATGTCAAATTGCAAAGCGGCGTGTTGCAGGGCTATTTCCCGCTGGAATTCCGATACACGATGGGATCAGATATTTCCGGGATGATCGAGGACGTCGGCGCAAATGTGATCGGCTGGCAGAAAGGTGACAAGGTTATTGCCCGGCTTGATCCGGTCGCAGGTGGTGCCTTTGCCGGGTTCGCCTGTGTTCCGGCAAATTACCTTGTGAAGCTAACTGAAGACATGCCGCTTGAAGTGGCCGCAGGCATTCCGACGGCGGCGGGAACAGCGTGGCAGGTGCTGTTCGAGATGGGCGATCTTGGTGTCGGGCAGACCGTTCTGATCCATGCCGGGGCAGGCGGGGTGGGCAGCTTTGCCATCCAGTTTGCCCGTGCGGCCGGCGCGCGCGTGATTGCAACCGCATCCGGGGACGGGATCGACATTGCGCGGACATTGGGCGCAGATCAGGTGATTGATTATCGTCATGCTGATTTTGCTGAAATGCTTTCGGACATCGATCTGGTGATCGACAGCATTGGCGGTGAAACACAGCAAAAATCGTTTGGAGTTCTGCGAAGCGGCGGCAGGTTGCTATCGCTTGTTGCCCCGCCGGACGAGGCATTGGCACATGCGCACAATGTCAATGCGCAGTTTGTGTTTCATATGTCTGACGGGGAACGGTTGGCGCGGGTTGTTTCAGCGATACACGAGAATAAAGTGAAGGTCCTGATCGACCGGACCGTGCCAATCGATCAGTTCGGCGATGCCTTTACCCGGCAAGCATCGGGCCGGGCGCGCGGCAAGATCATTGTGACAATGGTTTAATATGAGAAAACCGTGATGCAGACTGTCTGTGTCACGGTTTTTGTTTTCTAAGGATCGTCACTGGTCAGGCGTTGGCTTCGACCCGAAGGGCTTTGTCGTCAATCGGCATATGCACGAGGGCGGCAAAGATGCCAAGCGCGATGGAAGCGATCCAGACGCCATCGAAACTGCCGGTCAGATCAAAGATGAGCCCACCCATCCACGCGCCAAAGAACGCACCGATCTGGTGGGACAGCATGACAATGCCAAACAGCGTTGCCATATAGCGTGGGCCGAAAACCTGCACGATGATGCCGCTAGTGAGCGGCACGGTTGACAGCCACAAGGCCCCCATCACCGCCGAGAACAGCCAGATGGTCTCAGCCGTTTTGGGTGCAATCATAAAGATCAGAATGACCAATGCGCGCATGCCGTAAATAAACGATAGGCCCCATTTTTTACGCCATTTGCCGCCTGCCCAACCGGCGGTCAGCGTGCCGACAATGTTAAACAGGCCGACAATCGCAAGTCCCTGTGCCGCAACTGAACCGGGTAACCCGCAAAGCTGGGTAAAGGTCGGAAGGTGGGTTGCGATCACAGCGATATGGAAGCCGCAGACAAAGAAGCCGGCATTCAAAAGCAGGAAGCCACGATGTTTGCGCGCCTCGTGAAAGGCCGCGACCAACCCGGTCGGGCCAAGATCAACGCCCCCCGAATTGGGGCCGTGGGCCTCGGCCTTGCCCGTAAGTGCAAAGGCAAACGGCACGATGATCATTGACATGACGGCAAGGATTGCAAGGGCAGACACATAGCCGACACTGTCATTCAGAAACTGAGTTGTCGGGGCCATGATAAACTGGCCGACCGAGCCCCCGGCAGATGCCAGGCCAAGGGCGAAGCTGCGTTTGTTGGGTGGGAAGGCACGGCTGATGGCGGCCAGAATGACCGGGAAGCTGGTCGCACCGACACCCGCCCCGATCAGGAAGCCTGATGTCAGATGCAGTTCAAGTGGGGAGGTCGAAGTCCCCATCAGATACAGACCCAGCGCATAAAACAGTGCCCCGCCGATCAGGGTGCGGATTGTGCCATAGCGATCGGCAAGGGCTCCGGCAATCGGGGCGGCAACACCCCACATCAGGTTCTGAATGGCAAAGGCCAGACCAAAGGTGGAAGCACTCCAACCGGTGGCCGTCAGCATATCGGGGATAAACAGGCCAAGCGACGGTCGGATCCCAAGATTGACTGCCAAGACAAGACAGCCAGCGACAAGAACAAGCCAGGGAAACCATCTGGCGGAGCGAAGAGTGGGGCTCATCGGGCTACTCCGGAGCGGATTTCAATAATTGTTCCGATTTTGAACGCGATGGTGTAATGCGTCCAATTCATTCGGATTATTATGCTGATAACATTTGCGCATTATTATCTGGCAGCGGATCGGATATCGCACCGGCTTCGACGACAATTTTGCCAACGGTATCAATGATATCATCAAGATCGGTATTGGCCTGACGGCGGATCAGCATGATCCCCATATCCCAGTTCATGCCGGGAATATCAAGGATGCGAATGCGGTTTGCCGCCGGACTGTGCATGCAGAACCGCCGTGCCATGATGCCGTATCCCGCACCGGCGGCAACCATTTCGATCTGCAATTCAAGGGCGGAAACTTCGAGCACGGATTTGATCTGCACCCCGTTCTGACGCGCCCACGCATTGCCAAGTGCCCGGAAAGTACAGCCATCCGGCATCAGAACCATTGGATGTTCGGCCAGTTCGGCAATGTTTTTCGGGTGGTGTTTGGCCGATCGTGGTCCGATGGCAACGATTTGGTCATCAAGAAGCTTTTGCGCGCGCAGACTTACCGGAATATCTCGGACATCGGTCCCACCGATTGTGCCATGTGGACCATCCAGCGACAGCATGGCATCAATTTCACCCCGCCGCATCAGCGGCAACAGCTCGCTTGACCAGCCGCTTTTGATCGTAAGCGACATGTCAGGAAAACGTGTGTGCAGGTCGCGCAGTTCACGTGCCGCCAGCAGAGGTGCCGCCCCGTGGCTGACGCCAAGGCGGAAGGGGCCCGTCACGGCATTGTTGCCGGTGATGCTTTCGGTGAAACCGTTAAGGCGGCGCAAAAGATCACGGGCTTCGGCCAATGCACGATGCCCGGCAGGGGTCGGTTGCAATGGTTTCAATGACCGGTCAAAAAGCTGTGTGCCAATGCGTTCTTCAAGGCGCTGGATGCGGCGCGTGATGGCGGGCTGCGTCAGGCCAAGGTGGGCCGCCGCCCCATGAAAGGATTTTTCATCGGCCACGGCAATCAATGCCTGAAGTTCGCGGGTATCCATAACAATCCATCCTTGATGCTGGAAGCGACAAGGATCGCGCAAATATACTTGTGATGCAAGAAAAGCATCATGCTGGATCTAGCGATATATTTGATGCATGTCTGGCCTGTTTCAGGGCATCGGCCATTTTCTGCATTTTGGTTTTGCATGCTGTTGCTGCCGCGGTATAGCCGCCTTCGCCGCCATCAAGAAAATGAAAATGCGCATCGTTGGTGACGGATGGTACGATGCAGGTCATCAGGGCGGTTTTCTGGTGATGCACGCCGAAGTGAATGTCGCCGTGCTGTTCGGCTTCGAGCAGAAGGTCTTCAATATCGCGTGACTGATCGGGTGTGCAATTGACCGTCATCCACAGTCCATCACCGAATTTGCGAAAATCGGTATTCAGTGCCGTATAGTCGCGATAGCGCACCGGATCAAAGCCGCCGACGGATTTCCCGGTTTTAAACAGGATCAGCGCGATCAGGGAAATATACAGCGCCTGTACCCATGCCTTGAAAAGCGATCCGCCTGGTGCGCGCGTTGCCAGCGCTTCAAGCCGCAGACCCGATGGCGGGAATTTGAATGCGGGTCCGGCAGCGGGGATCGGGCTGCTTTTACGCGGGCTGCTATCAAGGATGTCAAACAGCTTGGCAGCACAGACATCAAATAGAGGTCGGTCTTCGCCGGGCAGAACGATGATCGACAGGATTTCGCTATCCTCGGCAGCCTTGATCGGTGACCAGCGACATGACAGGCCGCTAAGGTTCGGCTGGGTCCCTGCGGGGGCCGGGGCAACGAGATTGTCCCCCTGTTTCATCTGGTCTTCGGCCCATTTCATGCCGCGCCCGGAAAACATCGCATAGGAAACCGGCGGTGAAACCGCGTAACGTGCCACCCTTACATTGCGCCCGGTTGCCCGAATTTCGGCAATCCGTATCAAGGCAACCCTCAGATCAAAACCAAGGGCTTCGTTCGCCCATGTCGCGGTGGCTGCAAGGGCATCGCGCACGGCGTCAATATGATCGGGCGGGCAGGCAAAACCGGCACCATCGCCGCCAAAAATAAAGGGATAATCGGAATGGCCAAGCGCATTGCTTACCGCGCAAATTACCGAGGCCCCGACCATGTTGACATCCTTGAACCGGCCGGCTGCGACGGCTTTGGTCGATCCGGCAATATCGGATGTGCCGACCCACCAGTCATCTGGCAGTTCGTGATAGATTGACGGATCAAGAACCTTGGCGAAATCGTTAAAAACCGGGATGTCGAGATAGGGATTGTTCACAGGCATCTCGCAGTTTCGCAGGGCCGGACTATGCCGCCTTAGTAATGAGGCGGCGGTGCATCATCTTCTGGTGATGTACGCAGGAAATCAACAAGCCGTTTAATATCTTCGGCCATCAATTTGTTGCGCCGTTCCAGCAGATCAATCCGGTCCCACTGCGATTTGATCATGTCGGACATGTCATGCATCGCGCTTTCGAGATGGGCAATATGGATTTCGAGTTCGTTGATGCGGGTATCGGGGGCTTGCTGGCTCATGTTGGCGTATTTGCTCTGACTGCGGGTGGAAAACTTGCCGGGCTTCAATCCCTGTGGCAGGAGTAGGGAATGGACCGTAACACACATTGCCAAGATTGGTTAGCCGACCTGTGAGCGAATTATCCATCCTTGTCATTCTGGGCGTCGTTATTGCCTTGATCCTGATTTATGCGATCCGGCTGCGTGCGGTGCCGATGCCAAGTGGTCGCAAGGCACGAACGGAAATCATATCCTATCTGCCCAAGGAACCCTGCCGGGTGACGGATTTCGGATCGGGTTGGGGAGACTTGGCAATCAGCATTGCGCGAGCCCGGCCTGACATTACCGTGACAGGGATCGAACTATCGCCTTTGCCCTATGCGGTCAGCCGCATTCGTGCACGGCTCGCCCAGCTTGAAAACCTCTCTTTGGTGCATGCGGATTTCAGAAAGCGAGATCAGGACCCGGGGGATGTTGTTGTGTGCTTCCTTGACCCGCGCGTGATGGCAGATATCGGCGATGTACTAAATCAGCGTATGGTGCTCGGCGGGATCGTAATATCGCGCGCCTTTGCCATTCCCGGCTGGCAGGCATTTGGCGAGGTCCCGATGCAGTCGGGGAGCGATATGCTTTATCTTTATCGGGTGGGATCGCATCTGTCAGGATAAGGTGAAGCGCGGTTTGCAAAAAGCAGGGGCGCTTTATGCGACCCTGCGTTTCGGCGTTATTCTTCTTCGTAAATCTTGATCAGGGCGGAATGGTCAAGATCGCCGCCGCCCATTTCGATCAGTTCTTCGTAAAGTTCGAGTGCGAGGCGCGAGAAGGGCAATTCAAGGCCAAGCTCGCCTTCGGAAAATTCAAGCGCTTGATACAGATCCTTGCGCTGGGTGACGACCTTGCCGCCGGGTTCGAAATTACGTTCGATCATGCGTTCGCCGTGCTTTTGCAGGATGGCAGAATCCGCAAAGCCGCCGGTCAGGGCGGATCGCAATTTGTGCAGATCGACCCCGGCTTCGTCGGCCATGGAAAAGGCTTCGGCAATGGCGCCGATGGTGATGCCGACAATCATCTGGTTGGCGGCTTTTGCGATCTGGCCTGATCCGATTTCCCCGACATGGGTAACGCGTGATCCAAGAACGCCAAAGACACGCTGGACACGTTGGAAGTCTTCTTCCTCGGCACCGACCATGATGGTGAGTGTACCGTTTTCCGCGCCGTGTGTACCGCCCGATACCGGGGCATCGATCCAGTGACCGCCTGCTTCTTCGACGGCATCGGCAAAGCGCCGCGTCGCATCGATGGCGGTTGTGCCCATATCGACAACGATGGTGCCTTCTTCCATACCATCAATAACGCCGTCTTCGCCAAGCAGGACATTCTCAAGCGCCTCGGTATTTGCGACACATATGATGACGATATCGGCATCGGCGGCGGCATCGGCGGGGGTCGGGGCGGTTGCAACGCCCAGATCGTCAAAGGCATTGAGCGTTTCGGGATTTCGCGTATTGACGGTCAGGATCGCGCCGGCCTTTTCAAGATTGAGCGCCATTGGGCGGCCCATCAGTCCCAAACCGATGAATGCGATATTTTCCCCGGCAAGTGCGGTCATAACGGTGTTCCTTCGTTTTGGCCAACGGGTGGGCCTTCAATGTGACGGTCAAAGCGATCAGGCGATCAAAAACATCCCGGTTCTTGGAACCGGGCGGGCGGCAGTAAAAATGCAGGTGCGGCCATAACATGGCGGTCTGACAAAGAAAGCAGCAATTCAAGGCACTTGCCTGATGTTATGCGCGTTTCATTCGGGTTCCGTCACTATCGGCCGACGCTATGTCGTCGGAATGGAAATTATGTGGTCGTTCTGTGCTGTCTTCGCTTTTATCTTCACGGGCCTAGAATTCGCCAGGGCGGACATAACGCGCGGCCATCGCGCGTTCAATGGCTGCACCTACAAGGCGGTCGATATCAAGGCGGTGACGTATCAATTCGAGAATGCGAAGTTCTTCCTGGCTGATTTCGCTGTCAGACAGGACAATTTCACAGGCAAAGACATAGGCTGTTTCGCGCAATTTGCGCGGCAGGGCTTCGCGGATCATATCCAGCGTGCTGTCGAGCCCGTCTTCTTCGGCAAGTAACTTGGCACAGTCACGTGCAACTGCGGTGACACCGTCATTGTCAAAGCCGGCAAAAATCGGAAGGTAACGAACCCGACGCCCCATTGCGGACAATTCTGCGTCGGTAATATCGTTATCCGAGGCCGAAACCATAACCATTGTGTAAATCAAGGCGTCCTGATGCGAGATCACGATGATTACTCCTTTTCCGGGTGACTGACCGTTAACGGATATTCCCGCCGAACGTCGACGCACCGGCTGATGGCGTGTGACAACTCCGATGGACATAGAACCTAAGACGGTATTTGATCCCCGGCAACAGTTAACCGTTTAAATCCTCACGATTTTAATGATTGCGTAGTGAAGTATGAGGCATCCTTTGGTCGTCGGGACACAGGGGGGCTTGCTACGCATTCATGCGTAGAGGCTGTGAACCGAAGGGGATGCTTAAAAAATTACAACATGTTAGCGTCAGGAACGCATCGCATTCTCTCTTGGGAATAAAATAGGCCTTTGCAGCGCATGGGGTAATAGTTATGGTCTCGCAGCGATAACAAAAATGACGAATAAGCCGGGTATGGGAGTTATCATTTCAAGCAATGCTGCGGGAACTCTTGCGGCGTTGATTGGGCATCTTCGTGTACCGTCGGGGGTTTATGATCCCATCGGCGAGAGCCTTCTTGTCAATGCGCCGTGGGTGCAGACGATCTCGCCCGACCTTGCCGATGATACCTGGCAAAAAATCGATACCCATCCCGAAATTGCCCGAAATATTCGTGAAATCAGTGCCGAAGCCCTTAATGCCGTCGGCTATTTTTCGCGCGTTGATCATATCGACGGTCGCGATGTTCAGTTTTTTGCCTGGCAGCTTTCATTTTCCGAACAGGTTTATGTCCGCATCATCGCCCTGCAGGATGCCGATGCAACGACAGGCACCGGGGTTCTGATTTCCCCGCAACCGGTTCTTGTGGTCGAACGCGATGGCGGTTTGCGATTCTCGAACAAGGCAGCAGAACAGGCTGCCCTCGAAATGGGGCTGCCCGGTGCATTGTCGCTGACCAAGCCAACCGGACAACGTGCCCTGTTCGAAGAAGGGGAGGATAACGGCGACTGGGATGAGGTTCGAACGGTCCATTACGGGCAGCGGATTTACCAGTGGCAGCGCATGCCTTTGCCGACGCAGGATGCGATTGCGCTGTTCGGGCAGGAACGCACGCGCGAGGAAAGCTATCGCCGGGCACTTGAACATGCCGTACATGGTATTATTGATCTGGCGGCTGATGGCACCCTGACCAGTGTGAACGAAGAAGCCGCAACATTGTTTGGCTATGACAATGTCCGTGAACTGCGTCAGGCCTATCTGACCAATCCCGAAAAGTTCTATGCCCGATCCGAGGATTTGCGCGATTTGCGCCGCGATCTTGTATCGGGCAACGGCATTCAGGCGCGCGATGTGGAAATGCGCCGTCAGGATGGCAGTCAGCTTTGGGTGCGGATCAACGCGACAGAAATCCGGGGCGAGGGCGGATCGCTTCTGGGGTATAGCGTTACCGTTACCGACATCACCAAAAGCCGTCAGGCGGAATATGATCTGCGCCGTCGCCAGGAACGTTATCGTGCGTTGGTGCAAACCGCGGGCAGCGTGATCCTGTTTCTTGATAGCGAAGGACGCATTCTGGAATATAACCGCGAATGCGAATGGACATTCGGCTATTCCTGGATGGAAGCAGCGGGGCAGAATTTCTTTGATTTCCTGTTGCTTCCGGGGGAACGCGATCAGGTGCGGCAGGCGATCAAGCGCCTGATTTCCGGTGAGATCATCAAGGACGAAGTCATTTCATTCCGTCGTCGCGACGGCGAGATGCGCCTGTTGCAATGGAATGCGCGTGCGCATTTTGGTGAAGATGGGGACGTATCGGGGGTGATCTGCATCGGGCAGGATGTGACCGAAAAACTGTCGGTCGAACGTGCTCTTCGCCGGGCCGAGGAAAAATATCGCGGTATTTTCGAAAATTCCGCCGAAGGGCTTTATCAAAGCCGCCCGCTTGGCGATATCCTGTCGGCCAATCCGGCCTTTGTGTCGATCCTTGGCTATGACAGTGCCGATGAATTGCTGGTGTCACAAAGCGGGTTTTCGCAATGTTACCTGAACCCGACCAATCGGTTACGTTTGACGGGTAAACTGTTGCGTGACGGCGCGGTTCAGGGTTTTGAAGCCGAAATGCGCCGCCGGGACGGCAAGATCATCTGGGTTGAGGAAAATGCCCGGCTGGTCCGCGATGACAAGGGTGTTCCGGTTCTGATCGAAGGATCGATCACGGATATCACGGATCGAAAACGCAGCGAAGCCCGCATCCAGTTCCTGGCTCATCATGACGGATTGACCGGACTTCCCAACCGAACCCTGTTTCAGGAACGTCTTGCTGCCGCGGTCAAGCGCGGCAAGCATGAAAAGCGCAGTTTTGTGCTGATGCTGTTTGATCTGGATAACTTCAAGGACATCAATGATACGCTAGGGCATCCCATCGGCGACCTACTCTTGCAGGGGGTAGGGGAGCGCATGCGGGTGTGCCTGCGTAATGAAGATGTTGTCGCACGCCTTGGCGGGGATGAATTTGCCGTTCTGATCCATGATCCGGGCACGGTCGAGGAAGTGACCCTTGTTGCGCAGCGACTGATTGAACGGGTGTCTGAACGCTTCATGCTGGACGGGAACGAGGTGCAGGCATCGACATCGGTCGGGATTTGCATGTTCCCGCAGGACGGGCGCGATGAAAAGGACCTTTTCCGCAATGTCGATCTGGCGCTGTATTGCTCCAAGGCCGAAGGGCGCAACCGGTATCATTTCTTCGAGCCGCGTTTGCAGGTCGAAGTGCAGGAACGCAAGGCGCTGGAACGTGACCTTAGCCACGCGATTGAAAATGACGAGCTGGAGCTGTTCTATCAGCCGATCATTGATATCGCGAACCACAAGATCATCGGGATGGAGGCGTTGGTGCGCTGGTTCCATCCATCACGCGGGCAGGTGAGCCCGGTCGATTTCATTCCCGTGGCCGAACGCATGGGAATCATTGCCGATGTCGGGCGCTGGGTGCTCAATCAGGCCTGCAAACAGACCCGGCAATGGGTCGATGCCGGTTATGGCGAACTGACGATTTCGGTCAATCTTTCGCCGCTGGAGCTGGCACGGCACGAGGATCTGATTGAAAGTGTCGGCGATGTTCTGGAACGGTCACGTCTGAACCCGACCCAGTTGCAGTTTGAAGTCACCGAAAGTGCGGTGATGGATAACCCGCGCGAAGCGGCGATCACACTTGGCATTCTGCGCAATCAGGGGATCCGGATTGCGATTGATGATTTCGGGACCGGTTATTCATCGCTGGCCTATCTGAAACGGTTCCCGGTCGACAAGATCAAGATCGACCGGTCGTTTATCATTGATCTGGACAGTCGCGATGGCAATGCGGCAATCGTGCGCGCGGTGGTCTTCCTGGCGCGGTCATTTGGCATGGCGGTCAATGTCGAGGGGATCGAGACGGAAATGCAACTTGAACGCATCGTTTCCGAAGGGGTCGACGAGGTGCAGGGCTTCTATTTCAGCAAGCCAATCCCGGCCAGCGATTTTGAAGTGCTGTTGAAATCGAACGTGACCACGCCGTTCGATGTGTCCTTTGGCGGGAACTCGCGGCCGCACTGATCATGCAGGCGACCGCATTCCCGGTTTTCAACAGGTTTCGTCCGTTATCACGCGGCGCGGTGATCCCAGAAATCACCGGCCTTCTGGCGCACGCGATCCCGGTCGATCACGACCGTTAAAGGGCGTGACCGGCTTTTGCGCAGGACACCCTGACGACGTAGATCGGCAATCATGCGGCTTGCGGTTTCGGTGGTTGTGGCGATGATGCTGCCCAGCTTGTCGCGTGTCGGTAGAGGGCAGTGATCATCCTTGGCACTCCAGAGCAGGAACCGGCAAATCCGGCGCATCGCCGACCCGGTCCCCAGATTGACCTTCCAGTTATAGCCATCGACAACCTCGCGTGCGAGCAGGCGCAGGATTGCCTGTTGCAGTTCGGGGTTGTTTGTCTGGGCCATGCGAACACGCGCAACCGGAATGCGCATAAGCACCGTCGGTGTCAGGGTTTCGCTGATCAGTGCCAGACCCGGTTCGACAACGGTCTCAAGTCCGATGAGGTCGCAGGGGCGAAACACGCGGCAGACCTGACGTTCGCCATCTTCGGCATAGTGACATTGCATCACAAGGCCCGACAGGATGCGATAAATATATTCGCTGTCCCCTTCGTGATGTCCGATGGCTGTATTGGCCCCCATATCAAGGGCCGGGTTTTCAGCAAGTTTCTCAAGATGTTTCAAGGCGTCTTCGTTGTTCATGGGGGAACTCCCGATGGCACAAGGGAGATACGCGGCATCTTGCGGGGTGCCGCGTATCGACACCAGATCTTTTGTCCGGCCGGGTGGCCGGTTTGCTTTGTCTAACAATCAGGCCGCGCGTAATGCGCGGGCGGGCCGGGCAACAAACAACCAGTCCAGCAACCAGATCACCAGCATGGATGCACCGACAACCGGGTAAATGATGCCGCCAATCGCAAGGATTGCCGTGACACCGACCAGACTTTTTGTCCTTCGGGGCAAGGGTGGTACGCCAAGCGATCCGGCAGGGCGGCGTTTCCACCACATAACCCCGCCCGAAACGGCCATAAAGACAATTGCGGCACAGACAATCATCAGGAAAATCTGGTTGATCACCCCGTATTCCTGACCAAGATGGACATTGATCGACCATTCCATGATCCGGCCAAAGATGCCGTAATCCTGATATCCCATATTGATCAGTGGTCGACCTGAATACTGGTCCAGATGAATGACACGCTGTTGGGACAGGTCATCGGGATAGATTGATGCACTGTAAACACCGGTTTCGCCACCTGGCAGTGAAATCGCATAGCCCGGCGCAATGCCAAGTTCCTCGAACTTTGTCACGGCTGCATCAATGCCGATGGGCGTTGGTTTGACACCCCCGGCATTTGCGATGCCGTCAACCGACATCGGGATCGGGGCGTTTTCGGTGGTCCAACCGGTTTCGCCAAATGCGTCAATCATCGGCACGGTCGAAAGCGGTACTTCGACGCGCACACCCGATGGGTAGCCGCTGGGTGTGCCGTTGGCGAATTCGTTGGCATATTTGCCCCAGAACACCGACCAGAACATGCCGGTTGCGGCCAGAAACACGATAAAGAAGCCAACAAAAATACCGGTTACCGCATGGGCATCGCGCCACCAGCGTCGACGCGCAGGCGTATCGCGCACGGTCAGTACGCCGCCCGTCTGATCGCCGCGCGGCCACCAAAGGTATGTGCCGGTCGCGACCAGCAGGATGCTCCAGCCCGCGGCAATTTCGATCAGGTAATTTGCAATGGTGCCGAATTCGGCCAGGCTGTGGATGCGGCGCACCAGCCACATGATTGTGCCGCGATCAGGCATCGACCCCTGAACCAGTCCTGTATAGGGATCGACATAAACCGACCGACGATCACCGCCCGATGTGGCAATAACGATTTCGGTGCTGCGGTCCGGCGAGGCCGGCGTGATGATTTTGACCGGTTTGTCACCAACGAAATAGCGCACGGCGTCGACCTGCGTGCTGATCTGAAGCGGCGGTACATCCAGAACATTGACGAATTTCAGATCGGAATAAACCCAGTCATCGATTTCGTCACGGAAAAGATAGGCCGCACCAGTAACGGCCAGCAGAATCATAAAAGGCAGGACAAAAAGTCCGGCATAGAAATGCCAGCGCCAGACAGCGCGATAGAGGTTGCTTGTCCCTTTGGGCGCATTTTTGGCATGTGCCGATGTATTTGGCATCACGATATCCCCAATTCGGTCGCGGGTCTGTTGGAATACAGGCGCATAGGCCGGCCAATCCCTACCCGGAACTTAAACAATCTGAAATTGGCCGTGCTGGGTGGTCCGGCGCCAAGAAGGGCAACAGACATCATCCATCAGGCCGGGAGACAGTCAGACGGGAAAGGGCGGGGCACGCGGTGATGCCGCAATCGGGCAGAAGTCATGCAGGCGTGCCGTGATATGAAGGGCGGTGACCGTATTGGACATCCGCACGCGATGGATCAGGGGCAATTCCGGTTCGACGGGCAGGCCGACCGCATGATTGCCAAGGCCGCAAATTGCGCACTGGAAACCTTCATAGGCACTGGAATGGGGGGATGATCCGCCTTCTTCTGTAGCACCGGCAGGGACGGATATCGTCTTGATGCCATTGGCTGTACAGATGATCAGCGGAATAAAGTTCTGATCGGCGTTGCTTGCGGCAACGGCCGGTGTATTGGCAAGCGCGACCGGCGCATGCATAAAGCCGAACATCAGGGCATTCGCCAGCAAAAAGCACGCGACAGCAACCGACAGGCTGCGTCTGAGTGCCGAATATGTCTGGCAGGTTTTGATCACGGCTTTCAATCCATTCCGGAAAGATACACGCCTTCAATAATCCCTTGAAGACGGGGTGTCAAAACTTGTTGGTGTGAACCACTTATCACCGATTTTTTATAATCGTTCCTGTAATAATTGAAATCCGTTGGTTTGCCTTGGATACGGGGAAAGGTCGTCTTGATCTAACGTTCGGAAAGCCCAGGAAATTCCGTCTCCGGTTTACACGGCTTGATCGCCATCATGGCTATCGCGTCCCTCATGATGCTGTTGGCAAATAGTTTTCGGCGAAAACCCCGTTTCGGATTAGGCTGTTCATCCTGCTTTGGCCATTCGGGGAGAAGCCGATATGCAAGCCGATCAGCCCGGCGGTATGCGATTGCACACAAAGCCTTTGTGGTCGGCTGAGCGTGTCAACCGCGCGGTGCTGGCGTTAACCGTGACCGGGATTGTTGCGCATTTTGCCCTGATGCCGATAGGAATGGCACCGGTTTTCGGGGTTGCGGCAACGGATTGGCCGCTATTTATTCTTTTGGCCTTGGGCGGCGGGGTTTTGCTTTTTGAAATTGCCCAGAAGGTGCTGCAACGCGATTTCGGGGCGGATTTTCTGGCCGTCATTGCTTTTGTCACCGGTGTTATTCTGGGCGAATATCTGGCGGCGTCGCTAATTATCCTGATGCTAAGCGGTGGTCAGGTTCTGGAAGCCTTTGCCATGCGAAAGGCGTCATCGGCGCTGAACGCGCTGGCGGATCGCATGCCGACAATCGCGCATCGCAAAGACGGTGAAAACATCACCGATATCGGGCTTGATGATATTGCCATCGGCGACCTGATTGCCATTTTTCCCCATGATACCGCCCCGGTGGACGGGGTTGTTGTGGACGGTCATGGCAGCATGGATGAAAGCTATCTGACCGGGGAACCTTATGTTGTCAACAAGGCACCCGGGGCATCGGTGCTTTCGGGGGCGATCAATGGTGATGCTGTGCTGGTGGTCCGGGCCGAACGGCGTGCACGTGAGTCGCGCTATGCCCAGATCATGCAGGTGATGCAGGAAGCCGAACAAAAACGCCCGAAAATCCGGCGGCTGGGCGACCAGATCGGTGCATGGTTCGCGCCCTTCGCGCTGCTGGTGGCGTTTGCTGCCTGGTATCTAAGCGGCGATGCCGTGCGGTTTCTGGCGGTTCTTGTCGTGGCAACACCCTGTCCGCTTTTAATTGCCATTCCGATCACGATCATGAGCGCGATTTCCATGGCCGCAAGGCGCGGGATCGTGATCCGCGATCCGACGGTTCTGGAACGGTTGCCAACCTGCAGAACCGCAATCTTCGATAAGACGGGCACCCTGACTTACGGGCGTCCGGAACTGGTCGAAATCCTGCCGGCTGCGGGGAACTCGGCCAGCGATGTTCTGCGGCTTGCTGCCAGTCTGGAACGGTATTCGAAACATCCATTGGCGATGGCGGTTCTGGCGGCGGCGGATGCGCGAAAGCTTGCACTGGGTGATGTGGTACGGGTTTCGGAAAAACCGGGCCAGGGTTTGACCGGTGTAGTTGATGGCCATGAAATTGCGGTGACCCATCGTAAAAAGCTGATTGCAGGCGATCCGACGATGGCCGATATCCTGCCGCCCAGTGTCAGCGGGCTGGAGTGTGCGATTATGATAGACGGGGCTTATGGTGCGACCTTTCGTTTTCGCGATAGTCCGCGTTCGGACGGCAAACATTTTGTCGGTCATCTGGCGCCGATCCACCATTTCAAAAAGATCATGCTTTTATCGGGGGACCGCGAAAGCGAGGTCAGCCACCTTTCGCAATTGCTGGGTATTCAAGAAAGCCTTGCATCGCAAAGCCCGGAACAAAAGGTTGCCATCGTGCGCCGCGAGGCGGCAAGTGCACCGACGCTTTTCATGGGGGATGGCATTAATGATGCCCCGGCATTGGCGGCGGCAACCGTTGGCATCGCTTTTGGCAAGCACAGTTCAGTTACCGCCGAGGCCGCAGGTGCCGTGATCCCCGAAAGTTCGCTGCAAACCGTCGATGAACTGTTTCATATCAGTACCGCCATGCGCCGTATTTTATTGCAAAGCGTGATTGGCGGTATGGTGTTATCGATCATTGCCATGGGCTTTGCCGCCTTTGGCCTCATCAGCCCGGTGACAGGGGCAATTCTGCAGGAAGGTATTGATGTTATTGCGATCCTCAATGCTTTGCGCCTTGCACTTGTGCGTAACATCAATGCAGATTTGGTAGGGGATGAGGGCGAGTACAGGCTATAGTTGCAACTGGCGTCTTTGAAGCAAAGGAACAGGGTAATGACACTTATCGTGAATGACGGCACGCCGGAAATGCGCGGACTTCTGGAAAAGGGGCGCAAACGGTTGCGCATCGTCGGACTGGTTTTGCTGGTGCTCGGTATCCTTGCCGTTGCCTTTCCGTTTGCGACCACAATTGCCTTTAAAACCGTGATCGGCTGGTTGTTTATCATTGGGGCTGTCGGGCACTTTTACGGTGCATGGAATGCCGATACCCCGACACGACGCTGGATCGACATCGTTCAGGGTGTTTTGTTCGGGCTTGTTGGCGGGTGGCTTGCGTTCTTCCCGCTGACCGGGATTGTGACCCTGACGGTTTTGCTGGCGATCGCCTTTATCCTGCAGGGGGTTCTCGAGCTCGTCATGGCGTTTCGGCTCAGCCAGTTTCCCGGTTGGAAATGGATGCTGTTCTCTGGCGGGATTGCCGTACTTGCCGGTATCCTGATATTCGCCGAGCTGCCAAGTTCGGCCACATGGGCCATAGGGCTTTTGCTGGGTATCAATCTGCTGTCATCAGGTTTCAGTTACCTGATGGTGTCGATGGCGATGGGCAAGGTTTCCGTCCGCTAGCCACTGCCGGTCATGGATCATGCGGAAAGGCGCCGGGCGCGATCAGTTCAAGGTCAAGTTCCTTCATCACGACCTCAATCGGGGTGATGATGGTTGTGCCCGGATCGCGTGCGGTACTTTCCGATCCTGCAAACAGCAACCCGACGCAGACATTGTCATCGTCATAAACCAGCGAACCGGAATCACCACCGCGTGAAAAATCGCCCTGACCCAGCGGTTGGGAAATGATCACCTGATCGACGAAAACCGCGTTTCCGGCTTCGCCGTAATTGACCTGAACGGTGGCATAAAGACCCTGTATAGATCCCTTGGTATGGCCGGTGGTGCGCCCGGTTTTATGAACTGCCGTGCCAAGGTCGCCATCGCCAAGATTGCGGGTTTTTCCCGGTGTTTCCGGCCCGATATTCTGCGTGTGCCAGCGGACATATTCGGTCGCGGGTTCAAGCGGTGCGGCAATCGCCGCATCCATACGGTTTTCGGCATTGTCGCGAAAATCGATCGGTACAAACCGGGCCAGACCGGCAATAACATCATTCGAATCATGGCCACCATCGGCGATGCCTGGTTGCAGGATGGCATCGCCCGGCCGCGCATCGTTCGAATTGGCCAGAACATGATTGTTCGACAGGATGACGACCGTGCCGCTAAGCCGGTCACGCATCAATCCGCCCAGGGTTCCGGCGGTGATATCTGCATGGCCGATGCTGATGCCGCTGGTGGCCGGACGTTCGCGCGCGGTTAACGGACGGCGCGAGAAGCTTGCTTCCTGCACATCGGTAATGAAATCGACCGTGCCACCGCTACTGGCGGGGTGCTGTACCAGATTGGGGATGCGGTGCGACAGTGCAAGCTGGCTTGCCGCGATTTTCCGGTTCACGAAAATGACGATGGCAAGCTCGCCGGTATCAGTGCCCTTGACGGTTTTCCGACCCAGCGAATAACCGTTTATCTCGCCGCGTTCCAGCAGCGGATCGAACTGGTTGGTTTGACGGATGAAGTCCCGATATTGCGCAAAATTGGCCCGTGTCATGGTTGGAATTCCCTACTGCTGTTATCACGGCTTGCCCCGGATTATTCCGGCTTTCATCGCCGGTTTTATTCAGCATGGCAGGGGTTTATGGCACTCAAAAGGCTGTAAAACCCTTGCCTGGAATCAACTCTACGTCGTAGCCGTCAACATCATGGGGAACGCCGTCTGGCCAGCCGGGACAGGATACATAAACATGAATGCATTGGCGGTCGGGATGGATGCGCGACACACCGGCCGCCACGCCAACCACACCCGAGGCCGCCATAACCTCGGCCCGGCAATGTTCTATCGCTTCCTTCAGGGGTGGACGGGACATCGGTTTATCCTTTTATGTGTCGGTCCATTTCGCCCTTCGGATATGGGGTGAAAGGTCGCGTTGGTCAAACGCGCTTTGTCCATGGCCTTAAAATGCCCGAAGGCCTGTGGTCGGCAGCAGGACGGAATAAAGCGATCCGGTCGCGGTGATGAACAGGCGATTGTTTTTCGGGCCGCCGAAACAGACATTCGAGACCCGTTCAGGCACAAGAACCTTGCCGATCAGATCACCGGTATCGGTTAGGCAATGCACACCATCGGTGGCGCTGCACCAAAGCCGTCCGGTATTGTCCAACCGGAAGCCGTCAAACAGCCCGTTGCTGCATTGGGCAAAAACGTCACCTCCTGCAAGGCTGTTGTCATCGCGGACATCGAAAACCCTTATGTGGCGTTCGCCGCTTTCGAAATGGGTGGCACCGGTATCGGCGATGTAAAGTTTGCTTTCATCGGGGGAGAATGCCAATCCGTTGGGGCGTTTGAAATCATCGGCAACGCGGGTGATTTTGCCTGTCACGCGGTCAATCCGGTAAACGTGGCAACCATCCATTTCCGGGGCGGCGCGAAAGCCCTCATAATCGGAATCAATGCCATATGCTGGATCGGTAAACCAGATCGAGCCATCAGATTTGACGACAAGGTCATTGGGACTGTTGAACCGTTTGCCCTCATAACGGTCGGCCAGAACGGTCAAGCGACCGTCATGTTCGGTACGTGTAATGCACCGCCCGCCATGTTCGCAACTGAGCAGCCGACCCTGCCGGTCGACGGTATTACCATTTACATAGCGATCACGCCCGCCCATCAGAATGCCGGTCTGACCTGTAGTCTCGTCAAACCGCATCAGACGGTCATTCGGTATATCGGAAAAAACCAGCGATTTAAGCGCAGGGAAATAGGCCGGGCCTTCGGTCCAGCGGCCACCTGACCAGAGTTTTTCGATCACCGCACTGGTTTTCACCAGCGTTTTAAATCGCGGGTCAAGGATTTCAAAATCCGTTTCGGCCATATCGGTTTCCTTCCTGTAGGGCGAGTGCTACAATATTCATAGCAATAAAAGGCCAATTCGGCAAATGCTACCATTTGTGTAGCGCGTAAGAGGGACCGAAGGATGAAAATACCTGCCCCCGGAAAACCCGTTCGCGGTTCGCAAAGTGGCGCGCCGATCATGGCACTATTCGATCTTTTGGGGCGGCGTTGGGCGATGGGAATTGTCTGGACCCTGTCCGAACAGGGTCCCTGTACCTTCCGCGAACTTCAGGAAAAATGTGATAACCTGTCGCCCACAACGCTCAATACCCGGATCGCCGAGCTGCGCGCTGCCTGTCTTGTTGATCACGATGCCACGGGATATCGCGTTACGCCGCGCGGACGGGAACTTTATGAAATGCTGGTGCCTTTGGGATTGTGGGCGAAAGAGTGGGGGAAAGACTTGCAAGGTGTCCCAGGTACTCAATCCTGACCGGGGCGCAAAAATGTGCGCGTCTGTTCAATCGCTTCGCGCATGCCGACCCGCTGGACATTGACGTCTTCGGGGAATGCGCCCAGCAATCGCGATGGCATCCGATTATCAAGCAGCACAAATACCCCACGGTCTTCCGCGCGGCGAACAAGGCGGCCAAAGGCTTGCTTCATCCGCAGACGGGTCAGCATGTCGTCGTACCGCGCACCATGAAATGCGGCCTTGCGTGCCCGGTGCAGGATATCGGGGCGGGGCCATGGCACGCGATCAAAGACGATAAGGCGAAGGCTATCCCCCGGAACATCGACCCCGTCGCGTACCGCATCGGTACCCAATAGACAGGCATCACGTTCAACCCGGAAAATATCGATCAGGGTGGATACATCCATGCCGTCAATATGCTGCGCCAGAAGTTGCAACCCGGCATCATCTAGCGGCCCGGTCAGGCGTTCGTAAACCGCCCGCAAACGGTTGATCGCGGTAAACAGGCCAAGTGCACCGCCACCGGACGCGAGAAACAGTTCGCGATAGGCCGCTGCCACATGGTCGGGGTTATCGCGCCCAAGGTCATTGATGATGAAAACCTTGGTCTGTTTGGCGTAGTCATAAGGGCTCTTCATCGCCGCCCGGATCGCAGGCATCGGCATGTGCGACGCCCCGGTGCGGTCTTCGGCAACACCCCAGTCAAACATTTCATCGCCCGTGCCATCGCGGAGCGTGGCCGATGTGATCACAAGCCCATGGGCTGAGGGGGCAAGGGCCGCGGTCAGGGGCAGTGTGGGGTCGATATGATGGCGGTGCATGCCAACATCGAAATCGCGGCCAAACTGCCGTTCAATGGCAAACCAGTCGACAAATTCTGGTGGGGTGGCATCGACAAGGCTTTCAAGCATGCCGCGCCACGCCGCCACCTGCATGATCGCACGCCGTTCAAGGGAACGGATCGCGGCATCAAGACGCTGGCGTTCGGCACTTTCAAGCTCGTCTGCCTTTTCATCCAGCATATGGGCGATGATCTTGATCAGGGCCTTGGCCGGTTTTTCAAGGGCGGCCAGCGCACGATCAAGATCGGCCGCACTGGCCAGAACCGGGTCAATGGCCGGTTTGCAATCGGTTTCAATTGAATAACCCCGGTCGCCTTCGGCGGCACGTGCCATGACCTGTGCCCGCACATGGGCAAGGAACAATTCCGCTGGGCCCTTGGCATGTTCGGCACCGTCATGAATGCGCATCAGCCAGCCCTGTTCTGGCAGGCATTGGGCAGCCTGGATCACAGCATTGACGGCATCGCGGAGTTCGTCCCGATCCATGATCAGGGTTTCAAGCCGTTGCTTAAGACCACGGGCACGCGACTGGCCCTTGTTTTCCGCCCCCAATAGCCAGCGACGTAGCTCCGCGCCTTCCTGGCCGGTCAGGTGGGCGGAAAAGGCTTTGTCGGCGGCGTCAAAAAGGTGATGCCCCTCGTCAAAGACATAACGTGTCGGCATCGATGCATCGTCAAGCCCGCCAAGCGCAGCCTGAACCATCACCAGTGCATGGTTGGCGACCACGATTTCGGCCGACCTTGCACGTCGGACGGTTTTTTCAACAAAGCAGCGCGAATAATGCGGGCAGGCGGCATAAATACATTCGCCACGCTGATCGGCCAGTGCACCGGTAAAACGGTTGCCGATCAGTTCCGTCAGCCATGCCGGGAAATCACCGCCGACCATATCGCCATCACGCGTTTGCGATGCCCAGCGCGCCATCAGCCCCAGCGGGATCGCCTGATGGGGTTGTTGCGCCAAGGGTCTCTGGGCTTCTTCGAAATTCAGAAGGCACAGGTAATTTTCGCGACCCTTTCGGACAACCGCCTTCAGGCGTTTGTCCTTGGGATCGTCATAAAGACGGTTTAGTTCCTGATCGATCTGACGTTGCAGGTTGCGGGTATAGGTTGAAATCCACACCGCCCCGTCATTCTTCTGCGCCCAGATCGATGCCGGGGCAACATAGCCCAGCGTCTTGCCCGTCCCGGTCCCTGCCTCGGCCAGAACAATATTGGGCGTGCCTTCGGCGGTTCGGGGCGCGAAGGCCGAACAGACGGCGGATGCATAATCAGCCTGTTGCGGGCGTTCCTCCGCCCCTTCGCCCAGAAGCTTTTTCAGCCGTTCGCGGGCATCCTTGGGATCGACCGGAATATTGCCGGGCGGCGGCGGTGGGGCATGTTCGGCCCATTCGCCCATTTTCTTCCAGACTTTAAGGCCTTCATAGACGGCAAATTTATGCGGCCCGTCGCCATCGGCACCAAGGGCGGCCAGAACCGGCACCCCCCACATCCAGTGTCCGCGCGCCATTGGCCATGCGATGGAAAGGGCACGTGCACGTTTTTCACGCGGCAGGGTGGCAAGTTCCTGCAACAATCGTTTCATCGCCTCGGCCAAGGCTTCGGCCTGTCCGATCAGATCATCAGACGCCCGCTGCCCGGTCGCCATGGCAAGCCCGCGTGGGGTAGGGACGCAAAACTGCGCCGGGCGGACAAAGGCAAACAGTTCCAAAAGGTCATGGGCCGGAAACGGATCGGATTTCATCCGCCGTGCCGATGCCGGGGTATGCACAAGGATTGGACGTTGGGATCGCGCGCGTTTGGCGGCCGCGCCATGCGGCAGTTCCTCGACCTCGCCATCGGGTGACAGGAAAACAGCGTGCCGCAATCCGACGACCATGACAGGTGCGTCGGGCGGCATGAATTTCGGCGTGGGATCAGAACGATCATCGAACATTTGGGGGACTATAATCAGGTCCGGCCACTGGTGCCACCGGGGAAATTAACCTATCTTCGGATTTTCGCGTTTTCATTCCCAAAGATGGTGCGGGCGTTTCAATGGGCAAGGCAAAATCAGAGAACCAGTGTTTCTGGCGCGATGCCGGTCTGCCGTTTGTCGAGCTGCGCCGGGTCGATGACGGGCGGGCTGTTTGTTATGAACGCCACAGCCACGACACGTTTTCAATCGGCATCGTCAAGGGCGGGCGCAGTACCTATTGGAACCGGGGGAAGACCCATGAAACCGGCAAGGGATCGGTTGTTGTTCTCAATCCCGAGGATGTTCATGGCTGTAACCCGGTGCCGGGTGGTGGATGGTGCTATGATATGTTGTTTGTTGATCCGGCGTGGCTTCTGGATTTGCAAGTCGAAATCGATGCCGATGCAGCCGGGCGGTTTGCGATGTTTTCCGACACCATCAGCCATAATCCGGTGCTGTATTCCGGTTTGCAAAACCTTGCCGATACATTGATCAATCCTGATTGTGATCGGTTGGTCAAGGAAAGCACGATGGTCTCATTCTTTGCCGATCTGCATGTGGCGCTTGACCGGCGCGGTATATTGCGCAGGGATGCCGGTGCAATGGATAAAAGCAAAATGGATCGGGTGGCGGACTATATCCGGACCTATTTCGCCGAAGACGTCAATCTGGATGACCTTGCCGCTGTGATCGGGGTTTCGCGATCCTATCTGGTGCGCGCGTTCAAAAAGGCACATGGCATGACGCCCTATGCCTATCTGATCAATTGCCGGGTGCAGAAGGCGCGCCATGCGCTTAAGCGTGGGGAGCGGATTGTTGACGTAGCCCTTGATTGCGGCTTTGCCGATCAGGCGCATTTTCAACGTGTTTTCAAACGCCTGATGGCGACCACTCCTCGCCATTATGCGATGGCGCATGTTGCCTGATGCCATCAGTTGACGATCAGATAAGCCGCACTTGCGATCAATAGGGCGGCCATGATCCGGTTAAACAGCCGGATATGGGCGGCATCATTTAAAAATCGTCCCAGAAACGCCCCAGCATAAGCCCAGCATGTGACCGAGGCAAAGCATACCGCGAAATAAAGCACAGTGAATTCCCATACCAGTGCCGGTGCGCCATTGGCAGCGTAGGCCCCCATACCGGCAACCGCCGCCAGCCATGCCTTCGGATTGACCCATTGTAGTAAGGCACCGGTCATCATGGATGGGCCTTTTCCCGCGCGGGTTTTACCAAGTTCACCCGACGCGGAGGCAAGTTTGAAGGCCATGAACAGCAAAAAGGCGACCCCGGCCCATTGGATGATTGTCGTCAGGTTTGGGAAAATCACCAGCAATTCATGCAGGCCCAACCCGATCAAAAGCAGCAACAGGCAAAAGCCGCTGGTGGCCCCGAATACAAGCCGCAGGCTGGGACGGAAACCGTAATGCACGCCGGAACTCAAAATCAGGATATTGACAGGTCCGGGTGTGATGGAGGCAGCAAGTGCGAAGGCAGCCATTGAAAGATAAAGGCTTGGGGCGGCGGCAAGCATGGGGTGACGTTCCTCTGGTGTTTTTGATTGATCCCAGAATGCGCCGCGGGCTTGCCGGTTTATTGAACGATATTGCCCTGCCTGTTGTAATCTTCCTTAAAAAAAGCGGCATCCGGGAGTTGGCCCGAACGCCGCCTTGGACGGATCAATTACCTCGGGGGAGGTGATCCGCTTGGTTTATGTCAGCTTCATCAGCTGTTCCGCACAGGCGTCGGCGATTTCCTTGGTCGGGGCATCGTTACCGGGCATGGTGGCCCAGCCGCCTTCAACAACGAAGTCATCACGCTTGTAAGAGCTTTCCTCTTTAAGGGCGGCAAGCTGCATGGTCTGGTTGTTTGGTGTCTGGGCTTTGAACTGTGCCACACAGATCGGTGCAAGAGCGGTGATGACCGCATCCTTGCTTTGATTGTTAGCCATTTCGGTTGCAGTACTACCCGAAACGACCCAGCTTGCGCTAAAGCCGATAATTGTGATGGCAACCGCACCGATGACACCGCCCCAGATTGCGGGTTTTACCCAGACTGGAATTTCCATGTTCATAATATACTCCCATTGATTTTGTGAAATTTATAAACAATTGCTCGTTTTTATTTCGCAAAACTAAATCACGTGGGGTTAATATTAGCAAATGAACTATATTTTTATATAATTGATGTGGCTGTTGTGTTTTTTAAAATTTGCGCGTTTCGATTTTTATTGTGGATTTATTTTGGTGAATATTATGTGTGTCCAAGCAGGCTAACGATCCAACCCGCCCCACCGGCAATCATCGCATAGCGTGCGGCTTTGCCAATCGTCACCAGCACGATAAAGGGCACAAAGCGCACCCGCATGATACCGGCAAACAGTGTCAGCGGATCGCCAATGATTGGCAGCCATGCAAGCAGGAGCGACCAAAGCCCGTATTTGCCAAACCAGTGTGACGCGCGATCAAGCGCACCGGGTGATACCGGGAACCAGCGGCGATCCCTGAAATGATCGATATAAAGCCCGAGTCCCCAATTGACGCATGATCCCATGACATTGCCAAGCGTTGCCACCACGACCAAAAGCCAGACGGCATAATCGCCCGATGCGACAAGGGCCGCCAGCGCTGCCTCGGACGTACCGGGCAGGATGGTAGCGGAGGTAAAGGCCGAGAGCAGCAACGCAAAAAGCAAGGTCTGCATTCCGTCGGGGATTGGAGGAGAATGGTCAGGATTTGATGGTGAATTTCTGAATATTTACCGGCTCGGCAAGAACTTCTTCGCCGCCCTCGGCAAATGCGCGCAGATAAGGTGTGTCGAAATGCAGCGCCAGATCTTCGTCAGAACGCCAGTTTTCATACGCCATCCAGGTCGCCGGATCGTCGTTGGACTGGTGGATATCGTAGCTGATGCAGCCTTCTTCGGCGCGTGATGGTTCGACGAGTGCCAGAAGACGTTTGCCAAGTTCGGCTTCCTTGCCCGGCTTGGCGCGTGCGATGGCAATAACGGTAAGTTGTTGGGACATGGATGTTTCCTGTCTGATTTATATGGCAGTTTGATTGGTCAGGATCATCGGGGCAGGGGCCGGATCGGGCAACAGTTAAATTACCGGTAAAATAAAAGCCCGGTGCGGGGAGAGCACCGGGCTTGGCTTCGGCAGTTGCGGATCGGGGGAGGTCCCTGCCGAAGAGGGGAGGTTTTCGATCAGACGATGTGCGAGGTTACGTCGACATTGCCGCGGACCGAGTTGGAGTAAGGGCAGATTTTGTGAGCTTCTTCGACCAGCTTTTCCGCGTCGGCCTTATCAAGGCCCGGCAGCGAAACATGCAGGTCAACTGCAAGGCCAAAACCACCAGCCGCACGCGGGCCGATGCCGACAACAGCCTTGACCGAAACATCAGACGGAACTTTCGGGCCGCCCTGGGAGGATACGAATTTCATCGCGCCGATGAAGCAGGCTGAGTAACCCATTGCGAAAAGCTGTTCGGGGTTGTTGCCTTCGCCACCTGCACCGCCAAGTTCTTTTGGCGTGGTCAGTTTGACATCGAGGCTGCCGTCTTCTGTTTTCGCACGGCCGTCACGGCCACCGGTTGCACTTGCTGTTGCGCGATATTTGACATCTACAGACATGGTTTTCTTCCTTTGTTTGAACGTGATGGTTCGAAGGTTTCGATAAACCGGCTGATCAGGGCGTTGGTTCGGTTGTGCCCCAAGTGATATGTCGCCGGGTGGGTGGGGGCGCAACCGCGCCCCCGAAAGAAGTTGCAGAAAGTTCGGATCATTCGCCGTAGAAGGCGTTCTTCAGAAACTGGCTGGCCTGGGCGGTTGCGGCCTTGGCAGCCGGGGTATCGGCAACGGCATTGAGCATGACGAAATCATGGATCGTACCGTTATAGCGAACCGCGGTGACATCCACCCCGGCCTGGCTGAGCTTGCGGGCATATGCTTCGCCCTCGTCACGCAGCACGTCGTTTTCATCGGTGATGATCAGTGCGGGTGCCTGTCCGGCCAGCAAATCCTGCGGGGCGTGGATCGGCGTTACTTTCGGATCGGTGCGGTCCGTACCTTCGGGCAGGTACTGGTTCCAGAACCATTCCATTGCCGCCTTGGTCAACCACGGGCCATTGGCAAATTCGGTATAGGATCCGTTTTCAAAATTCGCATCGGTCACCGGGTAGAACAGTACCTGAGCGATGATTTCCGGTCCTTTGCGCTGTTCAGCCAGCAGGGAAACAACCGCGGTCATGTTCCCGCCGACACTGTCCCCGGCAATCGCCAGACGGGTCGGGTCGACGTTAAGCTGTTCGCTGTGATCGGCGACATATTTGGTGACGGCATAATCCTGTTCGATTGCGATCGGATATTTGGCTTCGGGTGAACGTTCATAATCAACAAAGACGACGGCGGCATTTGCCTGTACGGCGATTTCGCGGATCAGGCGATCATGGGTTTCCTTATCGCCCAGCACCCAGCCACCACCGTGGAAGTATACGACAACCGGCAGGCGGTCGGTGTTGCCTTCGGGGCGGACGATCCGGACCCGGGTTTCACCCGTCGGGCCAACCGGGAAGACGGTATCGGTGACGTCGGCGGCGCGTTTCGCAATCGGGCCTGCCTGTGCGCCGGCCAGAACGTTGCGTGCATCAGCCGGGCTGAGCGTGTAGATCGGTTCGCCACCCGAAGCGTTCAGGACATTGATGAAGTTCTGAGTGTTGTTTTCGAGAACCGGATCGGCCAAAGCGGTCGTGGCGGTCAGGGTGGTTGCCAGAGCAATCGCAGCGGAGGCAACAGTCGTTTTGAATGTATTCATGATCTTGTTCCTTTTAGCTGTCTGTTTAGAGCCGCTGTGCGGCGTTTTCCGTTTCGATGATTTTGTTATATCGCACGATTTAATCGTGTGCGATATAAATTTGAGAATGCGAGCCATGCAATTAAATCGCTTGTAATTTAGTCGTGTGCGATATATTAATGTGGGTTTGATCTCAAAACGGCCCTTACGTTAAGCCGCAAAGCAGACAATCGGAGCGCCATCCGACAGCCTGGGCCGGACAAAGGAGGACGCCACCATGGACGATCATGATAGCAACGCGCTCAGGCTTGAAAACTTCCTGTGCTTTTCGGTCTATGCCGCCAGCCACGCCTTCAACCGTATCTATAAGCCGCTGCTTGACGCGCTTGAGCTTACCTATCCGCAATATCTGGTGATGGTGACCCTGTGGGAGCAGGATGACCAGCCGGTGCGCAGCATCGGTGAAAAGCTGTTTCTGGAATCCAGTACGCTGACACCGTTGTTAAAACGTCTTGAGGCGGCGGGGCTTGTCAAACGGACCCGCGATCCGAAGGATGAACGTTCGGTGCGCATCACCCTGACCGCGGCGGGCAAGGCACTGCGCCAAAAAGCGCTTGATGTGCCACGCTGCATTGGCGAAGCGGCTGAACTTGATCTTTCAACTGTCAAACGCCTGATCGATGATCTGGGCCAGCTACGCGATACGCTTGAAGCAAACGCATCGCGGAAATAGTGGAAGCAATCGGCGTGTTGTGCGCTGACCCTAGCGTTTGCGTTTGTCGTGATGATAGGTCAGTGCCCAACCCAGCACTGTTTTAACCGGTCCTTCGGGCAGGGGGCGATCCAGCGGCAAGATGATTGCCCGGTTGCCCTCGCATTGCAAAATACCTTCAAAATGACTACGCACCCGGTCAATCAAGTCCGTCTGGCAATTGACATAGATGGCGATCTGACCCGCGGTCTTTGATTTCCAGTCGGCGCGAATGGTGGTGCCCGACCGGGACGGCGTCAACCATGCGGGTTCGCCCCATTTCAGGGTTTCGGTGATCTTGCCGATTGCGGGATCAGTCGCCGCCAGTTCGAAAATCCATCCCCGGACCTCCATCAACGCCGCGCTTGCTTTGCGGGGATAGGTGGCGAATTTGGCAGCTAATTCTACAGCCAGTCCGGGCGGGGGCCTTTTGGTGTTGATGGCAGCGGTTTGGGGCTATTGGTTCATGTTTCCGACCGGAATATCTGGCTTTCTATCCCGTCAATATAGTCCGGATAAAGAAAGGGCGCGACATCCAACCGGACATCGCGCCAAGTTTGCTGTTTTAACAGCAGGGAGGCAAAGACAGACGTTCAGGCAACCAGTTTCCGAACATGCTGGCGCATTTTTGCCAGATGATTGGTATCAAGCGGCAATTGCAGGATGCTGCAATCGCCTTCCTGGCGTGCAAGGCGGGCGCGAAGCGCATCGGGGACGTCCTGTAGACGCAGATCGACGATTTCGCCCGGTGTCACGGCAAGGGCCGGGCGTACCACCAGATGGGCACAGGAAATTTCCGTCGCACTCCCCTGCCAGTTACCATGATCCCCATCGGTCCGGGCGGCAACCGAAATTGCATGGCTTTCATAAGTGTCGTCATCGACATCATTGCTTTGCATGGCGCTCAGGAAGATCTCGACCTCGCGACTGAGCAGGGCGGCCTCGGCAGCGGTGGTGTTGGCCGCGTTATTAACTTCCTCGGCATCGGTTTTGACGTCTTCGACGCGACCGCGAATGCCGGTGATGTTGCTGGCAACGCGACGTGCGCTTTCGGAAACGAAATCGACACTGCGCGAGATTTCCTGCGTGGTGGCGTTCTGTTCCTCGATCGCGCCGACAATGGCCGATACATACTGGTCGATGCTGTCGACGATTTCGGAGACATTTGAAATTGCCTCGGCCGAGCTGTTGGAAACCTGCTGAATGCGGGCGACGCGATCCGAAATTTCCTCGGTCGCCTTTGCCGTCTGGTTGGCCAGCGATTTGACTTCGCCTGCGACCACGGCAAAACCTTTGCCGGCATCACCGGCACGGGCGGCTTCGATGGTGGCGTTCAGCGCCAGAAGGTTGGTCTGCTCGGCGATCTGGGTGATCAACTGCACCACCTGACCGATTTCATCGGCAACGGTCTGCAAGCTGCGCATTTCATTTTTCGAGGTTTCCGAATAGGTGACGGCGTTGCGGGCAACATCGGAAAACTGAGTAATTTGCGATGAAATTTCGCCGATGGCGGCCACCATTTCCTCGGTCGCGGCACTCAATGCCTGCGCGTTGCCAGATGATTCTTCGGCCTCGGTCGCCACAGATGTTGCGAGATTGTTGGTATCGCCCGAGTTGGCATTTACAGTGTTGGCGCGCTCGACCATTTCTTCGGAACTGCCAAGAATACGGGCAAAGACCGCACCGATCGAGGACCCAAAAACACTGACCAGATGGTTGCGTTCGGCCTGACGTTGCCTTTGTTTTTCCTCGATCCGCTTGTGGGCTTCTTCAAGCTCACGGGCACGGATCATGTTTTTCTGGAAAACCTTCATTGCAACGGAAATCTCGGCAACCTCATCCTCAAACCGGCTGTTGGGGACGGGCGTGTCGAGCTTGCCATCGGCAAGTTCGCTAAGTGCGAAGGTCAGCCGCTTCATCGGGATCGAAATGCTGCGGCCCAGAAGAACCGCCATCAGGATGCCGAGCAATGTCGCCAGACTGGACAGAATGGCAATCATCATCTTGCCGTTGCGTTCGTCTGCAAGGGCCATATTCATAGAGGTTTGGGTAAAACTGGAAATCCGATTGAGCAGGTTTTCAATCTCGGTATTGAGGTTTTCCTGTTCCGCTTCGGTGCGGATCACGGCCTCGATCAGGCTGGCGCTGTTGATGTCACCTTTAGCGACGCTGTCAAAGATGCTTTCGACATGATCTTCATACACGCGATGTTCCGTTTCGATCCGGTCAAGCGCGCCGGAAACAAGATCAAATTCCAGCCTTGTGTCTTCAGACAGCGAGGTTTTCAGAAATTCATCGACCATGGCGCGAGCGGCGGCAATTTCGACATCGGTCTGGGCTGCGATTTCCTCGAAATGGTGACGAACCGTGTCAAAAGTTTCGGTTTCCGCATGGGCGTTGACATTGCCGATGCGTAGGGCGCGTTCCATCAGGATGGCCTGTTCGAGCTGGTGTTGGGTAATTTTCTCCAGAAGCGCATTTAGCGGCAGGTCGCGATCAGCAACTTCTTCCAGTTCGTGGCCTATTTTCGTCATGGTATAGACGCCAAATCCGCCCACCAAGACGGTCGACAGGATCAAAAAGCCGACGAGGCTGAACAGGCGGTGCGAAATCCGTAATTTCCGAATAGCGGAGATCATGAGATTTACCCTTCCCATACTGGCTTCCGGTGCAGACCGGTAAAGCCGAAGTGAATTGACTAAGCGGAAGTATAGTTATTTCCGTTAGCCGCCATATCCTCATATGGGGAGGTAAATGCGATGCGTGTTGTTTTTTCACTGATAATTAAATCACGGGTTGCTTTCGTGCGAGAGGGCCGCTGCTAGATGCTTTGGAACAGAAGCCAGATCGCGGCACAACCCAGCACGACATGCTGGATCACCATCGCGGGTGCAATCAGGGCAAGGGTTCCGGTCAGTGTTCCCCATGCGTGAAGAAGGCGGGCAATCACGAAGGCCGCCGCAATCAGCCAGATGATGCCCGATGTTGCCAGAACAGCCTCGAGTGCCAGGACGACCAGAATGCAGAACGGGGCGTTTTCGGCAAAGTTGCCATGAGCCCGGATCCGGCGCAGCAGAACCTTGTCCCCGCCATCGCCAAGCGAGAGTTTAAGATCGCGCCGCCGCAGGGAAACATTCAGGCTGAGCACAATCAACATCAGGGCAAAGATGCCGGTCAGGCAGACGGTGACGGGGATCGGCAGCATGGGCATGGTCCTTTATCGCGTTATGATAAAACAGCTTTGCCCGATTGGCGGTCGGATGCAAGGGCTGCATGAAAACAGGCCGGATATTTCCGGCCTGTTTAGGATGCGGGCTGGACGACTGTGTTCGGGATTATTCGGCAGCGCGCAGCATTACCGGTTTGTCGGCTGCATATCGGATGCCCGTGTCCGGTTCGTCATTCTGGGCACGTTTCATGGCGGTGATGAACTCGCCGATTTTACCGTTCAGAAAATCGGCCTGATGGGCGGTGTGATCGGCATTGTCATGCACCGTAACCGCGCTGCTGCCGACGTTCGTCACGCTGGACTGAATGGTGGTGACATTTTCCGAAACCCGCTTGGCACTTTCGGACACGAAATCGACATTTCGCGCGATTTCCCGCGTTGTGGCATTTTGTTCCTCGACCGCACCAACGATGGCGGTGACATAGTTATCGATGCTGCCGATGACCGTGCCAATATTGTTGATGGCTTCTGTGGAATTGCGCGATACGCTTTGAATACGTTCGATCTTGCGGGTGATTTCATCGGTGGCCTTGGCCGTCTGATTGGCAAGGCTTTTGACTTCGCCTGCAACCACGGCAAAGCCCTTGCCCGCATCACCAGCACGGGCTGCTTCGATGGTGGCGTTAAGCGCCAGAAGGTTGGTTTGATCTGCGATCTTGGTAATCAACTGAACGACCTGGCCGACTTCATCTGCGACTTCCTGCAAGTTTCGCATTTCCGCCTGTGAGGTGGCAGAATGTTCAACTGCATTTTTTGCAATGCCCGAAAATTGCGTGATCTGGGATGATATTTCGTCGATGGCGGCGACCATTTCCTCGGTCGCGGCACTTAGTGACTGGGCACTTGCAGATGATTCTTCGGCTTCGGTGGCGACCGCGCCGGCAAGTGATCCCGCCTGTCCGCTTTGGGTTTGCATCATTTCGGCACGTGCCAGAACATCCTTGGCACTTTTGACGATATCGGCAAATGTTTCGACAAGGGTTTCGCAGAATTCCTTTACCAGACGGTCGGTTTCAGCGCGGCGTTTCTCATCACGTTCCCGCCGGGCGACCTGTTCGGCTTCAAGCGTGCGGGCCTTCATCATGTCGGCCTGAAAGACCCGCATTGCATCAGCCATGTCACCGACTTCGTCGCGGAATTTGGAAGCCGGAACCGGCGTATCAAGCTTGCCCTTTGCCAGATCGGCAAGCGCATTTGTCAGGCGACGCAAGGGCAGGGTGATGGAGCGGCCCAGAAGCCAGGCCAGTGCAATGCCCGACAGCAAGACAATACCGGACAAAGCGGTAATCAGTGTCTTGCCCATCCGTTCATCTGCAAGGGCGGTGTTCATGGAGGCAGTGGTATAGGCCGCGACTTCGGCGACAAGATCTTCAATCGCGGCATCAAGATCGTTTTGCAACCCTTCGGTGGCGATCACGGCATCAGCAACGTCCGACGGGCTTGCGCCATTATCGAGTGCTTTGAAGATATCGTTTACCTGTGTTTCGTAAGTGCGGTGATCGGTTTCGATACGGGCAAGGGCGGCTTCGACACCGGAAAATTCTGTTCGGGCTTCTTCGCTGATTGTATCTGCCAGATAGCTGTTGACCATCTGATGGGCCGTTGCGAGCTCGCTATCGGTCTGTTTTGCCAGTTCTTCAAAATGATGGCGGAGGTCGGCCTCGGTTTCGGTGGCGGCATGGGCATCGACATTGCGATAGCGCAGCGTTTTTTCCATCAGAATGGCTTGTTCGAGCTGATGTTGCGTGATTTTTTCAAGCATCAGGGTCAGGGGTAGATCGCGGGCGGCAACCTGTTCAAGTTCGTTGCCTATCACCGTCATCTTGTAAATCCCGACCGATCCGATCAGGCAACTGAATGCCAGAAGTATGGTCGCCAGTCCGGCCAGGCGATGAGTGATGCGAAAATTTCTGAACATGATGAGGCGACCCTTGAAGCCATAACTATTCGGGGATTATTACAACGTGAACACACTCATGCAGTTTAGTAGCATGTGCTAATTCTATTTTTGATTACAAGAGTATGTCCGGGAGAAATACAAGCTGAAAAAGTCTGATTATTGACATGAGACAAAGTCGCAAAACCAACGCTTTGTCTTCATGGACAGATTAGAATTTTTTCAGATGTCATTTCGCCGGTTTCGGGAGAGATACGGCGTGGCGGAGCGCCGAACAAGGAGCGGAATGGATAAAAAGCATTCCGAATTCTGCGCCGATTTCTGGAACCGGAAGGGTACGAACACGTTTTGTCCCGGGTAAGAGCTTTGCCGACAATCAGGATGGCAATATATTGCCATGATTGTCTGTCATTTCCGGCAATTCCTTCGAATGTTCAGTCTGTTGTATAACAAAGAGGGCAAAATTGCATAATTACGACACGAGCATCCCGCATGCTGCTGGTCAGGAGCCCGAACATCGTTTCGGGACGGACGGTATCCGTCCGATGGATCGTCCCAGTCGCATCACCCGGTTTTTCATGGGGATTGTTTCCCGCGCAGAACGGTTGAACCGGAAATATGCAAAGTTCGGCAATCCGGCAGTTTATGACAATGCAACCTTTCCCTGGGCTGCGGAAATCGAAAAAGAATGGCCTGCCATCCGCGAGGAGCTTGACCAAATTCTGCGGCGCAAGGACGAGTTGCCGTCGTTCCATGACATTTCGACAGATGTCAAAGAAATCTCCAGCGATGCGGATTGGAAAACCTTCTTCCTGTTGGGGTTTGGTTTGAAGTCCGCGCAAAACATCCGGGCTTGCCCCGAAACCTGGCGGATCATGAACAAGATCCCCGGTCTGACGACGGTAATGTTTTCAATATTCGAACCGGGAAAACACCTGCCGCCGCATCGCGGCCCCTATAACGGTGTGTTGCGGATGCATCTTGGCCTGATCGTTCCGGACCAACCAGATAAGCTTGGCATTCGGGTGGGCAACCGGACATGCCACTGGGAAGAGGGCAAAGTGCTGATTTTTGATGATTCCTATGAACATGAAGCATGGAACCATACGGATCAGACGCGGGTTGTGCTGTTTGTCGATTTCGTCAAGCCGATGAAATTTCCCGCCCGGCTGGTGAACTGGTGCCTGATGAACCTTGCGATTTTCACGCCTTTCATCAAGGAAGGGCTTGATAACCACAACAAGTGGGAAAAGAAGTTCTATGCCGAAGCCGAAAAAATGCGTAACCAGACAGATAACTGATCGTAAAGCTTGCCTTGTTGTCTTGACCTAGCGGGCAAGCTGCTGCCGGAGCCACTGCCGGAATGTCCTGAAAGCCGGGCTGTTTTTGCTGTTTGCCCAGCACAGATAATAGTGGCGCGTATTCTGTTCGGAGCATGTGTCATCGCCAAGCAATTGTATCAGACGCCCGCTGGTCAGATATGGGGCGGCATATACATGCGGGAGCCACGCGGCGCCATGCCCGTCTAGTGCCGCGACGAGTGTCAGCGCGCTGGGCAGTCGGGTGATCCTTTTATGCGCCAGATGGGCAACGCCATGATCATCGAACCAATGCGACATTTCGATGTCCCTGTCCTCGTCAAGTATCCATGGCAGCCCGACCAGATCCCGGGGCGTTTGAACAGAAACAGATTCAAGAAGCGAGGGGGCCGCGACGACGACATCCCTGCTTTCAAGAAGCCGTTCGCTGTTAAGTCCGGGCCAGTTGCCATCACCATGCCGGACCGCGGCATCGAAATCACCGTGTTCAAGATCATGCATGGCCGCATCGGCATTGATACGCAGGTCGATTTCCGGGTGACGTTTTAGAAACTCGCCAAGGCGCGGCAGAAGCCAGTATTGGGCGAAATGCGGTGTCACCGTGATGTTGAGGATATTTTCATCGCGCCGATATTGTTCGATGTCTCCGGCAATTGCCCTGAAATTCCGAAGCAGATTTTCGGCCAGATCGGCTGCTTCGGGCAGCATGACCAAGCGGTTGCCTGACCGCGTAAACAGTTTACGTTGCAATCGGTCTTCAAGACCGCGCAGATGCTGGCTGACGGCACCATGAGTCACGCTCAGCATTTCCGCAGCCGCCCCGACAGAGCCGGTTTCGTGAACTGCGGCGAAAGCCCGAAGGGAATTCAGCGGCAGCCACGCAATATCGTTTGACTTTATCATGATAGAAAAACTAACAGAGGCGCAGCTTTTCTGGCAAGCATGGATACTTCTGAAATGTTAGATTTATGGCATCGAAAGGCGAAGGAGAAGACAAGATGTCATGCAAATTTTCTAACAATCGTATCAAGGATGTCTCTCGCCATCCGGTTTCTGCCTTTGGCGCGGATCAGGAATCCCTTCACCAAATTCGCGAACAGGCAAGAATTGAGCGGGTAAAAGTTGTTCGCCAAGGTTTTGCGATGTTGAGGCGAGCCATATTCAGGCACCTTAACCCGGTAGATCACAGTCGCGGCAGCGAGGAAGCCCGTGAAATTTCTGAGAGGCGATGTGCAGGCATTTGAAGCCCGCGGTGGTGACTTCAGTCGAAGTCTTGTGCCTCTAAAACCGAGACATTCCGAAACGACTGAAATCACGTAGCGGTTTTCGGAGCAAGGGTCCACTATTCGGACCGACGCTTTAGATATGGCGCAACCGGTCAAGGAAGTTTTTGACCTGGGTGTCGAGGTTGCGGGCCTGTGCGGCAAGTTCGGTTGCCCCGGCCTGAACATTGGATGCGGCATCTCCGGTTTGTTGGGACGTGTTGCGCACAATCCCGATAGAGGATGATACCTCGTTCGTGCCCGCTGCCGCCTGTTGCACATTGCCCGAAATTTCGGCGGTTGCGGCACCCTGCTGTTCGACTGCGGCCGCGATGGCACTGGTGATTTCATTGATATTGGAAATCGTTTCAGTGATTTTTTCAATCGCGCCCACGGTATTGTGGGTTTCAGACTGGATCGATCCGATTTGCTGGGCGATATCCTCGGTCGCTTTGGCGGTCTGGTTGGCAAGGTTTTTGACCTCGCTTGCGACGACGGCAAAACCTTTGCCGGCTTCGCCCGCACGCGCGGCCTCGATGGTCGCGTTCAGCGCCAGAAGGTTGGTCTGGGACGCGATATCATTGATCAGGCTCACAACCTGACCGATGCGATCAGCGGCCTCGGCCAAGCCGGTAACCATGGCGTTTGCACGCGATGCTTCATCAACCGCATTGTTGGCAATTTCCGATGATCGTGCGACCTGCGAACTGATTTCCTGAATGGAAGCGGAAAGTTCCTCGCTCGCCGAGGCGACGGTCTGGACATTGGCACTGGCCTCGTCGGCGGCAGCGGCAACCACGGTTGCCTGCTCGGAACTTTCATCGGCCGCACGGCGCATCTGGCGTGATACCTTTTCCATGTCGCCCGCGCTATCGGTAACTTTTACAACGATGGAGCCGACCGATTTTTCGAACTCGTCAGCCATCTGAAGGCGGGTGCGGTTTCGTTCCTCGCTGGCGCGGTGTTCGGCTTCGCGTTTATCACGTTCGGCCTGCTGCATGCCTGCCGATGCCTCCTTGAAAGCTTCCAGCGCCTTGGCAATTGCACCGATCTCGTCGGAACGGTCATGATAGGGGACCGTGACATTGAAATTGCCCTTTTCCAGATCGGCAATCACACCCGCAACACGGGTCATCGGACGGGCAACCATGGCGTTGGTCGATAGCAGGATCACCGCAATCACCACAATCAGCAGAACCACACCACCGATCAGCGTTGCATTGCGCAGGCTGTCAGCCGGGGCAAAAACGGTTTCGAGCGGCACGTTGACAACCACACCCCACTGATTGGGATATCCCTCGATGGCGACCGGCACGATCAGGTGCATGAACTCGCCGTCATCAATCTGGCGCGACTGGCCCGATTTCATCGCATCGAGGATAGCGGCATCGGTAGTTTTGGCAGCATCCAGTTTGGTTCCCCGAATATCGGGATTTTCATGTGCAACCCATGTGCCCTGGGCCGAGACAAGATTGACGGTACCCGTACCAAAGGGGGCGAGTTGGGCAAACCGTTCGGAAAGTGCATTCAATTCAAGATCGACGCCCATCACGCCAAGGAATTTTCCGCCGCTGTCCTGCACCGGATAGACAAATGATGTCAGAACCACATCGCGGCCCTGAATGTCATAGGTGATGGCATCGGTCAGGTAGGGCTTATTGGTGCGTTTGGGTTCGGTGTAATATTCATTGACCTCTGGATTATCGAGCCCGGTCAGGTGGTAGGGGGTGATGCCGCCACCGAAGTTATAATAATAGGTGACGTATTTTCCGGTGCCGTCGCCAAACGGTTCGCCTTCGCCCTTGTAATCGGCATCCTTGCCATCAAGGGCATCGGGTTCGAAGCCCGACCAAGCCCCGGCAAGTGACGGGTTGTCGATCAGCGTGCGATTGAGGATTTCGTTATAGGCCTTGCGGTCTGCGCCGCCCTGCTCACGGAGTGCGCGAAATGCACCGGCAAGGTTTTTGGCAACCAGCATCCCGCCATTGAGCACGCGGCTGGCCTGCTCGGCGTGGAACTGTCCAACGGCACGGGCTTCGCCCACCGTAAGTTCTTCGGTTGTTTTGCTGGTTTGAGCCGTTTGCAGGAAGATGCCGACGATCAGGCAGAAGGCGATGGCAAGTGCGCTTACGCAGGTCAGCTTGGCGCCTAGAGACAGGTTGGAAAATCGCATTTAAAGGTCCCCTCAGATAAACCTATACCTCTGAAGTAATCCTGGTGGTCCGTCCCTGTGCTGCCTTATTCAAGGACTTGGCAGCTTTTGATAAGGAATGGTACCACGCAACCTATACTTTCGGTAAGTGGGAATTATCTGATTTGATGGCTTTTAAATGCGCGATTGTTTTATGAAATTTTCGCGTTGTGGTGTGTAACTGCGAAAAGTTGTTCGGCGGGTACAGGTTTGCTGAACAGGAAGCCCTGCAATTCGGAGCAACCCTGGGCGCGAAGGAAGTCCCGCTGTGCGGCGGTTTCGACCCCTTCGGCGGTAACTTTAAGCCCAAGGGTGCGTGCCATGGCGATCATGGCCTCGGCCAGGGCGGCATCATCGGTATTTTGTGGAATACCGTTAATAAAGGCGCGGTCAATTTTGATGCGTTCAATTGGCAGGCTTTTGATGGATCGCAGGCAGGAATAGCCGGTGCCAAAATCGTCGATCGCGACCGAAACACCGACTGCACGCAATTCATGGAGCGTATCAATCATGATGTCTTCGTCCTGAATCATGCTTTCGGTGACTTCGATTTCCAGCCATTTCGGATCAAGTCCGGTATTGGTCAGAACACTGTGTACGGCTTTGGCAAAGCCCGGCGAGCGCATCTGACGAACCGAAACATTGATCGCGATGCGGATCGGATTTTGACCTTCATTCTGCCAGCGGCTTGCCTGTGCACAGGCTTCTTCGACAACCCATTGGCCGATTTCGACAATCAGGCCGCTTTGTTCGGCGACCGGGATAATTTCGGCCGGACCCAGCAGGCCGTTTTCCGGATGGTTCCATCGGATCAGAGCTTCAGCCCCGGTCATTTCACCAGTATGGGCATCTACCTGCGGCTGGTAGTAAAGGCTCAATTCACCCTTTTCAAGGCCGCGTCTGAGTTCGAGGCTGCGGGTCATATAATGCGTGGCACTTTCGGTCATTTCCGATTTGTAAAACGCATAGGTACGGCGCCCCTGATCCTTGGCGGCATACATGGCGGTATCCGCCAGCCGGATAAGGTCCTGCGGCGAATGGGCATTTTCGGGATAAAGGGCAATGCCGATACTGGCGGACAATGTCAGTTCGTGACCGACGATGTAGAACGGCTTTTGCAACTCGTGAATGATCTGGCTGGCAAGGTTGCCCGCGGCAGCCTGGCTATGCATGTTCTCGCGCACGATCAGGAATTCGTCCCCGCCAAGGCGTGCGATCGTATCGGTGCGATCAGTCAGTGCCTTGATGCGGGTTGAAACAATCAGCAGGACCTGGTCCCCGGCGGCATGGCCCAGCGTGTCGTTGATGTTCTTGAAATCATCGAGATCAAGGAACAGGCAGGCGACAACCGCCCCGGTCCGCTCACAGCGTTCAATCGCACGGTTCAGGCGGTCAGTTGCCAGCAACCGGTTGGGAAGGCCGGTAAGCCCGTCATATTGGGCCAGATAATGCAGCTCCTGCTCTGCCTGCCGGATAGCAGTACGGTCGGAAATCATGGCGACGAAATGGGTCAGAACCCCGTCATCATCCTCGACCGCGATGATCTGCATCACGATTGAAATCGGGTTGCCCGACATATCGCGCGTATCAATCTCGCGGTGCCAATGGCGACGTGTGCGCAGCGTATGGAACAGTTCCTGATAGAAGGCAGGCGGAAACTGTTCGGGCACGATCATATAGGGAGGGGTGCCGGTCACAGTCAGGGGATCGGCACCGGTGATCTGGCAGTAGGCACGATTGGCACTGGTGATGTTCAGGTCCGGATCAAGGATCAGGATACCATCCTGGGTCGTTTCGAAAACCGTCATTGCCTGACGGAGTTTGTCATTGGTGATGCGCTGATCGGTAATGTCCTGCATCACACCGATGATGCGCTGGGTGCCCTTGCGGTCATTGATATAGGATTTACCGCGGGCCCGGAACCAGCATTGATGGCTGTTATCGTGGGATTGGCCGCGAAATACGATGTCGTAAAATTCGCCATTCAGGACGGCGTACTCAAATGCCTTGCGGACCATGTCCCGGTCTTCGGATGAGACACGTTCAAGGAAACCATCCCAGCTTTCGGTGATGGTTTCGGCATCATGTGTCTCGCCGGGGATGAATTTTCCAAGACCGGTGCTGTGCATTTTGCGGGTGGAAACATCAACTTCCCAGCAGCTCATCTGGGCAGCATGCATGGCAAGTGATAGCCGTTCCTGACTTTCGCGAAGGGCCAGTTCGACTTCGCGGCGTTCAAGAGCCATTTGGATGGTTGCGTGCAGTTCGCGTTCAGAAAACGGTTTTAGCAAAAAGCCGTAGGGACGGGTTTTTCGCGCACGTTCCAGTGTGGTGTCTTCTGAATAGGCGGACAGATATATGATCGGGATCATCAGATGTTCAGGAATACCCGCCGCGGTTTCGATGCCGTCGAGATCACCGTCAATGCGGATATCCATCAGGATGATGTCGGGTGCATCGGTTTCAATCGCCTTAAGGGCATTGATCCCGGCACTATGGACCGATGTCCTGTCATAGCCCAGCCGCGCAAGCTGTTGGCGCAGATGCAGTGCGACGATCCGTTCGTCTTCAACAATCATGACATGGATCGGTTTGCGCATGGCGATCCTCAATCCTGTATCGTGAATCGAATGGTGATGCGGGTCGGTTTGCCGGACCGGATATCCAGCGTTCCGCCCAGTTGATCGGTTAGCAGTTCAACCAGTTGCAAGCCAAGCCCGTCGCTGCTGTCGACACAAAATCCGTCGGGAAAACCGACGCCGTCGTCCGTCAGGCTCAGTTCGATCAGGTTGGAATCAAGTTCCTGCGCCACCAAGCTGATATTGCCGGGGCTGTTCCCCGGAAAGGCGTGTTTGAGCGCATTGGTAATCAGTTCGTTGGCAATCAGGCCACAAGGCACGGCCTTGCCAATCGGTAGCGACACTGATCCCAGATCGCGTTCGAAATTGATGCGGTCGGGATCGGTATTGAAGGTCACCAGCAGCGAATTGATCAGTGCATCGCAGAAATAGTTGAAATCCACGCGCGAGACATCCTCGCTTTGATACAGGGTCTGGTGAATCTGGGCCATTGACCGGACACGGTTGCAGCTATCGCGCAGGATTTCGCGTGCCAGATCATCCTTGACGTTTGCGGTCTGCATATCAAGCAGGCTATGGACGATTTGCAGGTTGTTTTTGACCCGGTGATGAACTTCCGAAAGCAGAATTTCCTTTTCCTGCAGGGATTTTTCAAGCCGTTCCTGACGGCTTTTGCGATCAGAAATATCGACAATCGCAGCCAGGACCTGCACGCGGTCACCTTCGGCAATCGGGTTAAGGCCGATTTCGACGGGAAACTCGCTGCCATCCTTGCGCAACGCATAAAGATCACGCCCTGGCCCCATCGGGCGTGGGCCGGGGGAGGCGATGAAGCTGTTACGAAGGCCTGCGTGATGATGTCTGAACCTGTCAGGAACAAGCACATCGACCGGCTGGCCCAGCAACTCGTCGCGGGTATAGCCGAATACCTTTTCTGTTTCGGCGTTGACCATTTCAATACGGCCTGTGGCATCGACCAATATCATCGCGTTCGGCGCATATTCGACAACGCGCCGGAAACGATGGTCTTCCTCGAATGCAACATGCTGTGCGGTCATCGTACTTCCCGAGCCATCGGTGTGCGACGCCGACAAATCCTGAGTGCCTGAAGTGTCAGCCAATCACTAATTCTCCCGTGCGTGGCGATAAGTTGCCTGAATTGGTGGTTTGTCCACCTGATCGTCGCCAGTTTGAATGACCCACTCCCGGATCTGTTATTGTTTTGTGGCTGCACGGATAGTTCTTCAACTTTGTCCATATCTGCGTTCGACAAGTGTTTTTCAACCACTCGTCGGTGTAGGTTTATATCTTTTCACATTTTTGGCGTATGTTGCTGATCTGATAAGCGAATTTTGCGCATCTCATCGCCAGTACTCTCTGCCAGAGTAGGAATGAGCGAGGCGCTTTACCTGTGAAATTGCGCGCTGCAGCCCGGTCATGCCCGATCCGGGCTTGATCTTGCGGGCCTGCGGGGATAGCTTCGCGCACGCGCGAAATCCGGGTGATTTCATGCGTGGCCGAATTTCCAGATAATTCAACGATACAACTGACAAACAAGGTTTCAAAAATGACAGCCGATCTTCGTGATGCCGCACTAAACAGCAACGTCTGGGCTTTTCAGGAAGCCCGCAAGCTGGTTGAGCGGTATAAACAGAAGAAGCCTGAAAAGGGCTATGTGCTGTTTGAAACCGGTTATGGGCCGTCGGGCCTGCCGCATATCGGGACCTTTGGCGAAGTTGCGCGCACGACCTATGTGCGTCGCGCGTTCGAAACCATGTCCGATATCCCGACCAAGCTTTTCTGCTTCTCGGATGATATGGATGGCCTTCGCAAGGTGCCCGATAATATCCCGAACAAGGACATGGTCGCGCAGCATCTTGGCAAGGCGCTGACCAGCGTGCCGGACCCGTTCGGTACGCATGAGAGCTTTGCGCATCATAACAATGCGCGTCTTTGCGATTTCCTTGACAGCTTTGGCTTTGATTACGAATTCAAATCTTCGACCGAATGCTACCGTTCGGGCATGTTCGATGCGGCCCTTCTGCGTCTTCTGGAACGGTATGATGCAATCCAGAAAATCATGCTGCCGACCCTTGGTGAAGAACGCCGCGCGACATACAGCCCGTTCATGCCGGTCGAAGAGGGTACCAACAAGGTCCTGATGGCCAAGGTGACCAAGCTTAACGTTGAAGCCGGGACCATCGTTTATGAACATCCCGAAACCGGCAAGCTGATCGAAACCCCGGTCACGGGCGGGCATTGCAAATTGCAGTGGAAGCCGGACTGGGCGATGCGGTGGTATGCGCTTGGCGTTGATTACGAAATGGCGGGCAAGGACCTTATTCCGTCGGTCGAGCTTGGCAACAAGATCGTCAAGGCGCTTGGCGGTACCCCGCCGGAAGGCTTCAATTACGAGCTGTTCCTTGACGAGAACGCGCAGAAAATCTCGAAATCCAAGGGCAACGGCATTTCGATGGAAGACTGGCTGAAATATGCGCCGGAAGACAGTCTTTCGCTGTTCATGTTCCAGAAGCCGAAAACCGCAAAGCGCCTGTATTTCGATGTTATCCCGAAAACGGTTGATGAATATCTGACCTTTGCCGACAAGCTGAAAACCGAAACCGACCCGGAAAAGCTTTTGCAGAACCCGGCATGGCACATCCATGAAGGCAAGGCACCGGAACGTGATATTCCGTTGTCATTCGGTATTCTTCTGAATCTGGTTTCGGTCTGCAATACCAGCGACCCGGAACTGCTTTGGGCGTTCATTTCGCGTTATGCCAAGGGCGCAACGCCGGAAAACGCGCCGTATCTCGACAAGCTGGTCGGCTATGCGATCAACTATTACAACGACTTCGTCAAACCGACGAAAAAATACCGTGCCGCGACGGATGCCGAAAAGGCAGCCCTGACCGAGCTTCGCGATATGCTCAAAACCCTTGATGCCGACACCGATGGTGGTGACATCCAGACGCAGGTGTTCGAGGTGGGTAAAAACCACAATTATGAAAACCTGCGTGACTGGTTCAAGGCGCTTTATGAAATCCTGCTGGGGCAGGAACAGGGGCCGCGTATGGGCTCGTTCATTGCGCTTTACGGTATTGATGAAAGCATCCAGCTGATCGACCGTGCGATTGCCGGTGAAGAACTGGGCGCGTAAACGTTCGGGTTTAAAGACTGCCGTGAAATACCAAGCGACCCGTCATCTGGCGGGTCGCTTTTTGTTTGATCCGGTTTCATTTCGTTCAATAAGTTTGATGGCATATCCCGGATGGTGATGCTTTTGCATCTGACCAAGGCGGAGTTGACGATGGGTTTCTGGCAAAAGGCGATGATTTCGGTGGCATGCAGCCCCGCACTAAGACGTATGGGCGAGGCAGTTGGGCGGAAAACCGGGCTGGCGGCGCAATTTGTGAGTGGTTCCGATGGAGCCGATCATGTGGCACGAGCACGAGAACTGGACGGGCAGGGTATCCGGATTTCCAGCTTTTATCTGGGTGAATATGTCACAGACCCGGCACAGGTCACGCGCACGGTTACCCAGCTTGCCGATCTGGTCCCGAAGTTGGACGAGGTTGGGCTTGATGTCCATGTTTCGGTTGACCCGTCGCAGCTTGGTTATATGCAGGACCCGGCGATGTTGCGGAACAATGCGCAAAAACTGGCCGGGATGATTGGTGAAATCGCGGCCGGGCAAAATGACGAACGTTGCCGTCGCCTTATGATCGACATGGAAGATTTCGACATGATCGATGATACGTTGGCGTTGCATGATCAATTGCGTGATTTGGGTCTTCCGGTTGCCCAGACCTTGCAGGCGCGGCTGTTTCGGACCGAAGGCGACCTGATGCGGAAGATTGATCAGGGCGCGATGGTGCGTCTGGTCAAGGGGGCGATGGCCCCGCCTGCCAGTGTGGCTTTTACCCGACGTTCCGATATTGATGCCAATTACCTGAAGCTGGCAGATATGATGTTGTCCGACCGGGCGCGTGAGACAGAATTTTCCCCGGTTTTCGGCTCTCATCATCGCGAGCTTCTGGAAAAGATTGCCAGCCTTGCCGACGCACGTGGCTGGCCGCGCGATACATTTGAATTTGAAATGCTTTACGGTGTCAATCAGCCGTTGCAACGTGATCTTGTTTCGCGTGGTTACCGCTTGCGGCTTTATGCCCCGTTCGGGGAAGACTGGTGGGCCTATGCCTGGCGGCGTGTCGGAGAAAATCCGCGGAACCTTGGCCTGCTATTACGATCCGGGTTTAATCGTTAAACATGCCGGTCTGCCATCGGGTTGCCAGAATGATAGAATTGAATTTCAAACGAAATCAGGAATTTCCATTCACCGGCTTCATCGGTAGAATGCCGGTAAATGATAGTCAATATCAACGGGCAAACATCGAAAGGATGACCGCATGAATATGGTCAAGATCATGATGGCGGGTGCAATGGCGATGCTGCTGTCGGCTTGCGCGACAGGCCCGCGCGTCTATACCGATGCCGATCCGGCGGCCGATTTTTCGCGTTACCGGACCTTTGCCTTTTATGAGTCAGCCGGAAAGTCGGACGAAAAATACGCCACCCTGCATGGTCAGCGGATCGAGGACGCTGTCAGCGCCGCGTTAGAGGCGCGGGGATACAGTGTTGATATCAATACCCCCGATATCCTGATCAACTATCATCTCAAGACCGAGGAAAAAACGCGGACATCGCCGCCGGTCTATTATGGGGGATATTACGGCTATCGCAGCGGGATGTATGTCGGCTGGCCGGGCTATGTCGAACCGGGATATGTTGACAATTATACCGAAGGAACGATCACCGTCGATATGGTGGATCGCCGGACAGACCAGATGATCTGGGAAGGCACGGCTATCGGGCGCATCGATAGCGAGTTTCGCAATAATCCCGATCTGGGCGTGCGCAACGCCGTCGCCGCGATCTTTGGCAAATACCCCTATGTCGCTGGCAGCAGTGTACCGGTGATGCCTGCTGCACAGTAATTACGGGATATTTTCCAAGTAAAACTAAAAAAGCGGGCTGATCATAAGATCAGCCCGTTCTGCATTGTATAGACCGTTCGATTAGCTGTTTTCCGCAAACGCCCAGTAAAGTTCCTGTGCGCGTTTGGTCATCGGGCCGGGCTGGAGGTTACGAGCATCAAGCTTGACGCAGGGTGCGACCTTGTAATAGTTGCCGGTGCCAAAGATTTCGTCGGCATTTTCAAGTTCGCTGTAGGTCACGGTTTTTTCTGTGATGTCTACGCCGTCTTCGCGCAGAAGCCTGATCACGCGTTGGCGGGTCAGGCCGTTCAGGAATGTGCCGTTGATCACGGGGGTAAAGACCTTGCCATCCTTGGCGTAGAATAGGTTGGCATAGGAAAATTCCGCGACATTGCCGATCGGATCGAGCATTACGCCGGTATCGAAACCGTCCTTTGTGGCCTCGGAAACCGCGCGGCCGACATTGGGATAAAGGCAGGATGCCTTGGCCTCGGTCGGAGCACTTTCGGGCGAGGGGCGGCGGAAACTTGATTTGCGGGCGGTAAAGCCGGTTTTGATCGCGTCCGGCAGGTCGGATACCGAAATGCAAAGCACGAACTGTGCGCTTTCGGGGGTCGGTGCAAGGAAACCTTCGCCGCCATAGACAATCGGTTTGATATAAAGGGCGAGCGACGGATCGAATTTCTGAACGCCTTCGCGGACAAGGGCGACGATTTCATCAGTGGTGATTTTCGGGGCAAGACCCATCAGTTCAGCCGAGCGCAGCACACGGGCGCAATGGGGCACAAGATCGGGCATCTTGCCATTAATGCGGCGCGCACCGTCAAAGACCGTGGAGGCCATCCACATGCCATGGGTCTGCGGACCGATAATCATCGGATTGCCTGCGTGCCATTCGCCTTTGTACCAGGTCCATGTCGTGACGGCTTTGGTGTCTGCGGTGGTGGCGTGACCCATTCTTCTTGCTCCTGATCGAATTTCGGGTGGCATTTGCATGTCGCGGGCGATGCAAGGCATCCAGAATAGGGTCTTTGCGTGATCGTGGTCAAAGAAAACTGACAGGAGAAATGCCTGTTTGAGGCCGTTTTTAAGGAAGTTGCGATAAATGACAGTTCTGTGAAATATCTCGCATCATGCACACGTGTGCGTTGGCGGATCAGAGGGGCTGTGCTATGTGTTTTGCCTTAACGGGGCCCGTGAAATCAGGGTGTAAAAGCATTTTGGCCCGGTATGACGAGGGAAATGTCGGGGATGAGCGAGGCAAAACACAATCGCGCAAACGCAGACGGGGCGGAACCCGGCCGTGATATGCAGCATATTGTGACCTCGGCCGATGTTGCGCGCGAGGCCGGTGTTTCAAGATCCACCGTTTCGCGCTGTCTGTCGGGCGACCGGCGGATATCGGATGCGACCCGCAAGCGCGTGCAGGAAACCGCCAACCGGCTTGGCTATCATGTCAATAAAATCGCCCGGTCGATGAATACGCGCAAAAGCGATCTGATCGGATTGGTGACATCGGGGCTTTCCGATCCGTTCCGCGTTGAGTTCCTGGATAAACTGATCCTTGCCATTCAGCAGTCCGGTTATCGTCCTCTGGTGATTGATGTGTCCGACCCGGCCCAGATGGGCACATCGATGATGCATCTGTTGCAATATCAGGTGGCCGGTGTGGTTGTGACATCCGGAAGCCCGCCGCCCGAGGTGGGCGTGCATTTCCTGAAACGAAATGTGCCGGTCGTTTTGGTCAATCGCGCGGGGCGACTTGAGGGCGCGGATGTTATCAATTGCGATAATGTGCGCGGTGGTGAAATGGCCGCTGACCTGCTGCTTGAAACCGGGAAAACCCGGTTCGGGTTCCTCAATGTCAAGGGTGGTACATTTAGCGGCAATGTTCGCGGGGAAACCTTTGTGTCGCGCATCGCGCCGCGCTTGGCGAATGGGGATATCAGCTTTACCCCGCTGGTCTGCGACAGTGCCGATTATGACGGCGGCTTTAACGCCGCGTTTAAATTCCTGGCAACACCCGAAACCGCGCCGAACGCAATTTTCTGTGCCAAGGACCATATCGCGTTGGGTCTTCTGGACGCGGCCCGGTTTGAACTGGGCCTGCGCATCCCCGAAGATATTGCCGTGGTCGGGTTTGATGATATCGCCGCAGCCCGGCAGGGGGCCTATCAATTGACCACTGTGTGCCAAAGTGCCACGAAGCTCGCCGAAATGACGGTGGATCGGTTGCGCCAGCGCATCCGGGGCGATGCCCTGACCGATCAACGGCTGATCCTGCCAGTTGAAATGACACGCCGCCGGACGGCCTGAGCCGATCTTTATCGTCGCTTTCCGGCCAGTTTTTCCTCCATTTTTATCCAAAACGGCTGACTCGCGGTGTTTCTGCGGATCATGCGCACACGTGTGCCATTGATTTCGGGCTGGAACCATTGTGTTGGGCTGCGTATGGATTTGTGTGGGGTATTTTCCGGTTCGATAAAATAATTAATTAAATCAGTTCATTAATGGGTTTTAGGGAGCGCTTTTTCTCCTTAAATGGAATTTTTCTGTCATTTTTTGGAATTTATGATTAAATCATTCCAGCACGTGATTTGCGCAATGGTAATGCACACGTGTGCATTCAACGAAATGCAAACCGGGAGGAAACCCAAATGACGATCAGAAATTCTCTTTTTGCGACGGTCGCGATTTCAGGCCTGATGGCGGTTGCGACCACCGGTTCGGCCAATGCGGCGGGTCGGCTTAATGTCATCTGCTCGGCCGATAATGAATGGTGCGAGATGATGGAAACCGCGTTCGAACTGGAACATGACATCGATGTATCGATGGTTCGCAAAAGTTCGGGCGAGGCTTATGCACAGGTGCGCGCCGAGGCTGCCAATCCGAAGCTTGATATCTGGTGGGGCGGGACGGGCGACCCGCATCTTCAGGCCGCTGCCGAAGGCCTGACCGAAGTTTATGAATCCCCGCAACTGGGCGATTTGAACGATTGGGCAGTGCGTCAGGCCAAGAATGCCGATTATCGCACGGTTGGCGTTTATGCCGGGGCGCTTGGCATAGGGTATAACAACGATCTTCTGGCAAAAAAGGGCCTGCCGGCACCGAAATGCTGGGAAGATCTGAAAAACCCGGCTTATAAAGGTGAAATTCAGGTCGCCAACCCGAATTCTTCGGGGACGTCCTATACCGCTCTTGCGACACTGGTGCAGCTGTTTGGTGAGGAAAAGGCGTTTGATCTGCTGAAGGAAATCCACAAGAACGTCAACCAGTACACCAAATCGGGTTCCGCCCCGATCAAGGCGGCTGCGGTTGGGGAAACCACAATCGGTATTACCTTCATGCATGACATGGTCGCCCAGATCAAACAGGGGGCGAACCTGACGGTGGTGTCGCCGTGCGAGGGGACCGGTTATGAAGTGGGCTCCATGAGCATCATCAAAGGTGCACGTAACCTTGAAAATGCGAAAATCTGGGCCGAATTCGCATTGTCACCGAAAACCCAGTCGATTGCCGAAGACGCGCACAGCTATCAGGTGCCGTCCAACAAAGAGTCCAAAATTCCCGATGGCGCGCCGCGCCTGACCGAATTGAAGCTGATTGACTATGACTTCGCGAAATACGGGGATGCGGAAACCCGCCGTCATCTTCTGTCGCGTTGGGACGAAGAAGTCAAAACCGCGCCGCAATAAGCGTGATCTGCCTTAACGGTTCTGTCCGTCCGGTGTGACCATCGGGCGGACAGGGCCAGACTTCCCAATTCGGCGTGCAGGAGAGTTTCGGTGAACCGGATGCTTTGGTTCTGGCTGGTGATCGGCTGGATCGGTTTTGCAATTTTACCCTGGTATCAGCAGGAATACGGGTTCTGGACCCTGGAATGGCTGTATGATGGCTATCCGATGTATGGCGATTATTCGCCTGCGATCCTGCAAGCGACCTTCCATCAAAAATTCTGGCTGTTGCCGGTTGCGGCATTTCTGCTGGCACCACTCGCACTGGTGCGCGCCGGGCGCGATCATCCGCATTATGCCCGTATCCTGATTTCATGCGGGCTGGGTGGCTTGATCTATCTGGTCGGGCAGGGCTTTTTGGTCGGCATTTCAGGCTGGGGATTTGGCTGGCTTGATGCGATATTCGGCCCGCTTGATGTCCGGCAATATGGCCTTGGCTATGGCGCGATGTTTACCGCGGCCTGCCTGCTTGTAATGCTTTGCACCGGTCTTGCCGCGGCGGGGGCGATGCGGGGCGATGTGTTTGTCACATCCGCCATCGGGACGGTTATTGCGCTTGTCGGGTTGTTTGTATTCTTTCCTGTTGCGCGCATTTTCATCGGATCGTTTGTCGATATTGATGGCAACCTTTCGGGTGTCGCGTTTATCCGCAATTTCTTTGACGACAGCATCTGGGGGCTTGGCTGCCTTGCCGGGGGTGTTTGCGGGGTTGCGTGGAATACGGCGTTTCTGGCGGTTCTGACCGCTGTTTCGACCACTTTGCTGGGGCTTTCATTTGCGCTTGTCGTGACGCGGACGGGGTTCCGGCTCAAAAAGCCGCTTCGGGTTTTGACGGTACTGCCGATCATTACCCCGCCATTCGTGATCGGCCTGGCATTGATCCTTCTTTTTGGCAGATCGGGGGCTGTTACGCAGTTCTTTGCTGATCTGCTCGGGGTGGAGGCAGAGCGCTGGCTTTATGGCCTCCCTGGAATCTGGCTGGCACAGACCCTGTCCTTCACCCCGATTTCTTTTCTGGTGCTGATCGGTGTGGTTGAAGGTGTCAGCCCGTCGATGGAAGAAGCATCGCAGACCCTGCGGGCCGGGCGGTGGCAGACATTCGTTAATGTGTCGCTGCCACTGATGCGCCCCGGTTTGGCCAATGCCTTTTTGCTGGCTTTCATTGAAAGCATGGCCGATTTCGGCAACCCGATGGTCCTGGGCGGTAATTACGAAGTGCTGTCGACCGAGATATTCTTTGCCATTGTCGGCGCACAGAACGATGCCGGGCGTGCAGCCGTTCTGGCGATGATCCTGCTGTTCTTCACACTTTCGGCCTTTGCAGCACAGCGTTTCTGGCTGGGCAAAAAATCCTATGCCACGGTGTCGGGCAAGGCCGATAACGGGGCGCATGTCGGGCTTAATCCCGGTATGCGTCTGGCGTGCTATTTCACAGCCATTCCGTGGGCGATCTTTACGGTCGTGCTGTATGGCATGATTTTCTATGGCAGTTTTGTCAAACGCTGGGGCTTTGATAACAGCCTGACGTTCGATAATTACAGCGATGCGTTCGGTGTCGGCTGGAGCGAGCATGGCATCGTCTGGGCCGGGGCGGCATGGGACAGTTTCTGGACCACGTTAAACATCTCGGCGATTGCAGCACCTTTGACCGCAGCGGTCGGTCTGACGACGGCCTATCTGCTGGTGCGTCAGAACTTCCGGGGCAAAAGTGCCTTTGAATTCGGCACGATGTTAAGTTTTGCCATTCCCGGTACGGTGATTGGTGTCAGTTATATTCTGGCGTTTAACGTGCCGCCGTTCGAATTGACCGGAACGGGCGTGATCCTTGTGATCTGCTTTATCTTCCGCAATATGCCGGTCGGGGTGCGCGGCGGGATTGCCGCCATGAGCCAGCTTGACAAAAGCCTTGATGAGGCATCCCTGACACTTGGTGCCAACAGCTTTACCACGTTCCGGCGTGTGATCCTGCCGCTTCTGCGCCCGGCGATTGTTGCGGCACTGGTTTACAGCTTTGTACGCGCGATCACGTCGGTCAGTGCGGTGATCTTCCTGGTTAGTGCGGACCACAATATGGCGACATCCTATATCATCGGGCTTGTGGAAAACGGGCGATACGGCGTTGCGATTGCCTATTGCAGTGTCCTGATCCTTGTCATGCTGACCGCGATCCTTGTTGTGAACGGCCTGATCGGGCAACGGCGTTTGCGCCGCGAGGACCGGGTTGAAGCAACACCGGACAAGTCAGCGACAGGAAATCTGAGAGAGAAGCATTCATGAAACTGAAAACGCGTGCGGGTTCGGTCGTATTCGACAATGTCACCAAGACCTATGGTCACGGGGCGGTTACCGCGATCGACAATGTATCTTTCACCATCAATCCGGGCGAGCTTGTGACCCTTCTGGGGCCAAGCGGCTGTGGCAAGACCACGACCCTTCGGATGATTGCCGGGCTTGAACATGCGACCACGGGCAAAATCCTGATTGGGGGCAAGGACGTTACACAGCTTCCGGCGACGGACCGTGATGTCAGTATGGTGTTTCAGTCCTATGCCCTGTTTCCGCATATGACGGTGGCGGAAAATGTTGCCTATGGGCTGAGTGCTACCGGCGTTGCCAAGGCCGAAGCCAGGGAAAAGGCCGAGGAAGGTCTGAACCTTGTGGGCTTGGGCGGATATGGCAGTCGCCTGCCATCCGAGCTTTCGGGCGGGCAGCAGCAAAGGGTTGCGGTGGCGCGTGCGCTGGTGCTGGAACCCGAAGTACTGTTGCTGGACGAGCCGTTATCAAACCTTGATGCCAAGCTTCGTCGGCATGTGCGGACCGAAATCCGCGATTTGCAGCAGAAACTTGGCCTGACCGCGGTTTATGTGACCCATGATCAGGAAGAAGCATTGGCCGTGTCGGACCGGATCATTGTGATGAACCGGGCGGTGATCGCGCAGCAGGGCACGCCACGCGAATTATATGAACAGCCGCAATCGGAATTTATCGCCGACTTTATCGGGGATGCCAATCTGGTCGATGGTGAGATCGTCAATATTGATGGCAATCATGCCCGTGTCGATATCGGCGGGGCGCAATGCAATTTGCGCCATCGCGGGCAGGCAAAGGGACCGGTCCGGGTTGCCGTGCGGCCCGATGCGGTGCAACTGACCGGATTGGCGGCGATTGCGGGTGATGCGCATGTCATTGAAACGTCGCTAAAAGGTCACATTACGCATGCAGCCTATCTTGGTAGTCAGATGCAGTATTCCGTGGCAACCCCGATTGGCGAGCTGTTTGTGATCGATCACCGGATCGATACACCGATCATCGCGGGCGAAGAGGTTGCCATCGGCTTTTCTGAACGCGGCATGGCCGTGGTTTCGGCAGAATAATCGATCAACAACAAAACTGTTTCAGGCAGGGACAAAGTGGAAAAAGCATTCTCGGGAATTGATATCGAGGCACGGTTTGAACATGCGCGCGACGTGATCCGCGAGGCGGGTAAACGCGCCATGGAGTATTATGAAGGCGACGCCGCCGATCTTGCGATTGAAACCAAAACCAACGCACTTGATATGGTCAGCATCGCGGATAAAAACGTCGAGGCGATCATTCGCGACCGGATCGGTGATGCCTTTCCCGAGGATGGTTTCCTTGGTGAGGAAATGGGCATCGAGAAGGGGGACAATGACTGCCTTTGGGTGATTGACCCGATTGATGGCACGGCGTGTTTTGTCAATCAGATGCCGACATGGTGCATTTCGGTGGCCCTTATGATCGGCAAGGAAGCCGTCATTGGCCTGATTTATCATCCGTGCAATGACGAGCTTTTCAGTGCGGTGATCGGCGACGGGGCGCGTGTGAATGGCGAGCCGGTGAAGGCCAGCAATGCCAAACGGGTCAGCGATGGCGTGATGGGGATCGGCATGTCGCATCGCCTGCCCAGTAGCTCGATCGTGCCGGTGATCGGCCAATTGCTGGACGAGGAAGGCATGTTTATCCGCAACGGATCATGCGCGTTGATGATGGCCTATGCCAGTGCCGGGCGTCTGATCGGCTATTATGAACCGCATATCAATCCGTGGGATTGCATGGCGGGGATTGTCCTGATGCGTGAGGCGGGTGGCTGGTGCAATGACTTCCTTGATCTGCCCAACGTGCTTGAAGATGGTGGGCCGATATTGGCCGCCGGGCCCAATGTTGCCAAACATCTGGCGGATATGATCGGGATTTCGTATCGGGGCTGATTACACCTGATGAAGCAATATTGAATGCATGCTGACCGGTATCGGGTTTAGTCCCCGGTGCCGGTCAGTTGCTGTTTGCGTTCAGACAGCATGCGGTAATCAAGGCGTGCGAGTTCATGGTTGATGGCCTTGATATCCAGCGGCTTGGTGCAATGGGCATCCATGCCGGCCTCGCGAAATTCGGCCAGATTGTCGTTTGACGTGTCGGCGGTCAGGGCCAGAACCGGGATGGTTGCCTTGACGGGGTCAGCAAATTTGCGGATCTGGCGGGTGGCTTCTATCCCGTCCATGACCGGCATATGCACATCCATCAGAACCGCGTCGAAATCCTGTTCCTGCAACAGGTTGAGGGCTTCCTGCCCGTTGGTGGCAACACTGATTTCATGACCCTGCTGTTCAAGCAGTTTCTGGGCGAGAATGCGGTTGATCTGGATATCTTCGACCAGCAGCAATTTGCGCCCCAATACGCGCGGCTTGTCGGGATCGGCAAGGCCGAGCTGACTGTCGTCTTCGGCGTCGCTGCCGAGTTTTGGCGCGTCCGTCAGCGGCAGGTTGAGGTCAAACCAGAAGGTGCTGCCCGTACCCTCGGTGCTTTTGACATCAATCGTGCCGCCCATCGCAAGGATCATTTTCTGACAGATGGCCAGACCAAGACCGGTGCCGCCAAAGCGGCGCGTTGTCGATGTGTCGACCTGAGTGAAGGCCTCGAAGATCGAGCGTAATTTGTCGGCGGGGATGCCGATCCCCTCGTCGCGCACAGCAATGCGGAATGCCATGCAACCGTTGGCAATTTCCTGCGGTGTTGCGATGACATGGATATCGCCAGACCGGCTGAACTTGATCGCGTTGGAAACAAAATTGGTCAGCACCTGCTTGATGCGGACCGGGTCGCCGATTACCCAGCGCGGCATATCAGCCGGGATTTCAAGATGCAGGCGGTTATCCTGATTGCGCGCCGGGACCATCATCATGGAAACGACTTCCTCGCATATCGCGTGGATGTCGGTCGGGACTTCTTCAAGGACAAGTTTGCCCGCCTCGATCTTTGACAGATCAAGAACATCCCCGATCAGCGACAGAACATGCCGCCCGGCACCGTTAATCGTGGACAGGTAATTGCGCACGGTTTCGGACGGTTCGTGTTTGTCGATCCCGTCGCGGGCGAGTTGGGCGTAGCCCAGGATCGAGGTCATTGGCGATCTGAATTCGTGGCTCATATGGGCGATGAATTCGGATTTTGCACGGTCGGCCTGCTGCGCCTGATTCATCGCGTTTTCGGCTTCCTGCCGGGCATTTTCAAGTTCCAGGGTGCGCTGATAGACCAGATCGACAATCCGCCTTTCCGTTCGGGTCAGCGAGCGCAGATAAACCATCAAAAGGATGCTGATGGTCGCACCGAACACAAAGATCGCCCAGGGCTGCCAGTATAAAAGCCCGTTCAGGCGTGCCCCGGGTCCGTGCAGGACAATCGTCCAGTCACGGAAACCGAAAGTAAAGGTCGATACTTTGGGGTTGTAGCCTGCCGTGATTTCGTCTGCGATGTGGCTCATCGCGTAGTCGGGCCTGCGGTTGGAATAGATCAGTTGATGGCCTGCCGGTGCATCCAGATCGGCCAGATGGATTTCAAAATCCGATGGCAGGCGCGCAATGCGTGCCGCGCGCGTGATCATGTTTGTCAGGCGCAGCACACCCACGGCAAGACCAAGCGGTGCCGCGCCGGGATTGCGCCGGTTCGGGACATTCAGAAAGGCAAGGGCTGTGACCTCGGACGAGGCGGACTGAACCAGTTTGACCGGCTCGGTCAGGGTAATGTTGCCGGTACGGATGGCGGTTTGCAGGGCGCGATTGCGGATTTCCTCGCTGGAAAGGTCAAAGCCGATCACGTTTTCATTGCCGGATCGCGGAAAGATATAGAAAACCGGGAAATAGGCATCGCGTTCCGGCGCCGGTTGCATTTGGCCATCGACCAGACTGCGGATTTCAAAATTTTCAACCCCGCGCAGCGATGCGTTTTCCTCGATCAGGGCGCGGGCGCGGCCTTCGATATAGGGTACCCATTCCAGCGCCCCGACACCCGCGCGCCGTTCCACCCACGGGCCGATCATGGCGTTGAACGTGTGGAATGACACGTCACCATGCACGTCAAACAGGGTGCGAACCGCAATCAGGCTGTCGGTGGCACGGCCGAGTTCCTCGCGAAGGGATGCCTCGAACGCGCGGCGATATTGTTCGGTCTGGGCATCGGTGGCCTCGTTGATCTGACCGAACGTGTACCACGCCGCCAGCCCGGATATTGAAAAGCCCAGCAGACCGACAATCAGCGCAAGATTGCGGCGCAGCCGGTGAATATCGTTTGAAATCCTGCCGTCGCGGGTGCGCGAGGTGACGATGTTGATTTTTTCGATCCCCGCCCCCAGCAACAGGGTGCCGATGGTGACCACGATGACATAGCTGTAAAGGTTTGCCAGCCCGACATTCATATTGATGTTGAGAAACGTGCTTTCGCCCATTGCGGCAAAAACCACGATATCAATCACGACAAGGGCATTGACCAGTGCCGCGCCAAGCAGCCCGAACCGGATGGCCCCCCACAGGACAAAGGGCAGGGAGACAAAGATGAACAGATATTCTGGCTTGGCGATCAGCGGCGTGGTTTGCACGGCAGACGAAACAATGATCGTTGCAACGCAGACAAAGGCAAGTTCGGCATAATAGGCCAAGCCGTTTGCGCGCCATTTCTGATGGATCAGGCGCAGGACTAGCGGCCCGATCACCAGAGCCCCCACCAGATCGCCAAGCCACCAGCCGTGCCAGATGGTGGTGAACTGATCGAAATTTCCGATTACCGTCAGGCTGAGGCTGAGCGTGCCACAAAGGGCGGCAAGTGCCGGGCCGCCGATCCCGCCGATGGCAATCAGGCCAAATATGCCGCGCGCGGACAGAAGGGGTGTCTTGCTGCAAAATCTGACGATCAGAAGCGATGAAAGGGTTGCGGCCAGAGTATTGCCGGTTGCGATCAGAAGGGCCGTTTCCGGCGGTGCGGATGTTGTCAGATTGACAAGAAGTGCGCCCAGAAATACCGCCGGAAAATATCGCCACCCCCACGCAACCAGAGCGCCCAACGCAATCCCGGATGGGGCCCAGATCAGGGTGACGCTGCTGCCGTAAAAGGGAAACTGCAACCCGGCATAACCGAAAACGAAATAGGTTAGCGTGATCGCCGCAAAGCGGATGATATGAACAGGGCCCAGACGCAAATTCGATCCTTCCCGGGGTTGGGGCGCTATTGCTTCAGATGGGAAATCATACGCAAAAAGGAATATCCCAACCGCATTGTTTCAGATCGATTATCACGCAAATTCCCCGATGCACCATCCCCATTTGAGGAGATTGCAAAGGGCGGGGGGCTTTTACTGGCTGACCCAAAGGACGCGCGCGATCCAGTCAATGTCGCGGGCCTCGACATAGCGGTCTTCATAAGCCGGGTTGAGGGATTTCAGTTCCACCCCCATCGCCCCGCGTCGGACCAGTTCCTTGGCCATGACTTCGCCCGATGTGGTTTTCAGAACCACGCGATCCTGCGGGCGGATATTTGATGCCGGGGAGACGACAATCAGATCGCCATCGCGAAAGACCGGGGCCATGGAATCGCCTGCAATCCGAAGGCCATAGGCGGTCGGATCATGCAGGGCGGGAAAGGTGATGTCTTCCCATGCGCCGCCGACCGGATAACCGGCATCATCAAAAAAGCCGCGATTTCCGGCCTGGGCAAAGCCGATGACCGGCACGCGCCCGGCCCCGTTGCCATCGACAAGCTGGGCGAATTCCTGAAAGGTGACATTGGCCACCGAAAGCACCTTTGAAATGCTTTCGGTCGAGGGCCAGCGGGGCTTTCCCTGATTTGTCGTGCGTTTGGACCGGTTGAATGTGGTCGGGTCAAGCTGCGCCAAGCGGGCCAGTCCGGAGGGGGACAGCCCGTTATCTTCGGCGATCTTGTCAAGCGCGCCCCATATCTGTTCTTGCCGGATCATGCGTCATCCTAGCAGGATGAAAGGGCGACCGAAAAGGAACAAATTCCTTTCATGCACGAAAGTCGAAGCAAAATCGCGAAGCACCTGAAAAGGGTATCGACCCCGGCAATGGATGCCGGGGTTTTGTGTTTCGCAGAGGGGCTTAAGCCGTGGCGTCATGCACCGGAACGTCTTTCGATGCTTTCAGCAGATCGATGCTGTGGATGCAGTCGGCTTTGGCTTTGTAGCCCTCGCTGCTCATCGCGATTTTAAGGCCGTTGCGCGCGATATAGGTCCAGCGCCATTCGCCTTTTTTGTCCTTGTAAAGCTCGTAACGCGGGGACGGGGGATTTGCCATGGGAGACTCCTGACTGTCAGTGGATCGGCATGCAGTGGACCGCATGGCCGGTGATGTAAAATTGCCCGGTCGGGCATCCCCGGTCAGGCATCCATGAAGACAGTTCAGAAGCGGTTTTGTGATGAAACGGGGCAGGAAGGGCGCGGGATTAGCGCAGAAGTGCAATCCCGTCATCATGGCCCGCCAGCAGGATCACATCCTTTTTCGACGGGGCCTTGCATTTCGTGGCCGGGCGGAGTGCGAGCAGGGAGGCGGCAATTTTCTGCGCGCCGGGGGAGAGGAAAAACGCGTCATCCGGCCCGAGTTCGCGCGAGCAAAAAAGGGCGGCATCGCGCGGTTTTTTGGCGGAAATGAACAGTTTTTCAAACGCATCGACAAAATCGGTCGATATTCCCATTGCTTCCTGTTCCGTCATTTTGATGCTGGCCCAGCTCATGGGAGTCTCTCGTCTGGTTGCGGATATCTGTAAGGCCATTATTCATCCGGTGACCGCCAAGTCGAGCATTTTTGCGGTTGTTCGTGCAATAGGAAATTAATCCTTTACAATGAGAACAAAAAGGGATTATAGCTTGTGGATCAACACCGGAAGTGCATCCGGAAATAGCTTTGATGCGGTCGGAATGGCGGAAAACGGCATGTAAGCCGGGTTTTGCACGTATCACGTTGGCAATCTTTACATATCCGGCAATTGGCGGTTTTGCGCAGTCGATGATGCGCAAAAGGGGAGATTTGCACGCTTTTTCGGGGTGTTGATGCGAGACAGGCAGTTCAGCAGGAGGGCGAAATGAGTGAACAGAGACTTTTTCCCAAGCCGATAGCGGACCGCGTGACGACCCCGTTTTCCAGTGCCATGCAGGCGTGGTTCTGGTTTGTGCGGTGCCAGGCGTCACGGATCGAAGGGGCGCGTGTGGTGGCGGATGCCAGCGATGTTGTGCGCCCGTGCGACCCGGATGATATCTATAACGCGGTCATGCGGTTACGGCGTGAAAATGTGCTGGGTGACCGGCATTTGCAGGTGATCGAATATTACGGGCTGATGGAACGTACGCCCGATCCGCGCGATGGGCGTGAAAAGCGGAAATATGACCTTTGGTGCGATGCGATGGCGGCCTTGCAGGATGTGCTGATTGCGCGCGATATCGTCCTGCCGGGGGCCGAGGATGCCTTTCACCATCCCGAGAAAATGATCAAAATGACGGGGGAATTGCCGCCATGCAGACTTTGACCCGTGAGGCGATCACACCTGCTTTGGCAGCAGTGAAACAGCCCGTATATCCGGGTGCAAATCCGCCAACCGAACCCGTCATGCGCGATGTGCTTGTCGTGTTTGCCGATGCACCGGAAAAGCGGGTTTTGCGGTGGCTGAAACCCGGTTTCCGGCATTGTTTCGTGCTGATGTCGGGCGGACGTGCCGGGGAGTGGATCTGCCTTGATCCGCAAAGCCACAGGATCGCGTGTGATGTCTGGCACTATTCGGTTCTGTTTGACCCCGAAGCCCATTACCGCGCGCGCGGATTTGATTGCATCTGGGTCAGTTATCCGGCGGAAGTGCCAAGGCGGGTGCGGTTGGGCGCGTTTACCTGTGTCGAGTTCGTCAAACGGTTGCTGGGCATTTCCGGGTTCTGGATCATGACGCCCTATCAACTTTTTTGCGCGATTAAACGCGCGGAAACAAAGGCTTATCGTGGGAGAGTGTTTTTTTCTGAAAAATGTTCTTGATTTGTTCTTTTTCTTGTGCCATAAGGGAGAAGTCAACACCACAATTGCGCCCGCATCGCTTCATCGCGTTGCGGGCGTTTTTGTTTTCAGCTCCGTTTCGGGGCTTTTTTGCTTTTGGGCCCCGGTTTGGGGCATTTGGTTTTTCAGGTCCCGTCTATGGGATGAGGCAGAGGGAGGCAAAGGGGCATCATGGGCAGTCTGTTTTCGACACCAAAACCATCCGCGCCACCACCAATTGCCACCAGTCCGTCCGCAAACCCGGCGTCCGTCGATGATGGGGAAAGTGCGGCAGAAGCGGCAAGACGGGCGAGGTCCGAGGCGCTGGAGCGGCGACGCTATGGCCGGGCCGGTCTGATCGGCACGGGATTTCGCGGGTTGCTTTCGGACCGGATCGACCGTGCGGCGGGCGGCAAAAATCTTTTGGGGGATTAGGCGATGACAGAACGGCAGAACCGCAAAGCGCGCCCGGTCCGCCCGGCGCGGAAGACGGGTGTGGCGGCAAAGCGTCCGACGTCTGATCGGGCCGCCACCGATGGGCCAACGGGCAACGGTGCGGAGACGCGGCGTGGTGATGGTCTGGTTGGAACAGGTCGGGTTGGAGCTGGCCGGACGGGAACCGACAAGGCTGAAGCCAGGCCGGGGGATGTCCGCCTGTCGAGGGCAGACCAGACTGCGGCGAAATTTGGCCGGATGGCGAAAGAGCCGGTCGGCCGCCTTGGAGCAGGTGCGGGGACAGGCAGCAATGCCGGGACCGGAACCAAAACCGGCACGATTGCGATTGCCGATTTGCGGGCCCGGTTTCGGGCGGCGATGGGGCAGAAGCGCGGTTGGATGCGCCACTGGCAGGAATGTTATGAATTCGCCCTGCCGCAACGCAACGGGGCAAGCGAGCAACCGGGAGCATCCGGTGGTGCATCTGGTGGGGAAAAGAAATTTGATCGGGTGTTTGATGCCACGGCCCCGGATGCGGTCGAGCAGCTTGCGGCCAGCCTGATGGCGGAAATCACCCCGCCGGGTGGTGGCTGGTTCACGTTTGAGCCGGGCGGCAATGTGGCGGATGCGGATCGGGACATTCTGACCGCGCGGCTTGCAAGGGCCGCGAGCATTTTGCAGGGGCATTTTGACCGGTCCAATTTCGCAGTCGAGATGCATCAGGCGTTTCTTGATCTGGTGACGGCGGGGACGGCGTGCCTTCGGCTTGAGGCGGATGATTTCCTAAGCCCGTCAGCCTTCCGGTTTACGGCGGTGCCGCTTCGAGACGTGGCGTTCGAGGAACGCCATGATGGCAGAATGGATGCGGTGTTTCGCAAGCTGTCGCTGACCCGGGACGAGATTGCAAGGCAATGGCCGGAGGCGCGGTTGCCCGATGGGGATCAGGGTGCGGATCGGGATGAGGGGCAGAGCCCGAAACGTTATGCGGTGGTCGAGGCGGTTTTGCCCGATCCGGGGGCGTTTGGCGGTTATCAGCTTTGCGTATTCTTTGAGGATGGTGGGCAGGTTTCTGGTGGTCTGGCCGGCGAAGATGGGGTGATCCATCGGGACCGGTTTGATGTGTCGCCCTATATCGCGTTTCGCTGGATGAAGGCACCGGGCGAGGTTTATGGCAGGTCGCCGGTGATGAAGGCGCTGCCCGATATCAAGACCGCGAACAAGGTGGTGGAGCTGGTGCTTAAAAACGCATCCATCGCGGTGACGGGCATCTGGCAGGCCGATGATGACGGGGTTTTGAACCCGGCGGCGATCCGGCTGGTGCCCGGAAGCATCATCCCGAAGGCGGTTGGATCGGCGGGTTTGACGCCGCTTGATGCGCCGGGGCGGTTTGATGTTTCCGATCTGGTGCTGTCCGACTTGCGCGATCGTATCCGACGGTGCCTTCTGGCTGATCGGCTGGGGCAAAGTGACCAGCCCGGCATGACCGCGACCGAGGTTCTCGAACGGGCATCGGAAAATGCCCGGTTGCTGGGGGCGACTTATGGACGGTTGCAGGCGGAACTGCTTTATCCGCTGATCAGGCGGGCGATCCATATTCTGGTGCGGCGTGGGGAGTTGCCCGACATGCCGCTTGACGGTGATGTCGTGCAGTTGCGCCATAGCGCGCCGCTGGCGCAGTTGCCCAAACGGGTACAGGCCGGGCAGGCGATGGATTGGTTATCAAGGATTGCGACGCTGGGGCCGGAGGCGCTGGGCGAGGTCGATATGCCCCACATGGTCCGCTGGCTTGCCGATCAGTTTGGCGTGCCGGACCATTTGCTCAGGCCGATGATGCCGGTTTTGCCGGTTGAGGCATCACTTGAGGCGGGCGTTATGGAGGATGCGGTATGAGTGGCTGGGACTGGTTTGAGGGCTTGGCCGCCGCCGACGAAACGGATGAAGCGGATCGGGTGCATTGGCAGCAATGTTTTGGCACGAGTGCGGGGCAGAAGGTTCTGGCGGAGCTTGAACGCAGCATCCTTAGAACCGCGCTTGGCCCGCAAAGCCCGGATCGGGCGATCTGGATGCGTGAAGGGCAGCGGGCGCTGGTTTTGCAGATGGCGCGGCTTGCACGGGGCAGCGTAGATGGAGGCGCGGCGGATAATAAGGGATGACAGGCCTTTGCCTTGGCGGAGATCAATGTTGTTGAGGAGCCTGCGGCACGATGGACTCCCGCGTTCGCGGGAGTGACGGGGAGGGTGGGGCGTGACTATTCGTTTCAGTCGTCATTCCCGCGAAGGCGGGAATCCAGACTTGGTGCCGCGTGTACCGTTAATCAGGAAAAGCGCAATTTTATGAACAGGAACCGGGCAGCAAAGAAGCTGCGCGGACAGGGGAGAGTGCAGCATGACCATTGATCAGAACCTGACGCGGCCAGAAGCCGGGGAGAGGGTGGAGGATAATCTGTTGCGTCCGACCGATGTGGCGGGCGGGGTAACTGAGGTGTTGGAAGATTTGGCCGAGGGCGGGGTTTTGGATGCCGGGGCCTTGCCGGAAGGTGAGGTTGAGGCCGATGAAGCCATCGCGGCCCTTGATCCGGCCAGCATTCCCGAAACGCCCGACGGATACGAGATTGCAGTTGATGACGTGCTGGGCGCGGTTGATCCGGCGGTGAATGCGCGTTTGCATGAAGCGGGATTTACCGGTGCGCAGGCGCAGCTTGTTTATGATCTGGCGGCCGAGGTGATCGGGCCGTTAATCGGCGAGGTCGAGGTTGCAGGCAAACGTGCCACGGATCGCGCGGCACTGGCGGCCGAGTTTGGCGGGGTGGAGAACTGGAAACGGTTGGCCCCCCGGATTGAGAAATGGGGGCGTGAGAACCTGCCCGACGCGGCGTTTGAGGTTCTGTGCCAAACGGCAGACGGGGTGCGCAGTATTCATCGGTTGATGAGCGGCGGGGCGGAGCCGGGACTGAGCGGCGGACGGCCAAGCGATGCGACAGGTGATTTACGTGCTGATATCCGGGCCAAAATGAATGATCCGCGATACTGGCGCGACCGTGATCCGGCGATGGTGGCCGAGGTGCAGGCAGGTTTTGACCGCCTGCATGGCATTTCCTAGTTCACCTGATAGCGGCCATCGGTTTTCTGGACTTCGGGGGGGATGCGGGTGCGCTCGAACGCTGCGTAAACGTCATAAAGGCCCGGCGCCGGGACGCTGGCAAAGGCGTCTTCGGTAAGGGTCACGGCATCATCCATGTTCTGGCGTTTTTCAAAGACGTGAACGGGCACCTGTGCCTGACCGGCGCGAAGGGCCGTATCGATCAGCATATAGACCGGCTCGATATCGCCGTTTTCAAGGGCGATGCCGCCCGTGCCCTCGCAATTGCCGCGAAGGGCGGGTTGGCCGGTTTGGGCCTGTTCTGCCATTTCTTCGGGGCTGCCCGATGTGAGCGGGGTCAGGGCGATTTCAAGGTGATACGGGCTGTTGGGGGAAAGGTCGTCGCGCGTGACATGGTAAACGCCAAGATCGGCAGCATTGCCGATGGTGGCACTATCGGCACCGGTGGAGTTTCCATCGCCGTCACTGGCGTGGGTAATGGCATCGGCATCACAGAAATTATAGCGGGTAAACAGGCGGTAACGGTTGTTTGCCTTGAGCCAGACTTCGATATCGCGGTCGGCATTGAAGATGCGCACGAAAACAGGTGCGCCAATTGCCAGATCGGCGTTGGATAGTTCGGCTTCGAGATCGGGCAGAACCCGGTTGCGGATATTTTCCGCGCCAAACCCGGCAAGGGCCGAAACCCGGCTGGTGAAATCGTTGAAATAGCCGGGAACAGGGGTATAGGGCAGCAGGGTATAACCCGCTGCCCCAATCCCGATCAGGGCGATGGTGGCAAACAGTTTTGCGCGCAACGCAAACTCCAGATCATCAATTTTGCAACAGGTCCGGCCAAACCGGACAGGTGTTCGAAACCGGCCGAGCAGGCGGGGTTCCGAACGACAACACCAAACCACTCAACCATGACCGCAAGATGACCGGTTCGGGGTGCAAATAAGGCGGAATTGCCTGATTTGCCGCGCTGTCGGGCTGTTTCATCGCCACTGTGGTCGGAAAATTGTTTTAGGGCAGAAGGATACAAAACCAATGAGCGTGACAATCGATAAAAGCTTTGTCGATCATTTCCAGGCCGATGTGCATCAGGCCTATCAGCGGATGGGATCGAAGCTTCGCAATACCGTCCGGGTCAAAAACAGTGTGAAGGGGGCCAGCACGGTTTTCCAGAAAGTTGGCAAGGGCAAGGCCACCACCAAGGCACGCCATGGCAAGGTGCCGGTGATGAATGCCGAACATGAGGCGGTGCGCTGTGATTTGCGTGATTATTATGCCGGTGACTGGGTCGATGCGCTGGACGAGCTTAAGACCAATCACGATGAAAAGATGGTTCTGGCCAATGCCGGTGCCTATGCGCTGGGTCGCAAGACCGATGATCTGATCATCAATGCACTGGCAAGCGGCGAGGAGCTTATTGATCACAATGATACGGGGTTGACCCTTGGCAAGGTGATGGCAGCCTTTGAAGGCATGGGCAACCGCGATGTGCCCGATGACGGGCAGCGTTATGCGATTGTCGGCTGGAAACAGTGGTCCGAATTGCTGCAGATCCCGGAATTTTCCAATGCCGATTATGTCGGTGATGACGATTTGCCGTGGAAGGGCACGCAGGCCAAACGCTGGCTTGGCACGCTGTGGATGCCGCATTCGGGGCTTCCGGTGGCGGACGGCATCCGGTCGTGCTTCTGGTATCACAGAACGGCGATTGGCCATGCGATTGGGGCGGATGTGCAGTCCGACATTACCTGGCATGGCGACCATGCCGCACATTTCGTCAACAATTCCATGAGCCAGGGTGCAGTGCTTGTTGATGATGCCGGGGTGAGCTGCATCCGGGCCAAAGAGTAAGCCGCGGCTTTTGACGATTTTTCATACAGATAACGGAGACCAAAATGGCAGAAGGTTTTAAAGCCAGAAACCTGAGTGTTCTGGCCTATGCCAACGGCTTTACGCTTTGGCATTACATCACCCCGGATTTCGCCGCCGATGTCGATACGGCGGGTTACTTTGCCGATGCCCGCGACATGCTGCGGGTTGGCGACATCATCATCGCCAATACCAACCGCGATGCCACCATGTCAGGCGGGTTGTTCGTCGTGGCGAGTTCGGGGGCTTTGGGTGTTGATGTCCGCGATATGACGGCGATTGGCAGTTCGAATACGGACTGATCGGGGCCGCCCCGCCCGGCTTTGCCGGTTTTACCAACAGATTTTTACGTTTTCCCTCGACCCGTTTCTGCCCCGGCAGGAGCGGTTTTTTTATGTCCAACATTTTATGTCCAACAAAGGAGAATGCCCATGCAGGGTTCCAAACCAGTCGAATGCGAAGTGCTTAACGTTATCCAGGCGGCAGGTATCTGGCCGGACTGCGATGACAAGACGCAGCTTTTGCAGGCGATCAATACGCTGATTTCGGGTGGTGGCAATGGTGGTGGCGGTGGTGCGACACCGCTTGGCACGGTGCTGCCGTTTGCCGGTGCGACGGCGCCGGAGGGCTTCATGCTGTGCGATGGTACCGAACTGCTGGCCAGCGAGCATGCCGATCTGTTTGCCGTGATCGGTACGGTTTATGGCGAAGGCGAAGCACCGGGCAGCTTCAAGCTTCCTGATCTGCGGGGCCGCACCGCGATTGGTGCCGGTCAGGGTGTTGATCTGACGGATCGGCCGCTTGGCCAAATCGCAGGAGCGGAAACTCATAGGCTGATTATCGCTGAAATGCCGTCGCACAGTCATGGAAGCACTTTCAATACATCCGGGCCTCACAACGTTGGCTCGAACGGCAACGGACAGTTTGGCTCGACCGGCTCGACCGGGGGCGATCAACCGCACAACAACATGCAGCCTTTCGTGGTGTTGAACTACATCATCAAGGTCTGATTTTACCAAGTTCCTTCGACCCGGCAGCATCCCGCTGCCGGGTTTTCTTTTATCCAAAACGGAGAATATCCATGCAGTGTAATACACCGGTTGCCAGCGAAGTTCTGAACGTTGTTCTGGCGGCCAATATCGCGCCGGATCGCCAGGATGACACCCAGCTTTTGCAGGCGATCAATACCCTGATTGCCAATGGTGGTTCGGGCGGTAGTGGAGGCAATGGCGGCGGTTCCGGTGCCGAAATCGGCTCTGTCACCGCCTTTGCCATGCCGACCCCGCCGGAAGGCTGGCTGGTCTGTGACGGTTCGGCGGTTTCTCGGACCGACTATGCTGATCTGTTTGCTGCGATTGGTACCGTCTGGGGCGATGGTGACGAGATCACCACCTTTAACCTGCCGGACCTTCGCGGTGAGTTCATTCGCGGTTTTGATGCCGGTCGGGAGGCGGATGTCGGACGCGAGTTTGCTTCTTGGCAGGCTGATGAATTTAAACGACACACTCATACTTATACTCGCCGATCTGGTACAGCCGAAGCTGGTAGTTCTGGACCGGGTAGCCGTACCAATCTGGAAACATTGAACACTTCAGAGACGGGTGGAGATGAAACCCGCCCGCGTAACATCGCCATGACCTATGCGATCAAGGCGTTTTATCCGGGTGGCGGCTTCGGCCTGATATCTGACGGATGAGTGATGGGCGGGGGCCGGGTTTCCGGGCCCCGCTTTTACCTGCGGCGCGAAGGACTGGATTCCCGCCTGCGCGGGAATGACGGCAGGGAAAAGCTCCTTTCCCCGTCACTCCCGCGAAAGCGGGAGTCCATCGTGCCGCATCCTTATAACCGGCGATGAGCCTGCGGTCCGATGGTTTTACTGTGCCCCTTTTTCCGCCAGATATCTGGTGACCTGGGCAGCGGCGCGGGTGCGTTGTTCGTAGGTGACGGAGGGGGCGGCGACTTCGATCCAGGTTTTGGCTTCGACATGATCGCGCGCAGCCGCGATGGAAAGATAGTACCAGGCAAGTTCGAGGTCTTCGGTGGTGTATTCGCCGTAATAATGCATCCGGCCCATGGCGGCAAAACCGTTGGTATCGTCAAGTTCGACGGCCTTCTGATACCAGACAATTGCGCCTGCCGGGTCTTCGGGGCCACCGATGCCGTATTCAAGGAAATGGCCGTAATAGTAAGGGGCATCGGGATCGCCGTTTTCAGCGGCAAGCTTCATCCACTTCCGGGCCAGCACCGGATCGGGTTCGATGCCCTCGGCCCCGGACTGGTAGATGGCGGAAAGGCTGTATTGGGCGTAGGCGTCGCCGTCGGAGGCGGCCTTTTCATACCATTCGCGTGCGCGGGGGAGGCTGACATCGACCCCGATACCATGCAGATAGCAATCGGCCAGATTGACCATGGCAGACACATCGCCCAGATCGGCGGCGCGCCGATAGTGATAGGCGGCTTCGGTGGCGTCGGGTGCGACGCCCGATCCATTGAGATACATGACGCCAATCAGGTTGATCGCGCCGGCATGGTTATGATCCGCCGCCTTGCGGGCCAGTTCCATCGCGCGGGTGAAATCCTGCGGCACGCCATCGCCATAATAGGCGGCCAGCGCATCGGCAAAGAGTGGTTCGGTATCGGGTGCCGGGGCTGAAACAGGAGCAGGAGCAGCAGGAGCAGGAGCCGGTTCGATCACGATGGATCTGGAGGATGTAAAGCGTTCGGTTATCGTGCCGTTGGCATCCATGGTCCGGTTGGTGAAGGGGCAGGGTTCTGATGCCGGGTAGGTCGTAATCGCATCGCCGTCGGCCAGAACCGCGATGGCCGGGGCGTAACCCTGTTTGGCAGCACAATTGTACCAGCCTTCGGCTTCTTCGAAGGCATCAAAGAAGAGGAATTGTCCTTCGAGATATTCGGCGAGCGCGAACTGTGCGGCGGGATCGCCATTCATGGCGCGGGTGCGCAGGGCGTTTTCATCGCTATCGTAGCTGTTTGCGGTGTCGGAAGTGTCTGGTGCGTTTTGCTTCTGGTCGGCGGTGTAACCGGCCCCGGTGTAATAGCATTCGCCGGTTTCGCTGATATCGAAATTGGCGTTGATGTTTTGCAGCTGATCAATGGCGGGCTGGTCACCCTGCAGGGCAGCGCATTCAAGCAGGCGGGTGATGGTGAAGTGTTCATCATCGTCAATGTGGCCGTCTTCGGCATAGTCGTAGGACAGTATGGCGCCCAGTATGCGCTGGGCCTCTGCATCGCCTGCGTAGGACTTGCGCCAGTATTCCCGGATCAGGGGATCGTCATCGGTGTTCTGGGCGATTTCCGCAGGGGTGGTCAGTGTTGGTGTGGCGAAGGACGCCAAGGCCGGGGCCATTGCAGACAGGCCCAAAGTGCCCGCGAAAACAAGTGATGCGACATACGGGAACCGGGACATTGGTGCTCCATTCAAATTGCCCGGCCCTGTCACGGTCGGTTGAGACGGATTTTGACAATATTTCAACGATATCGGCAACCGGGAATTGAAGGGAAAGCGATATGGCACTGAGCGACATCGCACTTTGTGCGCGCGCATTGGTGATGATCGGGGCGGCACCGATTGTTTCGTTCGAGGATGACACCGCCGAGGCCGAGGTGGCGGGGATGCTTTATCCGGCTATCCGGGACGGGATGCTGGCGGGTTATCCGTGGCGATTTGCGGCACGGGGCGCGTGGCTGGCGCGGATGGAAAGTGAGGATGCGACCGGTTCGGGTGACGGGATGTTTGTCCTGCCGGGTGATTTTATCCGGCTGCTGTCTCTTGAGACGGATGGCGGGGCGGTGCCGGAGTTTGAGCTGGTGCAGGGGGCGGTGAGGTGCGGGGCGGATCGGGCGTACTTACGCTATGTCGGGCGGCTGGCGGAGGGGGCGTTTCCCGCGTTTTTTGATCTGGCGCTGATTATGCGCCTTGCGGCGGAGTTTTGTGTGCCGCTGACCGAAAGTACGTCGCGGGCGGAGTATCTTTTTAAACGCGCCGAAGACCAGTTTCGCAGCGCGCGGCTGGCCGATGCGCAGCAATCAACCCCGCGGGCGATTGGGGATTTCACCCTGATCGGGGTGCGGGGATAGGAAATTTCGGGTGTGGTGAAGGGGACGGGTTATGGCGCGCAGGGTACTGGAAAAGACGACATTTTCGACTGGTGAACTGGCGCCGGAATTGTGGGGGCGGTCGGACCTTAATGCCTATGGCAATGGGGCGGCGCGGTTGCGCAATGTGTTCATTGAACCGAGCGGCGGGGTGCGCAGACGGCCCGGTATCGCGTTGATTGATGCGGTGTCCGGCCCGGTGCGGTTGATCCCGTTCGAGTTCAATACAGAGCAGACCTATCTGATGGTGTTTGGGGATTATCAGGGCACGGTTTATCGCGACGGGGTGGCGATTGTCGGGTTTGAGACGCCGTTCGGGGTGGCGCATCATGCGCTTCTGAACTGGACGCAAAGTGCCGATACGCTGCTTGTCACCCACCCGGAGGTCGAGCCGATGCGCCTGACGCGCAAAGGATCAGACGACGGGGCGGGGACGTGGGAGCTGACCAACTGGGCGTGGCGCGAAACGGCGGTGAAGCGGTTTCAGCCATACTATAAATTCGGGGATCTGGCGGTTTCGATCACGCCATCGGGGACAGGTGGCGCTGGTGGCACGATCAGCATCACGGCCAGTTCGGCGCTTTTCGAGGCCGGGCATGTCGGGACGCGCTGGCGCATTCAGGGGATCGAGGGGCAGATTGCCGGGGTTTCGAGTGCGACGGTGGCGACTATTGCGTTGAAAGAGGCGCTTCCGAATGCCAGCACGACACAGGATTTTGAAGAACAGGTTTTTTCGCCCGTGCGTGGCTGGCCGCGCAGCGTGACGTTTCATCAGGACCGGATGGTGATTGGCGGATCGCGGGATTTGCCCAATCGGTTGTGGATGTCGAAATCGGGGGATCTGTTCAATTTCGATCTGGGCGAGGGACTGGATGACGAGGCGATTGAATTTGCCCTGCTGGCCGATCAGGTCAATGCGATTACCGGTATTTTCGCCGGGCGCCATTTGCAGGTTTTCACCAGCGGATCGGAATGGATGGTGACGGGGGCCCCGTTGACCCCGGCCAATATCCAGGTCACGCGTCAGACCCGGATTGGCAGCCGGGCGGATCGGACGGTGCCGTTGGTCAATGTCGATGGCGCAACGATCTTTGCCGCGCGCAGCGGCCGGGAATTGCGCGAATTCCTGTTTACCGATGTGGAGCAGGCCTATGGGGCGGCGGATTTGGCGCTTTTATCGCGCCATCTGGTGCAAAACCCGGTTGATCAGGCGTTTGATGCGGATCACCGGCTTTTGCATGTGGTGATGGGCGATGGCAGCCTTGGCACCTTAACACTTTATCGCAGCGAGGCGATTACCGCTTGGTCGGCGCAAAGTGTTGCGGGGGCGGCATTTCGGGCCGTCGCGGTGGCGGGCGGGCAGGTTTACCTTTGCCTTGAACGTGCTGGGAAATTTTACCTTGGCCGGTTTAATGAGGGTTGCGGGCTTGATCTTTCGATCACCGCACAAGTGGCGGAGGAGGAAAGCCCGCGCCGCCATTGGGGCGGGTTTGGTGATCTGGAAAATGTCACCCTGGCCGTGTGGGCCGATGGTCGGCTTTATCGCGACATTACGGTGTCGGGCGGCACGATCAGCCTTTCGGAAAATGTTTCAACGGTCGTGGCCGGATTGCCGTTTACCCATGAAATTGCCGCTTTGCCACCCGCCGGATCGGATGGCACGCGGGCACATGGGGGCAATGCGCTGCGGCTTGTGTCGGTGACGTTCCGGGTGCAGCAGACCGAACAGTTGCGCGTTGATACCGGGCGAGGATTGCGCGATGTCGCACTTGGCCGGGGGCGCCAAGAAGATGCGGCTTACAGCGGTGATGTGAGCTTGCGTGCCCTTGGCTGGCGGCGTGGCAGTGCCGGGCGGGACAATGATGGATTATGGCGGATCGCCGGGGATTTTCCCCGGCCTTTTTTATTGCTGGGGGTCGCCAGCGAATTGGGGGTGAATGACTGATGGGCGCGTTTGCATCCTATGCACCAATGGCACTTTCTACCCTGCAAACCGGGCAGCAGATTTCATCAAGCCGGGCGAACCAGAAAAGCCGCGCGGCAGAGACGGAGGCCAACCGGAAGGCCGATATTGCCAGCATCAATGCCAGCGAGACGGAACGCGCACGCGAACGAGCCGAGGAATTGCGCATCCGGCAGGCAAGGCTTCGCGCACGCCAAGGGGCGGCGGGCCTGCAAAGCGGGGCGACGGGATCGGCCAGTGCGGTTCTGGCCGGGTTTGAGAAGCAGGCATTATCGGACAGTCAGGCCGATGCGGATGCGGCAGCGCGCAGACGGGCCGAGGTTAACCGGCAGGCAAGCTATCGTGAAACATCGCTTTTGCGATCCTCGCAGGATGACACGGTGGCACGGTTGAATGCGTGGTTTGCAAGGCGGGATGGGTGGTGAGGGCCTAAGGGGTTGGTGGCTTGTATTGAGTGTGCGGCACTGTTTACTGGATTCCCGCGTGCGCGGGAATGACGGGGAGTAGAGCGTCACAGCATCGTCACTCCCGCGAAAGCGGGAGTCCATGGGGCATCTGATGATTGCAGAGTATTCAAACTGTTGCATTTACACCCGGCTTTCTCATGGATAGAAAGTAATTCAAGTTTTACAATTTTTACGGAACTCACTGTGAAAAATATCTTATTGTCTGGTCTTCTTTTCGTCCTCCTCGGTGGATGTGCGACCTACCCTGAACATGCTCCACGTGCGGACGAGCGCAGTCAATTTGCCGCGCGTGAACTTGTTTCGAGTGGCCGCCGTGTTGATATGGTTGTGGAAACCAGGGAGAAATTGGGGCTTCCCGACGATACGGAATGGTATGAAACGCTGTTTAATCCGGGCATATCGGGCTTTCCTATTATCGGCCTTTTCTCGTCTGATGGCAGTTTGTCGTACGTTTCAAAATATGCGCTTCCCGAAACTGTTGACGGACAGGCAATCGATAGTCCCGATGCGGTTGACAGGGTTCTTTTGAATATGGTGAGCAAAGCGGGCAGACAGGCGGGAGGGCGTGTCATGCTTGAAGGGCAAGATTATCTGGTCTTTGAGAGCAAACTAGATGAAGGGGTGACCAATTATCTGCTCGTCTATAACAAGGGGAGTGTTTTGGTGGAAACGCCGGACCCGCTGGATGAATACGCTTGGGGCTTTAGTCCAAAATGGAAATCAGAGAGGCCAACAAGCCTTTATGTCTGTCAGGGTAACGCGTTCGCTCTGACTGAAGAAGGCGACATCAAGTACGGCGAAGATAAGAAGGGTCGCATTCTACCGATTCTTGATTGTGAGCTTGGGACATCTGTTCTTCATACGCGGTTTCTGGAGGAGCTTACCACCAACCCGTACTTTCTTTATGCGGATAAATCACCACGCGTAAATCGGTTCTATTTTCAAGAAAAAGTTATGTCACCGTTTTTTTAGTGCCTGAAGAAAGGCAATCATAGAAGCAGAACGGTACATCGTTGCAAGCGGTCGGACATTTCATGTCCGGCCGTTTTTGTTTGAGCAATGGAGAAGTATATGGGCGCGGTATTTAAGGTTGATGGCGGGGCGGGTGTCGGCTTTGCTGGCGACGGCGAGCGCACGGTTTTTCCGTTTCAGTTCGCGGTTTTTGGCAGTGATGATGTGGCGGTGCGCGTTGATGGAAAGCCGGTCATGACCGGGTTTCATGTGGCGTTAAATGACGCCGAAGAAGCGCCCGGTGGTGCGGTGATTTTTGAGGTTGCGCCAAAGGTTGGGGCGGAGATTTCGATCCGGCGGTATTTGCGGTTACGGCGCTTAAGTGCCTATGGCAGCTCGGCATCGCCCCGCGGTGATGCGGTGGATCGGGATCTGGATTATCTGACCGCCGCCCTTGGCGATATTGATCGGGCGATGGTGGGCAGTTTGCGGCTTGATCCCGCCGATCAGGACAAGGGTGATCTGGCATTGCCGCGGATGGCGCCCGGTCGGGCCCTGATGTGGAACGATCAGGGCGACGGGCTGGCGAACGGGCCGGATGCAGGCGAGATTGCAGCGGCGGGGCGGCATGGTGCGATGGCGCAGGATGCAGCGAACCGGGCCGAGGCCGCCGGAACGCGGGCCGAAACCGCGCTTGCAGGGTTTCAGAAGCAATTGGCGGGGGCAGCGTTTGATCTTGATCTGCGCGCGCAAAACGTAACGCTTTGGCAGGATGAACGCCGGATGCCGGTGGTGGATGCGCCGGGCGACCGGATCATGGATATCCGCGAGACCGGGGCGCTGGTGCGGTTATCGAATGGCGGGCGGTTGAGCCTTCCGGGGGTGAGTGCCGCGCGCAACGGGGTGCGATACCGGGTGGTCAATGGCGATGGCACGATGGTCGATATCGCGGCGGCCAGCGGGGATCAGATTGTGCCGCTGGATGGCGGGGGCGTGCGCAGTGTTCATGCCCTGCCGATCCGGGGGGATTGCGTTGATCTGATCTGTGATGGGACGCGGTGGTTTGCGGCATCAATCCGCGAGGGCGGGCCGGTGGTGAAGCTTTTGCGCACCAATGCGCAGGATATTCCGGCGGGTGGTTATTTCATCGTCGAATGGGATCAGGTGGCGGAGGATAGCCACGGGCTTTATGACGCCGCCCTGCATGGGGTCGGGAACCTTCCGCCCGGTTTTTACCATGTCGATGCCGGGGTGAATTTTGCCATCGGGGAGACGGCGGTGGCGGTCAGTGCCTATGTCGAGCGGCAGGGAGCGGCGGGATGGAGCACGCATTTGCAGGCGTCCGATATTGTCGGGTCGGGGAGCAATGCGACGCAGAGTGTGCGGGTGAGTGGTATCGCCCGGATCGGGATTGGGAGCGATAATGCGCTTCGGCTGCGGGTGCGCCATTCGGACAGTGTGACGCGCCAGATTGCGGCGGGTTCGGTGATGAGCTGGTTTCATCTGCATCGGATTGGCGGGTAGGTTTTGAGGCTGCGGCACGGCTGACTGGATTCCCGCGTTCGCGGGAATGACGGTTTATTGGGATCAGGCTTTTCCGCCTGTTCGTCACTCCCGCGCAGGCGGGAGTCCATCAGGCGGCGGGCTCTGTGATCCAAACGACATTTCATTTATTCAGGGACGGAGAATGCAAAATGGGCATGCGATATGCGCCATTGGAAAGCTGTCTGCGCGTGACGCGGGCGAGCCCGAAGATTGTGCGCGGACCGGACGGGGTTTTGGCCACGATTGGGGCAGATATTCCCGGCCATGATCATGATGGGTTGGGCCGGGCCAAGGGGCTTTTGATCGAGGCGGCGGCGAGTAATCTGCTGCGCTATTCCACCAGTTTTGCCAATCCGCTTTGGGAAAAGGATGCGGGGGTGGTTGTGGCAACGTCCGGGGTTGCGGCCCCGGATGGGAGTATCACGGCCACACGCCTTGACCTTCCGGGCGGCACGGCGGGGCTTTATCAGCGGGTCGATGATCTGGCCGTGGGCGGGATATACAGCTTTGGCGTCTGGGCGCGGGCGGTTTCGGGCGTGACGGAGATTACGCTGGGTGGGGTGAATGGGGCGTCAAACCATGCGGTGAGCCTTGATGAAAGCTGGCAACGGGTGGGGTTTGGCGAGGCCGCATCGGGGGCCAGCCGATATCCGAAAATCAGCACCGCGATTTCGGGCAATCCGGCATCGATCCTGATCTGGAATGCGCAGCTTGAGGCCGGGCCGGTTTTGACCAGCGATCTGATCAGCAAGGGTATTCCGGCGGCACGCGCGATGGATGATGTGATGCTTGATCCGGGGGACTGGTTCCGGGGGGCAACCGGGCGGGGGACGTTTGTGTTTGATCTGGAATTGCCGACGGCCTGGAGCGGGATTTGGCGGATCGTACAGATGCATTCGGGGAATTTGAACGATGATCATCTTGATCTTGGTTATGACAGCGCAGCCGATCAGTTGCGGATTTCATTGCGCAAGGCTGGCGTGCCGATCATCACGCAGTCGCTTTATGGCGGGCTTGTTCCCGGAACGCGCAGGCGGATCGTGCTGGCGTGGGAGGATGATGGGGTGGCGGTCGCCAAGGACGGGGCGGTTTTGAAATCGCCGGGCGGCTTTGCCATGCCGCGCAGTTTCAACACGATCCGGCTGGGGAGTTATGCCGGGCAAAGCGGGGCCTTAAACGGGCATTTGCGCGGGGTTTCCTATTGGCCGGAACGGTTGGGCGATGAACGCCTGATCGCCCTTTCGGCAAATTCGGGAAATTAACCCCATGGAAGCCAAATCGGGAACGGAGGACAGGATGGAGGAACTTGAGACGGTGCGGGCGGAGTTTTTGCAAAGCCTGCCCGGTGATATCAACCGGGCGCGCAATGCCTATCGCCGGATGGCGCAGGCAGCCGCCCTCAAGATGGATGCCAAAAGCTTTGCCGCCCATCAAACGGCCTGCAAGGCGGGGCTTTCGCATCTTGAAGGCCTGATCAAACTGCTGCGCTGGGCGGCCGGCCCGGATGGGGCGGAGAATGACAAGGCGAAGTCGCCTGCGGTGGAGGAGGCGGAGATCAGGAAGCTGATTGCCGAGGCAAGGGGGGCGTTGGCGGGGGGTGAGGGTTAGACGGTGGTTATGGAGGATATGGCAGGAAGGACTGGATTCCCGCGTTCGCGGGAATGACGGTTTTTGGGGAGGTAAGGCCTTTCCATCCGTTCGTCACTCCCGCGTAGGCGGGAGTCCATGGGGCGGCGGGCGCGGTCGCTGGTTTTGTTATACGGTCATTTGCCATTTGGCATAAAAATGATATATTAATGCCAAATGGAGGTGTGCGATGGAATTCGCGATTGTGGAGCCGACCGGGGCGCGGCCGGATCGGGCGGCGATTACCGAGGATGAGGCGGCGGCGCTGGCGCGGGCTACGGTCAATCTGTTTGGTGTCTGGGATCTAAGCGATCAGGAAGCGCGCGTGTTGCTGGGCGATATGCCGGCGCGCACATGGGCGCGGTGGAAGAAAAAGGATATCGGGCGGATTGATCGTGATTTGCGCACGCGCATGGCGATGCTGATCGGGATACACAAAGGGTTGCGATATCTGTTTCGTGAACCCGCACGGGGTTATGCCTGGATCCGCAAGCCCAATGCGGCGTTTGGCGGGCAAAGTGCGCTTGAGATCATGTTGCGCGGCGAGATCATGGATATCGCCGATATCCGAAGTTACCTTGATGCGGAGCGTGGTGGCTGGTGAGCAGGAGCAGGCATGTTGCGTGGCCGCAATGCGTGCGGATCATCCGGTCGATCTATCCGCCGATTGACCTGTTTGAAGACATCGCCGATCCCGCCGATTGGGAGGCGCTGGCATCGGCGGAAGCCAAGATGAACCCGCGTATTCGTGACAGCATCGGCAATCTGGCGAAGGTGCCGGTCGAACGCCGGGTATCGGGGCCGGGGGCGAGTTACGTGATGGCGCCGTTTGTGCATTGTTCGCCCTATCGCCCCGGCCGGTTTTCCGATGGCACATACGGGCTTTATTATGCCGGGGATGGCCGGTCTGTGGCGATTGCCGAAACCGTGCATCACCATGCGCGTATGATGCGGGCGACCGATGAGGAGCCGGGCTGGACATCGCAGTTTCGCGAGCTGGTCGGGCGGATTGATCATGTGTTTGATGACGTGAGCGATCAACCCGATCTGCTTGATCCCGATGATTATGGCGCATCGCAGAAATTTGGTGCAGAGCGCAGGGCAGCGGGATCGGACGGGATTTATTGGCCGAGTGTGCGGTTTGACGGCGGGCATTGCATCGCGGCGTTCTGGCCCGATGTGGTGCCGATCCCGGTGCAGGGCGATCATTTTTCCTATCACTGGAACGGGGAGGCGGTCGATTATGTCCGTAACCTTGCCAGTGGGGAGACTTGGCGGGTTTTGTGACAACCGGGTGGTTGTGAGGGTGCGGCGCGGAGGACTGGATTCCCGCGTTCGCGGGAATGACGGAGGGAGGCAGAGTGCTACAGCATCGTCACTCCCGCGAAGGCGGGAGTCCATGGAGCGGCGGGCGCGGTGGCTGCACCGTTTCGGGATGCAGCCACCGGATATCCAAGCGTTATTTGAGCGTGACATGGGCATGTGACGGGGCGTGATCGGTAAGGGCTTTGGCGGCGTCCGCCCATGAGGTATCAGCCGGATCAAGCGCGGATTTGAGGTAGGCCAGCGTCATGCGTTGGGTGATGGCGAGGCGGTCGGGGTCTTCGTCGTCGGTTTCCCTGGCGTCATAGCCGGCAATGCCGCCAAGGCCGTGTTTGCCACCAACGAGGGTCAGCAGGGCATCGGCACCGGGGCTGTGGTGGAACGGGTCGGTGTGCCAGGCGGGGCCGCGGGTTGTCAGGTGCGGGTTGTCATCGGCATCGCCGGCAACGACGAGGGTTTTTGTCGTCAGGTGGCTGAAATCGGGGTTGAGCGATGTGTAGTTTGCGCGTGCAAAATCGCTGAGGCTATCCCCGCCCTTGCCGGGGGCGGCCAGAAGGACGCCGACCGTGATGCGCGGTTCGATGAGATCGACATTCTGTGCGGCCGGGTCGTTGATATCGGTCAGACGCGCACCAAGCAGCATGCCGACGGTCTGCCCGCCCAGCGAATGGCCGATGGCCGCGATTTTGGAACGGTCCAGCCGCCCGGCGATGGCGGGAAACTGGTCCTCTATCACGTCAAGCTGATCAAGAATCAGCTTCATATCCAGCACGCGCGAGCGCCAGAAAAACGGCGCGCCCGGTGCATCGGCCGGAAGGCCCGCGACCCTGGAATTTCCGTGTGTCGGTTGGATCACGACAAAGCCGTGGGCGGCATAGAAATTCGCAAGCGGCGCGTAACCATCCTTGGACGGGATATAAAGCGATGGCCCATGCCCGTGCGACAGCAGAAGGATCGGAAGGTCGCGATCATTCGAGGGCGGGGTGAGCGGGGCGGTGATGCGCAGTTCAAGCAGCAACCCGCGATCCGGGGCCGGGAGGGTGACGGGATTGAGGCACAGGGTCGGAAAGGATGGGCCGGTCGGGATATGGCGGGCATCGGTAAGCAGATTGTTCATGACGGGGTGCCTTGTTTTGCTTGGCGAAGGTCGGGGGCTTCGCCTATATAGAAAAACGGAACGTTGATCCGATAATAAACGGAACTTTGCTCCACTTGATGAATTGTATATACGGAACGTTGTTCCGTATATCAAGGGTAATTGCGTGCGGGGTCTTCGGACCGGCGGCAACAGGGAAGATTTGAGTGACAGACGACCCGACAAAACATGACCTTGAAGGCAAGGCACCGAAGCGGCGCGTGAGGGCCGATGCCAAGCGTAACGAGGACGCGGTGCTTGAGGCGGCCAAGGCGGTTTTTGCGACCGCGGGCGTCGATGCGCCGGTGCGTGAAATTGCCACCAGGGCCGGGGTTGGTGTGGGGACGTTGTATCGCCGTTTTCCGACCCGATCCGACCTTGTGGCGGCGGTTTTCCGGCGGGAGGTTGATGCCTGTGCGGCGACGGCGGCAACGCTTGCGGCGGATTATCCGCCGGGCGAGGCGCTGGTGCGCTGGCTTAACCGCTATACCGATTTTATCGCAACCAAAAAGGGGCTGGCGGCGGCATTGCATTCCGGCGATCCGGCGTTTGATGCGCTGCCCGATTATTTTCGCGCGAAGTTCGAGCCAGTGCTGGTGTCGCTTCTGGAAGCCGCGGCGGCGGCGGGCGAGGTGCGGCGCGATATTGCGGCCTATGACCTGTTGCGCGCGATTGGCAACCTTTCGGTGGCGGGCGTTGGCGACGAAGCGGGGGCGGCGCATACGCGCAGCATGGTGGAGCTTCTGGTCGATGGGTTGCGGTTTGGGGCGGTGAAGACGGGGCGGTAGGGCGGAGGCCTTCGGTTTTGCGCGAAGGTTTTTCCAATCTGTCGTCACTCCCGCGCAGGCGGGAGTCCATCGGGCTTGCGGGTCCGGTGGAAGGTTTTGAGGCTGTGGCACGAAGGACTGGATTCCCGCGTTCGCGGGAATGACGGAAGAGAGTTTATAGCTGCTTATGCGTTCAGGCTGTCGAACAGGTCGTTCCAGTCGGGATTGTGTTTTTCGATCAGGTCAAGCTTCCAGGCGCGGCGCCATTTTTTAAGGCGCTTTTCGCGCAGGATGGCGTTTTCCATGCTGTCATGCAGTTCAAAATGCACGAGTTGCCCGACATTGTAACGTTGGGTGAAGCCCTTATCCGTGGCTGTGCGATGTTGCCAGATGCGGGCGCGCAGATCGGCGGTGACGCCAATGTAAAGCGTGCCGTTGCGGTTGCTGGCAAGGATATAGACGCAGGGCTGTTTCATCGTGGAAGGATAGCAGGATTTGGCCGGATGGCGGAGCTTTTGGTGATGCTGACGGGTGGTTCTGGTTGCCGGGTTTGAGGATGCGGCGCGAAAGACTGGATTCCCGCGTGCGCGGGAATGACGGCTTTGGGGATGGGCTTTCTACACATTCGTCACTCCCGCGAAGGCGGGAGTCCATGGTGCAGCGGGTTGAGTGATGAGGGGGATCGGGCATGGCGCAGGTGATTGATCGGGGGCGGGCGAGATGTGCCGGGTTTGGTGAGTTTGTCTGGATCTGGAATGCGATGATGGGGCTTGGTTTGCCCGATCATCATCGGGCGATGGCGGGGTGGCTTGAGGATTGCTGGAAGGCGGGGAAGGGGCAGCTTTTGCTGATGGCGTTTCGCAATTCGGGCAAGTCCACGCTGGTCGGGCTGTTTTGCGCGTGGTTGCTGTATCGCGATGCGGATTTGCGCATTCTGGTTCTGGCCGCCGATCTGGGGTTGGCGAAAAAGATGGTGCGCAATGTCAAGCGCGTGATCGAACGCCATCCGTTGCTGGCGGGGCTTCTGCCCGAAAAGCGGGTCGATTGGGGGACGCAGCGTTTTACCGTCGAACGACCGGGCGTATTGCGGGATCCGTCGATGCAGGCGGCCGGTATTGGCGCCAATATCACCGGATCGCGGGCCGATGTGGTGATTTGCGATGATGTCGAGGTGCCCAAAAACAGCGATAGCGCCCATAAACGCGCCGAACTGCGCGAAAAACTGGGCGAGATTGCCTATGTCCTGTCGCCCGATGGGACGCAGATTTATGTTGGCACCCCGCATAGCTATTATTCGATCTATGCCGACGAAATCCGGGCCGAAACCGGCGAAGCCGCCCCGTTTCTGGCGGGGTTTGAGCGGTTCTGCCTGCCGATCCTTGATGATCAGGGGCAATCGAGCTGGCCGGAACGGTTCCCGATCACCAAGATCGAGGATATTCGCCGCCATACCGGGGAGCGGAAATTTGCCAGTCAGATGATGCTGGAGATGGTCGCCCCCAGTGACGGGATCCTCGACCCTGCGCGGTTGCGCCGTTATGGCGATGATGCGGTGATCGCGCAGGCCAATGGCGCACTTCACCTGTCCATCGGGGATCGGCAGATGATGGCGGGCGCGTGCCATTTTGATCCGAGTTTTGGCAAAGGCGGGGGTGTACCTGGTGGCGCAAATGAGGGCGCAAAGGGGGGTGATGGCGCGGTGATCGCGTGCGTTTATGTCTGCGAGCGGGGCGAATACTGGCTGCATGATATGGCGTGGCTGACATTTGATGCCACGCGCCTGCACGAAGCCGATGAAGCCAGCCAGATCTGTGCCGGGGCGGCGGCGTTCATCAAGGCGCATCATTTGCCATCCGTCCGGGTCGAGACCAATGGGGTCGGGCGGTTTTTGCCCAATATCCTGCGGCGCGCCTTAAAGCAGGCCGACTGGGCGGCAAGTGTGGTCGAACATCACGAGGCGAAAAACAAGGATGTGCGGATCGAGGATGCATTTAGCGCGGCGTTGAGTGCCGGGCTTTTGCATGCGCATGAACGCATCTGGCAAACGCCGTTCATCCGTGAAATGCGCGAATGGCGTCCGGGCGAGGGCCGGGCGCGCCGCCGGGGCAAAACGGGGCAGCATGATGACGGGCTTGATGCGGTTGCGGGGTGCCTTATTCATGAGCCGGTGCGCCTGCCGCGGGTGGAAAAAGCCCGGTCGGAGGGCGACTGGCGGCCATCCGGGGCGGCATTTGCGGCGCAAAAGACGTTTGAACCGTAAAATATTCCGTGAATTCACAAATGCTTATGCACATCGTCGATCACAAAAGCGCGATATTCATGGAAAATTCAACTTTCATGCTTACGTTAACTATATGAAGGAATAGTTTTACGGAAATTTATCTATACCAAAGGCGTATATTTGACGAAATGATTTGCCTGCCGGTGCGATTGGGCCGGACCTATTTCCGCTTTGCGGCGTTGGTCAATTTATAGACTGGTTTACAAGTTGCTCCTGATTTCAACCGGAGCGCGCCGTCTGTGATCCCTTGAAGGAGGGCCTGACCATGAGGAGCATTCCAAAACTCATCGCCGTGACAGTTGGTGCGATTGCGGTCGCAACCCTGCTTGCCATGCCAGCCAATGCCGCATCCCCTGTCTGCGGAGACCGGACCAAGGTGCTTGACAGCCTGAGTGCCAAATATGCCGAGGAACCGGTTGCGGTCGGTGTGACCGCCAATGGCGGCGTGATCGAGGTGTTAAAAGCCCCCGATGGCAAAACCTGGACCATCCTGTTTACCTCGCCCAACGGGGCAAGCTGCCTTGTGGCATCGGGCGAGGCCTGGCAGGAACTGGAAGTGAAACTGAACGGGCCCCATGCCTGAACCGGTAGCGCGGCAAGATCGCTGCGTGACGGCTTCAAAAGCGCATTCGAGCGCGCATGGTGCGGCCTGTGTCGGGATGCCCGCCGGCCGATTGTGGCCGGGGTGGTGCCGGTGAGACCTAAGCCTGAGCCCCGAACCCTGAACCCTGAATTCGGATGATATTGCGCCTTTTGAGTTTCGACGAGTGACCTCCTTGACTGACCCGCAAGCCTTTCGGTTTGCGGGTCTTTTTTGTTTCGGGGCGGAAGGATGATGCCGGGGATGCAGCGCGAAGGACTGGATTCCCGCCTGCGCGGGAATGACGGAGGTTGAGGCGGAGCTTGAGGCGGGCGATATCCCCCATGCCGTCACTCCCGCGAAAGCGGGAGTCCATCTGGCAGCGGGTTTGGTGGATGGTTTTGAGGGGGTTAAATTTATGAAAATGCGGTTCTTTTTCGTGTTGACCTCAATATTGGTTAAGGTTGCAGCATGGCCTTCCTGCCCCGGAACGGGGCGCCCCATCAGGAGGAAAGACGGATTATGGAACAGATTTTCATGAAGCCCCGGCATGCCGCGCCGCCGCGTGTGATTGACGCGATCCTGCAAAGCGGGTGGCTGTGGCTGCTCGCGCGGATATGTCTGATGATCATTTTCATCGCGTCGGGTGCGGCCAAGCTGATCGATTTTGACGGCGGGGTGGCGGAAATGGCCGCCGCCGGGCTTTCGCCCGCATGGCTGTTTAACATTCTGGTCGTGGTGACCCTTCTGGTCAGTGCGGTTCTGGTGCTGATGGACCGGGCGGTGTGGCTGGCGTGCGGGGCGCTTTCGGTGTTTCTGCTTCTGACCATCGTGATCGTGCATAGCTTCTGGAACATGGAGGGGCCAAAGGCGCAGATTTCGATGTTCTTTGCGCTGGAGCATATCGGGGTGATTGGCGGGTTGATGATGACCGCCATGGTCAGCCGGTTACGCCGCCTGATCAGGGATGCCGGGGCCTGAGCCAGACCCGGCAGTAACGAAACAACAACAACCGGCCCGCATGGCGTGACAGCGATGCGGGCCTTTTTCATGCGCGATTTATGCAAAGGGGCAGGAGGATGTGATGAGCGGACCGGTTGATCTGATCTGGTGGATTACGGCGGTGGAAATCCCGGCGGTGGCGGGGCTTTTCTGGCTGACCTGGCGGATGCGTGGCGAGTTTTCCGACCGGCTTGAAAGCCTGCGTGTCAGCCACGATGCGGAGATGATCGAACTTCGCGACGGGCTGGCGGATTTCAAGCTGGATGTGGCGCGAAACTACGTTTCGATCCCGTACCTCAAGGATATTGAAAAACGCCTGACCGCGCATCTGCTGCGGATCGAGGCGAAGCTTGATCACAATGCGCCAGCGGCATGAGGCCGGGGGCAAAACAGGATAAGGAAACAGCGATGAATGATGTTCTGACGATGGATGCGATCACCGACCCGCACATTTTGCCGGTGGGTGATGTTCTGGCGCGGACCCTTTATGGCGAGGCGCGCGGCGAGGGTTTGCCGGGGATCGAGGCGGTGGCCTGCGTGATCCTGAACCGGGTGGCGTTTGCCAAAGCGCGCGGGCGGTATTGGTGGGGCAGTACGGTTTCGCAGGTGTGCCTGAAACCGGGGCAGTTTTCATGCTGGAACGCGGGCGATCCGAACCGGGCGAAGTTGCTTAAACTCAGCGCGCGCGACCCGGCATACCGGCTGTGCAAACGGGTGGCGACCCGCGCCCTAGCGGGGGAGATTGCCGACATGACCCAGGGGGCGACGCATTATCACACCCATGCGGTTGATCCCTATTGGGCGCGGGGGCAGGTGCCGGTGGCGGAGATTGGCGGGCATCTGTTTTATCGCGGGATTAACTAACCCGTTGGTCGTTATTGCCATCATGGCCATCGGGTGAATCCAAAGCCTTGCCTCAATTGGCGATAAAGGCCCCGGACCACATATGGGCGATGTTCTGGAACGGGACGGGCTGGGTGAAATAGGACAGCGGATCATTGATATAAAGCACTGCTGTCGGCCCCATCGGGGTTTGCACCCATGCCATCCCGCGCAGCACCACGACATGCCCGGAAAAGGGGGTGTTTTGCAGTTTCAGGATAATCGGACGCCCCGATGCCAGGGTGTTGTAAAGCACCATCGGATGGGCGGGCATGCCATAACCGGCGACATTGTTGCTGACCATGCTCAGCAATTGCATGATTTCCGGGTCGTGTCCGGTGCGGATGCATTGCTCTGCCAGCATCGGGTTGGACATCACGAGCGCTGAATTGCAGCAGGTCGGTTGCGACATGCCGTTTGCGACAGAAACAAGCTCGCACTGATGCGGGGATGTATTGGGATGGGTATGGTTTTTCCAATGGGCGATCTGTTCGACCACGGCGACCCAGCACCAGACCTTTGTCTGTTGCGTGATATTGACAATGCCAAGGTCGATCGGCGGCGGGAGCTGCTGCGCATTGGCCTGATTTATCCCCAGAAACAATAGCATTGCGGCAAGAAATCTTTTCATGACGGCCCCCTGATATCCCCTGCATCCAAACGCGAATATTAGATTTGATAAATAAATCTATTGGTTTTTTATTTTCGCGTCAATTTATTCAGGGTTGTGTTGGCGGGCTGAGGAAACCGGCATTTTTAAAAGGAAGGAGGTATCACGTGATACCAGCATTACTGGCGCAAATCGGCCTGCCGCTTTTGATGAAGGCGGTTGGCGCGGGGCTTGACACCATTGATCATCCGGTCGCGAAAACTGCGGCCGAGGGGCTTAAACAGGTGGGCGATGCGGTGACAAAGGGGGATGTCACCCCGGCCCAGATCGCGGAGGCCAACCGCCATTCCGAACGCATGGCGGAAATAGAGCTTTCGCGGGACCGGAGCGTTTTGGCAACCGTCAACCGCACCATCCGGGCCGAGGTGCAAAGCGAGGATGCGTTTGTGCGGCGCTGGCGACCGAGCTTTGGCTATGCCGTGGCACTGACCTGGATCATGACCATGGGATCGATTGCGGCCGCCATCATCCTGACCCCGCTTCAGGCCCCGGCGATTATTGCGGCATTGGTCAATACCAGCCCGATCTGGGGCATTGCGCTGGGCGTTCTGGGGGTCAGTGTGGTGAAGCGGAGTGCGGATAAGAAGATCGGGTGATCGGTTGAAGGCTTAGGCAGGCTGGCTATCGAATGTGCGGGAGACAAATTGCTCGATATTTTGCGGAAGATATCCGAGTAACTCCCCCATTCGTCTTACATCTGTTTCATGGCTGATGACGGTTCCCACGCAGAGATTCCGGTTCATTTCCATGGCGTCCGCGATGCGCCATTCTTCGCCGGAAAGGGCGAAAAGCAGGTAACGGATTTTGTGCTTTTCGGGGTGGCTGAGCACCGGAATGATTTCTTCGTGGCGGATGATGGTGCCGTTTGCAACGTGGGGGCGAAATCGGTATCGGGCAGGTGGGCGCAGTATAGAGCAGCATCATAAAACATTGCCATCGGTTTTGACCCGGCAAGCATCAGCTCAAGTTCCCTTCCTTCATGCGGGCCGATGCCCAGTGGAAGGGGGGCTTGCGGATTGCTGCGGTTGTTGGTCAATGGAGTGTTCCGATTGTGCGGGGCTCAGATGCTATATCGAAAGGGATAGGGCCGGGCTTCCGCGATCAAGGAAGTGGCGCACGGGGAGTGGGCATTTATGCTGGAGGGTAAGGTTATTAGATACTCGGGTGAGGAAGAGCTGCCAAATTTTCAAACGCAAGGTTGATGCCTAAAGGCTCGTGTTGTGCCAGTTTCTTATCAATTTGCCAATTCAACCAACATATCCATGGAGATCCCGCTTCAATATCAGATGATCCAATTAAAAACAGATACTTATCTATGACTCGCCTCGGGAATTGATATTGAAGTCCCGCTTCCTGTATTGCATCTTCAATTGTCTGAATATTCTGCAAACTGAAAGTTTCGGCGAAGCATACTTGAAAATCATCTTTTATTTTATTCGTGCTGAGACGATTGTTCAGCATTTTCAACCCTAAACGTGACAATGAATCATGCATCATCCAACCGTCTGGATCAAAGAACCAAACGAGTTTGGCGCAGAACGTTCTTGTTGATTTGTCGCCGACGAATTGGCGTATTATTTTCTGTAATTCGTTATGTATTGACAGTGCTGGTGCCTCTTCAGGCATTTTGTTCAAAAGCGTAGCAATTCCGTTATACAATTTTCCCATTTTTTCTTTTTTGATTCGAGCGCTTTTTTCTTTTGGGTGTAAGGAAATGGTGCGACTAACACTGTAGAAGTTTGCAAAAACCTGAACGTCATAGGCCGTTAATTCTCGCTTCTTAGCTTTGAGGTACAAGTACTCGTCTATAAAATGCCAACCTCTTTCCGCTTCGAAAATTGCCCATAGCCATGCGGCCTTGTGCAGATTGTCCGAGTTGTGCCAGAAATCCGATGAGTGACGATCCTCAACGAAATTAGTCATATTGGTTGTTCCTGCGCGGCGATATTAATCTCTTAGTAGAGTTTTTCACAGTTTTCGCTTGAGGCAAACAACTCTTGCCGCCATTAGATTTTGTTGCGTGTTTCCCTTAGGGAAACAAACCCGCCGACCCCGCGTTGCAGGGACAACGTGATTTTGCAAACAGGCAGCGAGGGTTGGCATGACGGACACAGGGCCGGGTTCCGTGGGCGGGATTGTGGCGCGGATCCGGGATCGGGCGGCGGGGCGGCGCGCGGTTTCGGTTGAGGATATGGTGGCTGTGCTGGGGCGGCGGAGTTATGGGCCGTTCCTGTTTGTGCCGGGCCTGATCGGGGTGACACCCCTATCGGGCATTCCGATGGTGCCCGCGATCCTTGCGATTATTGTCGCGCTTTTTGCCATTCAGATCGTTCTGGGGCGGTCGCATTTGTGGTTGCCCGATATCTTTGGCCGCCGGTCGTTTGACGGGGCAAGGGTCGCCGATGCAATGCGCCGGATCGAACCGGTGGCGGGGAAGCTTGATCGCTGGTTTTACGGGCGGTTGCCGGTCCTGACCGGGCGGCATGCGGTGCGGGTGGCGGCGGTGATCTGCCTGCTGCTTTCGGCTGTGGTGCCGTTTTTTGAAATGATACCCTTTGCCGGGATCGCACCGATGAGCGCGATTGCCGCCTTCGGGCTTGCGATCCTTGTGCGTGACGGGGCTTTGATGCTGTCGGCGATCATCATCACGGTGGCGGCGGTCGGCGGGTTTATGGCAGTTCTGATATAGTTCACAGCGCGCGATTGATGCCATATTGCGCAAAGCGGGGACGCGCCCTACATTCCCCGGATGACAAATACATCACATACCATGATTTACCGCGTATTGGGTTCGGACGAATGGGCCGAGGCGCTGGCGACCGGGCATTATGCCGGGGCCCCGCACGATATTGCGGATGGCTTCATCCATTTTTCCACCATCGATACGCTGGCGGCGACGCTTGCGCTGCATTATCCGAAGCGCGGCGGATTGCGGCTTTTGCATGTGCCGGTCGAGGCGGTCGCGGACAAGCTGAAATGGGAACCGGCGCGCGGTGGCACGCTGTTCCCGCATCTTTATGATGCGCTTTCGGTCGAGCATGTTGCACGCGTTGATGACCTGAAACTTGATGATAACGAAGTTCACATCCTGCCGGAGGATCTGCGCCCCGACTATATGAGCAGAGGATAATTACAGCCGACGATAGACCCGCCCGCCGCCGCGCTTTTTACCGGTATCCTCGACCGTGGGGAAATATCCGGCCCGCACGGCTTGCAGAAAATGGCGGCCGATGCTGACCTTGTCCCCGATATAAAGCCTGTCCCAGCCGGGGCCGTAAATTTCCGGAAAGTGAAATTCACCGGGATCGCGGGCGGCGAGGCGGCTTTGCAGCCGGGCGATTTCGGCGGCATCCATTGGGGGTTTCATCTGGGGCCTCCTTTTTTTGTCGGTGGCTTTCCTTCAGGTAGTTTTCAGGCGGGCATAAAGAAAGGGCGATGCCGGGATGGCACCGCCCTTTTGTGTTGAGGAACAGGCCGCCGCGGAAACCATACCCCGTTGAGTCAGAGGACTGGATTCCCGCCTGCGCGGGAATGACGGAGATGGGCCGGAAGCCGTTTCTGCAATCAAAGCCTGTCGATCAGACCAGTTCGCCCAGCGTTGCCGGATCAAAGCCCAGCAGCGCATCGGTTTTGTTGTCGCGGACCTTGGCGGTCCAGGCGGCATCGGTGATCAGCGCACGGCCGACCGCGATCAGATCGAACTCATCGCGTTCCATGCGGCTGACCAGTTCATCAAGCCCGGCGGTGGCCGAACCTTCGCCAGCAAAGGCGGTCATGAAATCACCGGAAAGCCCGACAGAGCCGACCGAAATCGTGGCCGCCCCGGTCAGTTTTTTCGCCCAGCCGGCAAAGTTCAGGCCGTTTTCGCCGTCCAGTTCGGGGAATTCCGGTTCCCAGAAACGGCGTTGGGACGCATGGATGATATCCACCCCGGCATCGACCAGCGGACCAAGCCAGTCGGTCATTTCATCGGGGGTTGTTGCCAGACGGGCAGCGAAATCCTGCTGTTTCCATTGGCTGACGCGCAGGATGATCGGGAAATCGGGGCCGACAGCGGCACGCATGGCGGCGACGACTTCGCGCGCAAAGGTCGCGCGTTCGCGGATGGTTTTGCCGCCAAAGCGATCCGTGCGCAGGTTGGTGCCCGACCAGAAGAACTGATCAATCAGGTAGCCATGCGCGCCATGAATTTCAAAGGTATCAAAACCGGCATTTTTGGCGTCAAGGGCGGCCTGGGCGAAGGCGGCGATGGTGTCGGCGATATCGGCATCCGACATGGTATTGCCGCGCGGCTCGTTCGGCGCGACAAGGCCCGACGGGCTTTCGACCGGGGTATCGGGCACCCATTCGGTCTGGAAGCTTTTGACCGATCCGGTATGCCAAAGCTGCGGACCCATCTTGCCACCGGCACCATGAACGGCATCCGCCACGGCCTTCCAGCCCTTTAACGCATCGGCGCCGTGGAAGAACGGAATGCCCGGATCGTTGCGCGATGACGGACGGTTGATCACGGTACCTTCGGACAGGATCAGGCCGACACCGCCTTCGGCGCGCTTGCGATAATAATCGGCATTGACCGGGCCGGGGATGCCGTCAACCGCGTGCGAGCGCGTCATCGGCGCCATGACGATGCGGTTGGGAAGCTCCAGGGTTTTCAGCTTGAAGGGTTGAAAAAGAACATTGGTATCTGACATCGGGTATCCTCGGATTGGAATTGGGTGTATGGTGGCTACTAGATATATGATGTATACTTACTGTCAATCAGGCACCTTGAAGTTACCAGGTATACTTGAGGAAACCTGGATGGCCCGGAGCCGGAGGAAATGAGGTGGAAATGCCATGGTAATGAAAGAATGTTCGGTCGAGATGTTCCGCTCGAACTGTCCGAGCCGGGAGCTTCTGGACCAGATTGCCGACAAATGGTCGATGATGATCCTGGCGGTGCTGGCCCATGGGCCCTTGCGGTTTAACGCGATCAAGCGCGGGCTTGAGGGCATTACGCAAAAGGCGCTGACGCAGACGCTGCGCAAGCTTGAACGCAATGGCATTGTCGCCCGCCACGTGATCGCGACATCACCGGTCGCGGTCGAATATGAAATCACCGATCTTGGCCGGTCGCTGGTGGAACCGTTCAAGGCGCTTTATACGTGGACGCGCGATCATTACGACGAAGTCGAAAAGGCGCGGGTGGCGTTCGATGCGCGGATGGAGGAGCGGGTTTAGGAGCCCATGTCCCAACCGCCGCCTTGGGCGACGAAGGTGTCACGGGATTGCTGCGTGACGGCGACGTCGAGAATTTCCGCGACAGTGGCGATATTTTGCGAAAACATGTCGCGGCAGGCCTTAAGGCTTGGGCCTTCCATCATATCCAGTGAGTCCTCGACATCCTGTAGAAGCGCACCCAGTTCGTTGAAATAGCGGGCGCGGGATTTTTCGGTGCGCATGGTGCGCGCAAGGCCGATGGCGGAAATGCAGGCGGCGATATCCGGTGCAGTTAAATCGGCCATTTTTTCGGCCTGTCCGATATTGAATGAAAAATCGTGGGTGACGGACCGGTCCAGAACAACCGGGATGATATCATAGGCCGGGGCGAGGATTGGTTTGTGGCCCAAGGCCGGATAAAGGATGGCGTGGTTTTTGGCGTGATTGTCGGTATTGCCGACCACCAGATTGAAGATCGACAGGGCCATAAAATGCTGTCGCGCGATCAGCGGGACTTCGGTTTCATCAAGAACGCGCGCCACGCCCGTGGCCGAGAATTTGTTTTCCTCCGTCCCGTTGCGTTCATATTTCAGACTGGGCGCAAGCGATAGCGCCTGACAGAAATCTTCCTGATGAATGCGATAGATGTTTCCATCTTCGATTTTGCGGTCAAACCGTTCGATCAGCAGGGCTTCGCAGCCTGCAATTTCGATTGTCCCCACATTTGCCACCGGCAGCGGCAGGACCCTGGTCGCCAGTGCCATCAGGGCGGCTTCCTGGGTGACAAGGGCCTCGTTGCCCCGTGACGGGACTTTGAGGATATGGGTCGTTGGTGCGCCGGAGCCCGGTTTGGGCAGGGCGAACTGGCCATCTTCAAGCCGGGTTACTGCGATTTTCCCCTGTACCCCGGCAAGGGGCGAGGGATCGTTCCTGCCATCGGGCAGGCGACGACGGTCACGCAGGCTGATCAGGATTTCGCCAAGATCGTCATTTGAAATCGCGTCATAGTCATCGGCCATGTTGCCGGGCATTTTTGACGGGTTTTCACCCGCTGGTACGCAGGATATGGCACCGGGGCAATCGCGACCGACGTGGTAGAGCAATCCGGCGATGTCGTCGCGGTCGATGCGATGCTTTGCCATGACCTGCTCAAGCGCGTTGTTTTCCTGTAACAGGTTGGCAAAGAAGCCGCGCGTGGTGTGATCGGTAAATGAACCATGCGCGGCAGGCATCGAAATCGACAATTGCATGTTCGCGCGAACAGCATCGTCGCCATAGGCAAAGGTCAGCGACTTGTCGTTATTGCCAAGAAGCTGGCCAATGGGGTGATCGACCCCTTCGAGATACACATCAAGCCGTCTGGTCATCTGATATGTCCTCATATCCCAGTTTCAGGCCAAGTTCCCGGCAGACATCCAGCGCCAGACCGACATTGACGCCGGGCGTGCCCTTTTCCAGTTCGCCAATCAGTTGCCGCGAGACGCCCATCATGGATGCAAGATAGGTTTGCGTTATTTTCAACTGCTTGCGGCGGGTTCGGATCGCCGTGGCAAGGTCATGGGTGTCTTTGATGAGTGCTGTCATGTCAGTATCAAAAATGTCAGGAATATTTGACATTATGCCGAAAATGACAGAGAAGTCAATGAATGTCAGAAATAACTGACAAATCGATCTGTTTTGGTGTTCTCTTTCTTAATGTTAGATATAACTGACATTTTATCGAAAATGAAAATCGTGGTGATGGGGGTGTCTGCCATGTCCTGACGCCATTGATCCTTGCCCCATCCTCCCTCACAGCGTAAGAACAAGGCAGGTATTTACAAGCACGGAGCAGGTCGCGTGGGGTGGTACAAGTCACTGGTTTTGCCGGTTGTGCGCTGGATCGATGCGGAGACCGCGCATGGTCTTGCGATTTGCGCGCTGAAAAACAATCTGGTGCCGCGCGATGATGATGCGCTCGATGCCACACCGATCCTTGAGATCGAGGTTTTCGGGCGCAAATTTGCCAATCCGGTCGGGCTTGCCGCGGGGTTCGATAAAAATGCCGAGGTCCCCAATCAGGCGCTTAGCCACGGGTTCGGCTTTGTTGAAATCGGATCGGTCACCCCCGAACCGCAACCGGGTAACCCCAAGCCCCGGCTTTTCCGGCTTTATTCCGACCGGGCGGTGATCAACCGCATGGGCTTTAACAACGAGGGTGCCGCCGTTGTTGCCGAGCGCCTGCGCAAGCGCGCACGCAAGGGGATCCTTGGTGCCAACCTTGGCAAAAACAAATATTCCGAAGATGCGGCGGCGGATTATGTGAAGGGTGTTGCGGCCCTTGGCCCCTATGCCGATTATCTGGTGGTCAATGTATCCTCGCCCAATACGCCCGGTTTGCGGGCATTGCAGGGGCGTGCGCCGCTTGAAAAGCTTCTGACGTCGGTTCTTTCGGCGCGCGATAGCCATGCCAAGGGCGTGCCGGTGCTGCTTAAGGTCGCACCGGACCTGACCGAGGAAGACAAGGCCGATATTGCTGCGGTAGTGCTCAAGCTCAAGCTTGATGGCATGATTGTTTCAAACACCACGATTGACCGGCCGGTCGGGCTTAATTCCTATGATCAGGATGAAAAGGGCGGTCTTTCCGGCCCGCCGCTTATGGAGCCTTCGACCAAGGTTCTCGCCGATTTTTACCGCCTGACCGAAGGCAAAATTCCGTTGATCGGGGTTGGCGGGATTGCATCGGGCAAGGATGCCTATGAGAAGATCCTCAATGGGGCGTCGCTGGTGCAGCTTTATTCCGCCCTTGTCTATCACGGGCTGGAGCTTGTGACCGATATCAAGGAAGACCTTGCACGGCGGTTGCGTAAGGACGGTTTTGCCAGTGTTGCTGATGCGGTTGGTGCGGCCTATCCGGAGATTTCCGGGCGCAGCGCCCCGGTGGATGAGGCGCGCGCGGCCAAGGCGGCGGTGACGGCGAAGGCGGAACCCGCCAAGGCCGAGGTGGCGAAGGTGGCTCCGGCGGCTAAAACGGCGGCGAAGAAGCCCGCAGCGAAGACTGCTGCCAAGAAGCCTGCATCCAAGCCTGCGGCGGCGAAAAGCAAGGCTGTACCAAAGGCCGAGCCAAAGGCTGGACCAAAGTCTGGGCCCAAAAGCGGACCGGCGGAATAGATTTACCTGTGGCGGCATGGACTCCCGCGTGCGCGGGAGTGACGGTTATTGGGGAGGGTTTGTGCTCCCCGTCATTCCCGCAAGCACGGGAAACCATCTTGCCGCATGTGCGATGACGACGATTTTAACATGAAGTGGAATGCGTGAATGACGGTTGGCACCAGCTATCAGATGATCAACGGCCTGTCGGAAGTGATCGAACAGTACGATGCGGTGATCCTTGATCTTTGGGGCGTGGTGCATGACGGGGTCACACCCTATCCAAGCTCCATCCCGGCGATGGAGGCGCTTAAAAAGGCCGGTGTGCCGGTGGCCCTTCTGTCGAACGCGCCGCGCCGATCCAGCGTCGTTGTCGCACGGATGGAAGATATGGGCATTGCGCGTGATCTTTATGGTCCGGCGGTGGCATCGGGCGAGATCGCCTATAGCCAGCTTCTCGCACGCTCTGACCCTTGGTACGCCAAGCTGGGGCGCCGGGTGATGAGTGTCGGTCCGGTGCGCGACATGTCGATGTTTGAAGGTCAGGATGTTGAAATCGTCAAGGATGTGGCCGATGCCGACTGGCTTCTGGTGACGGGGCCGAATGACGATTATGACGCGGTTTCGGTTTATGAGGATCTGCTACATGCCGCCAAGGCGCGCGATTTACCGATGTTGTGCCCGAACCCGGACCGTGAAGTGATCCGCGGCGGGGATCGCATCATCTGTGCCGGTGCGATTGCCGCACGCTATGAAGTGCTCGGCGGTAATGTCCGCTGGGAAGGCAAGCCGCTGGCGAGTGCCTATGATTTCTGCCTGCAACTGTTTGACAAGGGCCCGGATGCGAAGCTTCTGGTCGTCGGCGACAGCCTTTCGACCGACGTTGCCGGATCAAACAATGCCGGGCTTGATGTGGCGCTTGTGACCGGTGGCATTCATGCCGAGGAACTTGGCGCACCGCGTGGGACCCTGCCGGAAAAGGGCAGGCTTGACGCGCTTCTGAACGCGACCGGGCGCAGCATTACCTATGCGGTTGGGGATTTTTGTTGGTAAGGGCAGCCTGTACTTTAGGTCTACCTATTGAGGGTGGGTATCTACATAACCCTAGGTTTATATAAAAGTATGTCCTAATGTTTCTTGCGAGGTTAACTCGGGAGGAACAGATGCCTAACTATCTGGTTAATAGAAACGCTCAGCCAACAGGCGAGCACGAAGTGCATATTTCTACATGTGGTCATTTACCCGACTATCAGAATCAGGACCATTTGGGGTTCTATAGTAATTGTCGGGAGGCGGTGGCTGCTGCAAGAGCGCGTGGTTATATCAATGTTGACGGTTGCTATTACTGTTGCAACGATTGTCACACTCGGTAACTTTCAAAAGCAAAAATGCGCGAAATCACGATTGAAGAGTTGGCAGCACGCATCAGCCAGAAACGGGCCGAATTGGGCCTGTCTGGCAAGGGTGACGTGCAGCCAAATTCCGGCCGTCGGCGCACCCAAAGCAAGCGTAATCTGTTGCGCAATATTGCCGAGCTTGCCGCAAGGGACGGGCGAGAGCCGCCTTTTAAGGCCAATTACTGATTTACTGTAATCCCGTTTGCACCCGCCTTTCCCGTTGGAAGGCGGGTTTTGTTTTTGTGGTTTCGGGATTGCGGTGGCAGAGTATTGGGGCGTCAACAAACCGGAAAAAACATGCTTCTGACAGATGACATTCGCGATTATGCCGGGCGGTCGGTTTTGTGCTGGCTGGCGAGCGTTTCCGAAGACGGGCCGTCGGTCAGCCCCAAGGAAATCTTTGCCTGTTATGGCGAGGACCGGATCATCATCGCCAATATCGCATCCCCACAATCGGTGAAGAATATTCGCCATGACCCGCGCGTCTGTGTCAGTTTCGTTGATGTGTTCTCGCAGAAGGGTTGGCAGCTTTATGGGCGGGCCGTGCTTTTGAAAAACGGTGATGACGGCTTTGCCGGGCGGCAGGCGATCCTGCAGGGTATGGCAGGCGATGCGTTCAAGGTCGGCATGGTGATTGATGTGGCAATCGATCGGGCGCGGGAAATTATTGCGCCGAGCTATCGGTTCAGGGCCGATGTTAACGAGGCCGACATGCGGGCCGGGGCGATGGCGACTTATGGGGTGAGGCCGGTGGATTAGGCCCTTTGTCCTTTGGCGGCGTTTGAGGATGCTGCGCGAAGGACTGGATTCCCGCGTTCGCGGGAATGACGGTTTGGGGGAGCATCAGCTTTCGGCCACGCGCTTTTCGCGGAAGATGATGAAAATGCCGCTTCCGGTAATAATGGCCGCCCCAACAAATGTCAGAAGATCGGGTGTTTCGCCCCAGAAAAACCAGCCAAGCCCGGTGGCCCAGACGAGGGCGGTGTAATCAAACGGGGCGACGGTTGGCGCATCAGCCACCCGGAAGGCCTGGGTGATCAGGGTCATGCCGCTGGTGCCGACAAAGGCGATGGCGATGAAAAGTCCGATATCCTCTGTCCGGATCGGGGTCCAGAAATACCAGACAGCACAGGCGCTAAGCAGGGTGCTGGTGAAGCTGAGGTAAAACAGAAGCGTCCACATGCTTTCGCGCGGGTCAAGAAGCCGCGCGCTTAGCATCAGAAGCGCATAGGTAAAGGCGGTCGCCACCGGCAAGAGCGAGACGGGCTCAAAGGTTGCGGCACCGGGGCGCACGATCACCAGAACACCCAGAAAACCGACCATCACGGCCACCCAGCGCCGCCAGCCGACCCGCGCAATCAGCACCGATGAAATCGCGGTGATGAAAAGCGGGGCGACAAAGGCAAGGGCGGTGGCCTCGGCCAGTCCCATCAGATGGATACTGGTAAAGAACATGATGGTCGCGGTGATCCAGATGACGGTGCGCATGAAATGCACGCCAATACGATTGGACCGCAGGCCGCCAAGCCCGACCATTTTTATGGCCAGCAGGGCGGCAAAGGGCAGGGCAATCGAATTGCGCAGAAAGATGATCTGGATCGGTGAATAATGATCCATCAACCCCTTGGCCAGGGCATCATTGACACACAGCAGGGCGACACCGGCACACATCAGAATGATGCCGGTCAGGTTGTGCGGGGGCTGTTGTGCATTCATGGTTCGTGGCGCTTTCCCTGTGTGATGGTGGGTTATCGCAATCACCATCTGTTTTCTGAGCTTTAGGGGAAAGTGCCGGATTAGGCCAGCAAAGAAAGCGCCCGGTCGGCATTCCGGGAAGGGGGGATGAATTTTGCGAGACGTTCGCAAAAACGGTTGACTTTCTGCCTTGGAACAGATTTTAAGTGTTATGTTATATCATAACAAATTTGTTTCATGGAGAAGATGATGACGCGAGCACTGCTTGCCCGTTTTTATACCCTTGCCGGTATTCTGGCGGTTGCCGGGGCGGTTGAAACCACCGGAGGGATTACCGGTGTGGCGATGGCCGGGGCGAATGACGATGTGCTTGATATTGCAAGTCCGCTTGAGATTTCCGGACTTGATCCGGCCAAGTCGGGCTATCTTTTCAGTCGCATGCAGGCCGCCGAAACGCTGTTTACGGTCAATCGCGAAAGCCAGATCGTGCCGATGCTGGCGACAGGCAGCCGGGCAAGCGAGGATGGGCTGCGGTGGGAAATCAGCCTGCGCGATGATGTGACATTCCATGATGGCACGCCGATGACGGCCGAAATTGTGGCCGCCGATCTTAACCGCGCGTTCGAGCGCCCGGGCGTGTTGCGCCAGGCACCGATTACCGGCATTTCCGCATCGGGCAATGACATCGTGATCACGCTGTCCGAGCCGTTTGCGATGTTGCCAGCGTTTCTGGCGCATTACAGCACCATCATCCTTGCAGCGGGATCGTTTGACGATGTCGGGGAAGTCCAGACGATTATCGGCACCGGCGCATACCGGGTTGATGCGGTTGTGCCGCCGCTTCGGATCGAGCTTTCGGCGTTTGACAAATGGTGGAACGGCCGCGCGCAGATCGAGAAAGTCAGCTATCTTGCGGTCAGCCGTGGTGAGACGCGCGCGATGATGGCGCAAAGTGGTGATGCCGATCTGGTTCTGTCGCTGTTGCCGGTTGCGGTGACACAGCTTAAGGGCAATCCCGATGTGAATGTGACGGTGGCGACCGTCCCACGGACCCGGCTTTTGAAATTGAATCTGGCGCAGCCGTTCTTTGACGAAACGGTGGAGCGGCAGGCGCTGAGCCTTGCGATCAATCGAAAGGCGATTGCCGGGGTTGTGATGCGCAACACCGATCTGGCGGCAAGCCAGATGTTCCCGCCCGAAATTCGCGACTGGTATGATGCGAATATGCCGGTCCTTGATTTCGATCCGCAAAAGGCGCGCGACCTTTTGGCCGATGCGGGCTGGGTTGCCGGTTCGGACGGCATTCTTGAAAAGGATGGCAAACGGTTTGATGTGACCGTGCGGACCTATGCAAGCTGGCCGGATTTGCCGCTGATTGCCACGGCATTGCAGTCACAATTGCGCGATGTCGGTATCGGGCTTGAGATTTCGGTGGGCAGCTATACCGAAATTCCGGCCGGTCATGCCGATGGTACGCTTGAGGCCGCCCTTGTGACACGCAGTTTTTCGATGGTGCCCGATCCACTGGCGACGGTGATGGAAGATTATGGTCCCGGCGGGGCTGATTGGGGGGCGATGAACTGGCACAATGCCGAGGCCGAAGACCTGATTGCCGATTTGCGCAAGACGACGGACGGGGATGCGCGCGCGCAGATGCAAAAGAAGCTTGCCGATATCCTGCAGGCCGAATTGCCGACCATTCCGCTGGTCTGGAGCGAGCTTGCCATGGCATCGAGTGCGCGGTTGGAAAATGTCCGCACCGATCCGTATGAGCAGAATTATTACCTTGCCGATCTGCGGTGGGCTCGATGAAGGGATTGATTGCGACCCGCCTGATGCAGCTTGTGGCGGTTATTCTGATCGTCGGCACGCTGAGTTTTGCGTTGATGTATTTCCTGCCGGGTGATCCGGCATTAAGGATTGCCGCAGGCCGGTATGGCCCGGACATGATGGATAATGCGATTTCGGATATGGTCCGGGCCGAGCTTGGCCTGGATCAGCCGATCCTTGTCCGGTTCCTGTCATGGATGGGCGATCTGGTCCGGTTTGATCTGGGCCATTCGCTGGTGACCGGGGCGCCGGTGATCCACGAGATCGGTTTGCAGCTTGGCTATACCCTGTGGCTGGCGGTGACGGCCTTTGTACTGTCGCTTGTCATCGGGCCGGTGGCCGGGGCGATTGCCGGGCTGTTTCCCGGATCGGTCTATGACCGGGTGATGCTGCTTGTCGCGGTTGGTTTGCGTGCCGTGCCGCCCTTTGTTCTGGCGATCCTGTTCATGATGGTGTTCGGGGTGACGTTGCGCTGGCTGCCGACCGCAGGGTTTGGTAGCTGGGAGAACCTTGTGCTGCCGTCGTTCACCCTCGCACTTGGTCTTGCGGCGATGTCGTCGCGCGTGATGCGCGATGCCATGATGGGGGTGGCATCCGCCCCCTATTTCATCCATGCCCGGTACAAGGGATTGTCTGACCGGGCGGTGGTGATGCGCCACGGGGTCCGCAATGCGTCCCTGCCGGTTGTCACCTATCTGGGTTTGCAGATGGTGTATCTGGTCGAAGGGGTGGTCGTGGTTGAATCGATCTTTGCCTTTCCGGGGATCGGTCATGCGCTTGTCCATGCGATCATCGCGCGCGATGTGCCGATGGTGCAGGGCACGGCCCTTGCCATGGGGGGATTGTTCGTGTTGCTGAACAGTGTGGTCGATCTTATGTGTCTGAGGCTTGATCCGCGTTTGCGGAGGGCAGCATGATGAAAACCGGATCACTTGCACATCTTCCGGCTGGTCTGGCCGAACAGCAGGCTGGCGGATTCTGGACAACCGCACGCATGGCGGGGGTGGCGATCATTGTGCCGCTTCTGGCGTTTGCGTTTATCGGGCCGATGCTGATTGATACTGATCCGCTGGCACAGGATTACGATGCGGTTCTGATCGCGCCGGGCGATGCGGCGCATATATTGGGGACCGATCATTTCGGTCGTTCGATGCTCGCACGTCTTGCATTCGGTGCGCAGCTTTCGTTTGTCATGGCCTTTGTGACGGCATTGACGGCGGCGGTGCCGGGGATTTTGCTGGGCATTCTGGCGGCGGCACGCGGCGGATTAATCGAACGCGGGCTTGTCGCGCTTTCGGATATTGTTCTGGCCCTGCCGGGATTGTTGCTGGTTCTGCTGTTGCTGGCGTTTGCGCCGGGGCAGTTCGGGCCGCTTTATCTTGGCCTGGCGCTTTATCTTTGGGTCGAGTTTTTCCGGGTGGCGCGCATCGAAACGGCGCGTGTCATGACATCGCCCAGTGTTGAAGCCACACGGCTTTTGGGGTTCGGGCGGTTTTACATCGTGACGCGGATCATTTTCCCGGCGCTGGCCGGGCCGATGATTACGCTTTTTGCCTTTGCCACCGGATCGGCGATCATTGCGGTCAGTACGTTAAGCGCGATCCATGTCGGCCTGCGCCCGCCAACACCCGAGCTTGGCGCGATGATTGTTGAACTGATGCCCTATTACAGCGAGGCCCCGTTGCAGATCATGATGCCGGCAGCGGCGATTTTCCTGCTGGTTCTGGCGTTGCAGCTTCTGGCCGGAAGGAAAAGCTGATGCATGATATCCGTATCGAAAATCTGACGGTGCGCACACAGGGTGGCACGGTTCTGGTTGATGATGTGTCGCTGGCATTTGGCCCGAACAGGCCGGTTTGCCTGATCGGGGAAACCGGATCGGGCAAAAGCCTGATCATGCATGCGGTGATGGGCAGCCTGCCTGACAGTCTGGTGTGCGAGGGGAAAATCCTGTTTGACGGAGTGGATCTTCTGACACAGACAGCCGATGCCAGACGTGCCTTGTGGGGGCGCAAGATTGCCCTTTTGCCACAAGAGCCGTGGCTTGCGCTTGATCCCACCATGCGGGTGCAGGGGCAGGTGGCGGAAGTTTACACCGCCCTGCATGGTGTTCCGGCGCGGGAAGCCGGGCAGAAGGCGGATGGTGAACTTTCGGCGGTGGGGCTTGCCCATGCGGGAAATGCCTATCCGTTTGAATTGTCGGGCGGCATGGCGCAGCGCGTTTCGATTGCCATGGCCCATGCGGGCGGCAGCCCGGTGATGCTGGCCGACGAGCCGACCAAGGGGCTTGACCGGGCATTGTGCAAGGTTGTGGGCGAATTGCTGTGCTTCGAGGTTGCACTTGGCCGGGCGATGATGGTGATCACCCATGATCTTGAACTGGCCGAACAGGTTGGCGGGACGGTCGGCGTGATGCGGCGTGGCCGGTTGCTTGAGGCCGGGGCGGCGGCGGATATTTTGTCTGCGCCGTCCGATCCCTATACCCGGGATCTGGTGGCGAGCTTGCCACGCAACTGGCCGGTGCGCGACCATCCGCATCCCCGTAACGATGTGACGTCATCGGGTGATAAAGCGGTCGTCACCGGACGCGGTATTGGCAAGTCATTTGGCGAAAGGCAGCTTTTTTCCGGGCTTGATATCACCCTGAACCGGGGCGAGATCACCGTGGTCCTGGGGCCAAGCGGCAGTGGGAAAAGCACGCTTGGCAATATTTTGCTGGGATTGATGCCGTTTCAGGAGGGGACGGTGGAACGACCGGGAAATCTTCCGGCGATGCGATACCAGAAAATCTATCAGGACCCGCCATCGGCCTTTATTGCCCATCAGACGCTTGGTCAGGGATTTGACGACCTTCGGCGGTTACACGGGATCGACATGGCACGCCAGACCGCGATGATGGAAAGCCTTGGCCTTGATCGCGGGCTTCTGGCAAGGCCGCCCTCGGCGATTTCGGGTGGGGAATTGCAACGTTTTGCAATTGCGCGGTCGCTTCTTCTGGATCCGGTGATGCTGTTTGCCGACGAGGCGACATCGCGGCTTGACCCGGTCAGTCAGAAACGGGTGATCGACCTTCTGGTGGCACAGGTTCGCGAACGCGATCTTGCGTTGCTGCTGGTGACGCATGACGAGGTCTTGGCCGAACGCATTGCCGACCGGATCATCCGAATTGATAATGCGCGGACCGCGACCACACAGGCCAAAGCGGCATAACGGCTTCCTTGGCTTGTGGCCGATGGTTCGGTCGCGAGGCCCCGATTATTTCAGACAAACAAAAAAACGCCGCCCGGTAAAGGCGGCGTTTTGCGTTTGGGACGCAAGATGCTGAGTGGTCAGATCGCGGTGGCGCGGTTGGCGTCGATATAGATTTCGCGCAGCCGCTTGGCGATCGGGCCCGGCGTGCCATCGCCGATTTTCTTGCCATCGACTTCGGCGACCGGGCAGACAAAGGCCGAGGCCGAGGTCGAGAAGGCTTCCTTGGCGGCATAGACTTCATCGACCGTGAACAGGCGTTCTTCGACCTTGAGCTGCAATTCCTCGGCACATTTCAGGACGGCCTTGCGCGTGATGCCATGCAGGATGTCGTTGGAAAGCTGGCGGGTGACGATGACGTTATCCTGCGTCACGATATAGGCGTTGTTTGACGAGCCTTCGGTGACATAACCATCGAGCACCATCCACGCATCATCAGCCCCCTTGGCAGCGGCTTCGGTTTTGAGAAGGGATGCATAAAGAAGCTGGACGGTTTTGATGTCGGACCGGCGCCAGCGGACATCCGGGTAAGTCAGGATTTTCTGGCCGCGTTCGGCGAGCGGCGATTTGATCAGGGATTTGGATTGGGTGAACAGAACAACCGTGGCCGGAGTGTCATCCTTGATCGCGAAATCACGGTCACCGGCCGACCCGCGCGAGATTTGCAGGTAAACCAGGCCTTCGGTGATGTCGTTGCGTTTGACCAGTTCGCGGTGGATTTCAAGCAGTTCGTCGATATCGGCCTTGTAGGTGAAGCCCAGTTCGGACAGCGAGCGCGCCAGACGGGTCATGTGACCGTTGAAATCGATCAGCTTGCCATCAAGCACCGAGGTGACTTCATACACGCCGTCGGCAAACAGGAAGGAACGGTCAAAGATCGAAACCTTGGCTTCATTTTCCGGCAGATAGTCGCCGTTCACATAAACAGTACGCATGTCATCTTCCTGTCTGTTCGGGAACCGTCGAAAGGCGATGCCGGAAATCCGGTTTCCGGGGATGGCCGATCGCGCATGTTAAACCATATACCCATTTCGATAGCACAGAGCGGGCGGGTTTGTCGCGCGACGCTTTGGTTGTTGCGTATAAAAGGTGGAAAATTGCCTTTGCGGCCTTTCGAATGCCGCAATGTCGCATATATATGCGTTCATTGGCGCGCAGAACCGCAGAACATTCGATGAAAACTTTTTGAAATTAGTGTTTGACCTGAACTTAACTTGAGGTCCTATGGTCCTGTTCCAGAAACGGAAGTCCTGATTACATCACGCCCCAAACGGACAAGACACGGAGCCCCCCGATGAATACGCATCTGCCGATAAGTGCCCCCAAATTCGATGATGCCGCGATCACTTCCAGCGTGCAGAACGCGATTGACGCAAGCTGGGCAAAGCCCTTTCCGCTGCCTGAGCCGCAGGTTGATCTGGACGCCTATTTTGCCCGGATCGGCTATGACGGCCCGCGCGAGGCGACGCTTGAGGTTTTGCGCGATCTCCATGCGCTGCATCCTGCCCATATCCCGTTCGAGGCGATCAATGTGCTGTGTCGCAAGGGGGTAAGCCTTGCGCCAGAGGATATCGACCGCAAGATCATTTTTGAAGGACGCGGTGGTTATTGTTTCGAGCAGAACGGCCTTTTCCGCCGCGTGTTGCGCAGCCTTGGCTTTGAGGTCGAAAGCCTCGCCGGGCGGGTATTGTGGGGCTATAACGAGGGCGATGGCCCGCGGCCGCGCTGCCACATGGCGATGCGCGTCACGCTGGATGGCGAGGCGTGGCTGGTTGATGTCGGGCTGGGCGGCTGTGTGCCGACCGCGCCGCTTTTGCTGGGCGTTTCGGTGCCGCAGGTCACCCCGCATGACACCTTCCGGGTGCGGGAACGTCATGGCCGTTACCTGACGGAGCTTGAACGCGACGGGGTGTGGAAGCCGGTGCATGAGGTCGATATCGTCCCGGTCGAGGATATCGATTACGAGGTGATGAATTTCTATGCCAGCACCCATCCCGAAAGCGGCTTTGCCAAGGTTCTGATGGTGGCGCGAAGCGCCCCGCATGCAAGGTTCACGTTGCTGAACAATCGCCTGACCATTCGGCTGCGGACGGGCGAGGAAGAGGTGCATCACCTTTCAGTCGGCGATGTCGAGCAGACATTGACCGATATTTTCGGCATCAGCGTTGATCCGTCGTGGCGGACCTACCTTGAAGATGTGGTTGCCAGTGCGGAGGCCGTGCGCAAGCAGGGGTAATGAAGCCGTTAAATCAGCATGATCAGGGGCCGTGGCAAGGTGCTGCGGCCCTTTTTGCAGGCGGGTCAGTAATTGACCGACAATTCATGGCGGTTCATCAGGCTTTCGAATGTGCCGTTCTTTTTGACCTTGGCGAGGGCAGCGTTAAAGCGTTCAAGCAGTTCGGTGCCGTTCGGATAGTCCTTTGAGGTCATCAGAAACAGGCCAGCGCCCGGAAGCAGCGGTTTTTCAAGCGTATAGAATTTTTCAACTTCTTCGGGTGGGAAGAGGCTTCGGATGACGTGCCAGCCGACCGAGCGCGCGGTGGAAAACAGGTCAATCCGGCCCAGTTGCAGCATTTTGAAATTCTGTTCTTCGGACAGGGCATATTCGACGTTTAGCCCGGCTTCCTCATACCATGGCTGATAATAATATCCCTGTATCCCGCCCAGGCGGTAGGAATGCAGATCGGCCAGGGTTTCATATCGGATGGCTGGTTTCGCACCCTGTGCGTTATAGGCGAAAAACGGGGAATCCTCGATATAGAGCGGGTCGGAGAAATTGAATTTCCGGTCGCGTTCTTCGGACCAGCGATAGGGTAATGTGCCCCATGCTTCGAGATTTTCAACATCCTGTTCGCCGCGCTTCCACGGTCTGAAATGAAATTCGAAACGGACATTCATTTCTTTGCCGATGGCGCGAAACAGATCAGGCAGGAAGCTTTCGCGCGCCGTGGCATGGGTATAGGGCGGGTAATCGTTGGTGACGATCACCAGCGTTTCGGTGGTTTCGCTTGCGCGTGCCTGTATCTGTGTTTGAGCCAGCAGCAAAAAGGCCGCTGTCAGCCAGACTTTGCGAAAGAATGTCATCCGTGTCCTTTTCCCGGCGGCACCGGGTGATTGGTTGCGGTGTTCTGTCGTTGCCGCAATTCAACCGTGTGTTCCCTTGTATATGGGTGGGGGAAAAGGACTTTGCAGGGGGATGTCTGGTTTTCCGATATTCCGGGAAATAAAAAAAACGCGCCGCATGGGGGGATGCGGCGCGTGAAGTTGGGCAGATGTTGAGGGAGGCAGGCGTTAAGGATCAGTTGGCGTTGGCGGCCTTGAGGATCAGGTCGGCAACTTCCTTGGGGTGGGAAACCATGACGACGTGGGAGGCGCCATCAATCACGACGGTTTCCTGTGAATTGGCGCGTTTGGCCATGAATTCCATTGCGGCGGGCGGGATGTTTTTATCGGCCGTGCCATAGATGTGGTAGGACGGCACATCCTTCCATGCGATATCGCCAGACGGTTCGTTCAGCGCAAAGTCGGTGACCGGGCGTTGGGCAATCGCCATCAGGCGGGCCTTTTCAGCCGGAACGTCGGCGGCAAATTGCGCGTGGAATTTTGCCGGATCGATATAAAGGTCATTCACACCGTTGCCGAGCGGAACCGGGGCTGCCAGGGCCTCGCCCAAGGTGCCGCCGGGGAATTTTCCGGCCAGTTCGGCAATGGTTTCACCCTTTTCCGGGGCGAAAGAGGCGACATAGACCAGCGCCTTGACATTGGCCGCACCGGTTGCGGCGTTGCTGATGACTGGCCCGCCATAGGAATGACCGACCAGAACGACCTTACCCGGAATGCTGTCGATAAGCGAGCGGGTATAGGCGGCATCGCCCGAGACACTGCGCAGCGGGTTGGCAACGCTGATCACGCGATATCCTTCGTCCTGCAGGATCGGCGCGACACCGTCCCAGCTATCAGAGGCGGCAAAGGCGCCGTGGACCAGAAGGATGGTCGGTTTGGTATTGGCGGCATTCGCGGCCGCCGTGTCAGCGGCAAAGGCCGGAGATTGCGCGGCCATCAGACCGAAGGCAAAGGCAGTCGCCTTGAGCAGGTTTTTCACATTCAGCATTTTCATCTTCCCTTTTCCCGGTTTCGCCGATGACCGGCCAAACGTTGTTTCGATGAGATGCTTGTAGCTGTGAATTTATGATCGTGCAATATTAAATCGTGTACGATTTAATCACGTGAGATCACATGAGCGTGATGTCGGTATTGTGGCGGGGGTGCTGGTGGAGGTAAGGGCGGCAGGACACATTATCCGTTACTCCCGCGAAAGCGGGAATCCATCTTGCGGCGGGTTTGGTGTGTTCGGTTTCCGGGATCAGAATTTCATTCTGAACCCGGCACTGGCGGCATGTTCGCGGCGACTTTTGGAGATTGAGGGCTGGTAATCTGCATAGAAGCTCCAGCCATCGTCATCGGCAAGGGTCATGCCGAGATTGCCGACCAGTGTATCGCGGTCGGTTTCGCTGCCTGCGACCGTGAAGGAGGATGTGCCGGTAAAGGCCAATGTGGTGCTGTTGGCTGTCGGGCCAAGGTGATGGTCCCAGCCAAGCCGGAATTGCGGGATCAGGGTTTTGCCATTGCCGGTTTCAAACATGCCCACCATCCTTAGCCCGAGGCTTGCGGTTCCGGTCAGGGTGCTGTCAGATGCGCGTGACAGATTGGCCGAGCCGGCCCCGGTTTCGGTAAAGGCGTCATGATCGTTCCAGAGCACGCCCAGCGCGCCATAGGGCACAACCCGCCAGTTATGGGCAACGTCAAATCCCCTTGCCAGTTCAAGATTGGCATTGAGCGCATTGTCGGTGTAGTCCGCCGTGGCGGTACGATCAATACCGCCAAAAACAAGATTACGGCGGCTGTCATTTGCCGTTCGGGTCCATCCGGCCTGCCCGGAAAGCCGCAAATCATCGCCAAGGTCACGCGTGCCATAAAGCCCGGCCATGAAATTACGGCTATCGAGGGTGGCATCCCGGCCAGCCTGACGGTTCCTGGCGTCGGCATAACCGAAATAGACCCCCAGAATGGTGGTATCGGAAAGCTGTGTGTCAAAGCCGCCAACCATGCCGGTCCATTGGTAATCGGTGGTGTCGGCATTGCCATCACCATCGATCCGGCCGGTTGCGCCGATGGCCTGAAGCCAGATGGCGGATGCGGCCTGTGGTGCATTTTCAGCCCCCAGCGAGAGCATGTTTGCATCACTGGCATATATTTCACTGTCACTTGCCATCGGGCCGGAACGGGCAAAGCCGGTAAGTTCGGCGGGGGACAGGGTGCTGGCGGCGACAAGGGACCCGCTGATGGTTCCGGTAACGCCGCGGCTGCGATTCAGATCGGCAAGGCGCGCCCCGATCTGGCCGGTGGCCTGATGGGTGATGTGGTCATTCATGGTGGGGCCCGCGGCAAAGATATCGCCCGAGAGCTGCTGATAGGCGTGCTGCGCCCCGGCATCCGTCAGGCCGAGAATGGCGTTGCTGATGGTGGTGCCGTCCGTGCCCGAAAGGTTGCCGACCTGGCCTGCGACGGCTTTTTGATTGGGGGTTGTGGCAATGTCGGTAAAGCCACTGGCGTTGCGGGTCAGTGTCAGGGAGACATCATTGCCGGTGCCGCCGACGGTGGAACGGGCGGCGTCATAAAAGGCAAGCTGATTGTCAATCGTTGCAAAATCGCCGGTAATCGCATCAACGCCATCATTTTCGATGATTACGTAATTATAGGTGGTTTGACCGGAGAAATTGTTCCCCGATACGCCTTTGACCCGCAGTGTCGAGCCGGTGATATCGACCGTGCCAGTCACGATGACCTTGTCGGAATTGCCAGCACTATCCACCTCGATCTCGAGGATGGAACCGGCATTGAGGACATAGGCGCCATTGACGGTCTGGGTGCCGATGGAATTGCCCGGCGCGTGAACGCCGCCCGACTGTAAGGTCGTCGCCCCTAAGGTGCCGGTGCCGCCAAGGGTGGCACCGCTCGCGACCGTGACGGCAGAGGCAATTGATCCATTGACCGCAAGGCGGCCCGCAGAAACGGTCGTGGTGCCGGAATAGGTGTTGGCCCCACTGAGTGTGACGGTGCCGGTGCCGGTTTTGGCAAGCGCGCCGGTCCCGGCCAGAACGGCACTGATGGTGCCCGACTGGGTCGCGAAGGTGCCCGATGATGACAGGGTGCCGTTTGACACGGTTGCACCATTGAGTGTGATGGTGCCGGTGCGGGTCTGTGTTGTCGTGCCGAGATCAAGCGTGCCGCCGGTCAGGTTAAGTGCGCCTGCGGCATTTCCGAGTGTTCCCGATCCTGACAGGGATAATGTGCCCGCCGAAAGGTTTGTTGCGCCGGTATAGGTGTTGGCAGCACTCAGTGTGACGGTGCCGGTGCCGGTTTTGGCAAGCGCCCCGGTCCCGGCCAGAACGGCACTGATGGTGCCTGATTGGGTATCGAAGGTGCCCGATGAGGACAATGTGCCATTTGACACGGTTGCGCCATTGAGTGTGATGGTGCCGGTGCGGGTCTGTGTTGTCGTGCCGAGATCAAGCGTTCCACCGGTGAGGTTAAGCACCCCGGCGGCATCCCCGAGTGTTCCCGATCCTGACAGGGATAATGTTCCCGCCGAAAGGTTTGTTGCGCCGGAATAGCTGTTGGCGGCACTGAGTGTCAGGGTGCCTGCGCCGTTTTTGGTCAGTGCCCAGCTTCCGGTGCCGCCCGATCCGGCCTGATCGGTGATGGTATTGGCAAGGGTTTGTGTATCGCCGGTATCAGGATTGAAGGTCAGGGTGCCGCTGCCTTGCAGGAAAACACCATCGCCAAAGGCAGAGCCGTCCTCGGCCGTGCCCGCCGCACCGGTTCCGCCGGTTCCGCCGGTGACGGTGTTGTTATTGACGGTCAGGGTTCCGGCGATGGTCAGGGTTGCGCCATCCATGACAAAGATGGCACCCCCGGCACCAAGGCCACCACCCCCGGCCGCCTGAGAGGTGGTACCGCTTGAGACACCGTTGCCAGCGCCAAATCCGCCCTGACCGACACTGGCGACGCTGCCAAGGCCGCCACCACCACCGCCGCCGCCAAAACCGCCATCGCCCCGGAATGCGCCACCCCCGCCGCCAAAACCGCCATTGCCGGCTTTGCCGCCGCCGCCGCCAAAGCCGCCATCGGGGTCGTCGGTAAACGTGCCATCAATGCCGTTGACACCGCCGCCGCCGACCGACTGGTCGCCAGAACCGCCGCCGCCGCCATTACTGCCGCCCGTACCACCCCCGCCGCCGAGATCGGCGCCATCCCCACCGGCACCTTCGCCCTGGGCGATTCCGTCACCGCCATTTCCAACATTTGATCCACCGGTTGCTCCGCTGCCAAGGCCGCCGCCGCCGCCGTTAGTGCCACTGACAACCGTGCCGCCATCGCCCCCCATGCCGCCGCCGCCGCCGGTGACCCCACTTGCGGTTTGTGCACCGCCATCACCGCCGGTTGCGGCGTTGTTTTGCGCGACAAGGTTGCTGATGGTGACATTGGCGCCATCTTTGACGAACAGCGCCCCGCCAAGCCCGGCGCCGCCGCCGGCGGCCTGACCTGCGTCGCCGCCCGAAGCAACGGCGTTTTCAATGGTCAGGTCGTTGATGGCCACGGTGCCGGAATACACAAACAGGCCGCGAAACGCGTTATTGCCACTCAGCGTATTGCCATTACCGTTCAGCGTGATGTTGCTGTTTAACGCGTTCAGATCGCCGCTGGTCAGCGTGATGGTGCCCAGACCGTTTTGGACATCGATGGTGTTGGTGCCGCCCGCAGCGTTGGCATCAAAAATCGCCTGCCGCAGGGAACCGGCACCGCTGTCGGCGGTGTTGGTGACATTGAACGTTGCGGCCTGTGCCGATCCGATTGGTGCGGCGCATGACAGGATCAGGGGGACAAGACCATATCGGGTGTGCGCAAAGATACCTCGCCAGCACGAGAATTGACGTGCCCGCCGGGATGGTTGATGCGGATCCATGTAACAGCACGCCTTTGGTCATGAGAAATAAGAGGTTCCCATTCCTTTGGGCGACTTTCGCAAAGGGCACAACCCGCTATCTGAGAGCGTGGACTTTATTCTGCGCAATGTGGATAAGGGCTTGCGCAAAGTGGATAATTGGCAGGTTTTTTGATAAAAAGACCATCCGTCGGCGGGGCATGGTCGCCACGCGCCCGGATCAGTTTGCCGGTCTGGCATCGGCCCTTTGGGAAAGATCGTCAAGATAGGCGAGAAGATCGGCGATGGTTTCAGGGGTGAAGGTGAATTCCGGCATGGTCAGTTGATCGTGCGACACGGTGATGCCTTCGGCAAGGGCCTCTTCGAGGTTTTCAATCGGCCAGCGCTGACCGAAGCTTGCCAGTGGCGGGGCGGTGGTGATCGTCGGGTCGGGATAGGGATCACCGGCAAATTCCATATGACAGCGCAGGCAGGTCTGTTCGGCAATCGCCTTGCCACGAGTGATATCGCCCTGTTCCTCGCCGCGATGGGCAAGCTGGTTGCTGATCAGCAGGAAGGCCGCGGCGGCGACCCCGGTGATCAGGATGACAAGGCTTCGTTTGTGTATCATGGCGGTTCCCTCTTTCGTCTTTGGCGGGAGTATAGCGCCATTTGGTAAATGAAGTTTTTCGAATGTGCAGGCGGGATGTTGCGAAAGATATTGATAATCAGTCTTAATATCTGCTAGTGAAGCATCGTTGTTTGTGCCGTCCCGAGGAAATACGGCTTTGTCCGCGAACCCCAACGCCCTTGTTCTTTTCATGTCGCATCGCCCGGCGCTGGTGAATTATGCCAGCAGCATCACGGGTAACCGCGTGCAGGCCGAAGACCTGGTGCAGGAAGCCTGGTTGCGGTTTGACGCGGCATCGGACCGGCGGCTGATCGAGGATGCGACGGGGTATCTTTACCGGATCGTGCGCAACCTGGCGCTGGATAGCAAACGCAGGCTGGCGCGGGAAAACCGCGTGACCAGTGCCGGGGATTTTGACGAGGCGGCCCGGATATCGGCCGATATTGCCCCGGACCCGGAAACCGTCGCCCTTTACAAGGATGAATATGCGATCGTGATGGCGGCGATGGACGAATTGCCCGAACGCACCCGCATTGCATGCGAGATGCATCGGTTTGGTGGCGCAAAGCTTAAGGAAATTGCCGCCTTCCTCGATATTTCCGTGCCGCTGGCGCACAAGCTGGTGGCGGACGGGATCGAGCATTGCAAACAGCGGCTGGATCAGGCATGAGCCGGGTTCACAATATTTATAGAAAAAAGTTCCGCAAATGCGTTTAGTAGTTGTAGGAACTTTAGCTTTGGTTCTTTTCGGGGCAGGCCGGTGCGCACCCGCAATCTGCGATACCGACCGGGAATAGAGACGAGAATGGCAGCGAACACAGATGCGATCCCGCCGCAGGCCTCACGGGAGGCGACCGACTGGCTGATCCTGTTGCAGGAAGAGCCGGACGATCAGGATATTCTGCGCGCATTTGCGGAATGGTGCGAACGTGACCCCGCACATATGCAGGCATGGAACGCCACGCGCCGGGCGGCGGATGTGATGGCGACAGGCGCGCCTGAGCATGCTGATCGCTGGCAGCCCTTCGTTCGGGAGATGCGAACGGGCGGTGAAGGATCGTCTGTTTCATCATCATCGCGCAAAGACAATGTCGTGCATCCGGCTTTCGGGCGGCGAAAGATGTGGCTTGGTGGCGGGCTTGCCATTGCCGCATCGCTTTTTGCCGCCGTGATCGGGCCGGGGATCGTCACCCGTGCCGTTACCGGCTGGCAGGCCGATTATGTGACCGATACCGCCGAGATGCGGACCATCACCCTTGCCGATGCCAGCACGGTGACGATGGCACCCGAAAGTGCGATCCGGGTGCGGTTTGAGGCGGGCGAGCGCCATATCGACCTTTTGGGGGGGGAGGCGTTTTTTGAGGTTACCCCAGATGCCGAGCGGCCGTTTACGGTTTTTGCCGACGAGGTTGGCGTGACGGTACTTGGCACCGGGTTTGACGTGCGGCGCAATGAGGCGGGCACGGATGTTGCGGTCGAGCATGGTCTGGTGCGGGTCGGGTTTGATCAGATCACCCCGCCGGTCGCAGAGTTACTGGAAGCCGGGCAAAGTGCCAGCGTGACATGGCAGGGGGCGGTGGCGCGTGGCCAATTGCCTGCAGGTCAGGTTGCCGCGTGGCGGCAGAACCAGTTGATTGCTCAGGATCAGCCGCTGGGTACCGTGATTGACGGGCTGCGGCGCTATTATCCGGGCCGGATCATCATCACCGATGATGCGTTGGCGACCCGACCGGTTACGGGGGTCTATAATCTTGCCGATCCGCTGGCGGCTCTTCGCGGGATTGCACGGGCGCAAAATGCGGTGGTGCGGCAGATGACGCCGTGGGTTTTGCTGGTGTCGGCATCCTGAGAACGGCCTGAAACAGGCCGTTTGACAAAAATCTGAAAAATTTTCCGAAGTTTTTTTGAAAAAAAATCCCCGAGGCACGTTTTGTGTTTTAAGCGCAAATGAGAAGCGTTGTTATTCTCATTTGTGATCATGTATATGACGCAGAACGGAGATCCATGGAATGACCACAGGGGGTAAGGCGGGCATGCGGAGCCGCGGCAGACAGACGGTTTTTGCAAGCGCGCTTTTGGTGACAAGCGCGTTGGTGCCGGTCGTGATCGCGGCACCGGCGATGGCGCAGGCACAGGTGGCGCAAAGCGGGGCGGGGGTCCTTGCCGCGTCACATGCATTTGAGATTCCGGCGCAATCCATGACCAGCGCGCTGGCCCTGTTCGGGCAGCAGTCCGGTCTTCAGATCACGGTTGATGGCGCACTTGTGCGCGGGGTTGATGCGCCAGCGGTCAACGGCAGCATGACATCGCAGCAGGCGCTGGACCGGCTGTTTGCCGGAAGTGGCCTGACCTATAACATTTCCGATGACGGCACCGTGGTGGTCGAACAGATTGCAACCGGTGCGGCGGCGGCAGAAGGCGAGGTTCTTGATCCGATCCGGATTGAGGGCAATGCAGAGGGTGCTTATGGGCCAATGGGCCCGACAAAGGATAGTGTTGTTGCCAGCCGGTCGCGCACGGCATCGAAAACCGATACGCCGATCCTTGATGATTCCGCCGCCGTGTCCGTGGTGACGCAGAAGGAACTGGAAACGCGCAATGTCCAGGACGTGCAGCAGGCGGTTGCCTATAGTGCAGGCGTGCAGGCGGGCGAATATGGATCGGATGTGCGATATGACTATATCCGTATCCGCGGTTTTTATTCGTCGCTTTCGACCTATCGCGATGGATTGTCGTCACGGACCTACAACTTCGTGACGGCCCGTCAGGAACCCTATGGCCTTCAGCAGGTCGATATCCTGAAAGGATCGACATCAAGCCTGTTTGGCATGAACGGGCCGGGGGGGCTGGTCAACCTGATTACCAAACGCCCGCAGGACGAAGCCGGTGGTGAGGTTTTCACGACCCTTGGCGAAAACCATGTGCGCGGTGGCGGGGATGTGACCGGGCCGGTCGCGGAAGACAGCAACTGGACCTATCGCCTGACCGGACTTTGGCAGGATGCGGAACGCGAACAGGATTATTCGCAGGATGACCGTGTGTATATTGCGCCGGCCTTTACCTATAAGCCGAAGGCGGGAACGGAACTGACCATCCTGACCAGTTACAGCAACCGCGAAAGCAATCTGGGTTACGGCTTCCCGGCCGGGATCGAAACCAGCCGCAATGCGTTTTTCGGTGAACCGGATTTCAACACTTTCGATACCGAAGAAACCAATATCGGGTACGAGTTCTCGCACCAGATTACCGACAAGCTGCAATTCCGCCAGAACGCGCGATATACCCATGTCGATCTGGATTACGAGACGGTTTATCTGCATGACACGACGCCACTTGGTGACCGTTGGGCTTTTGCGATCTATGGCGAGCTTGACCGTTTTGCCATCGACAACCAGATGCAGTACGACACTGCACTGAATGAAACGTTCGACAGCAAGACGCTGGTGGGGTTTGACTACAACCGCGATCAGAACCGCGAACAACGCTATGACGGGACAGCATCGCCGATTGATCCTTACAATCCGTCTTATTGCGGGCTTTCGTGCATCAACTTTACCAGTAACTCGGACACGGAAATCACGCAGGCGGCCTATGGGCTTTATGCGCAGGAACAGCTTACGATTGCCGATGACTGGATCGCGACCGTGGGTGGGCGTTTTGACTATGTCCAGAGCGATGTCGATACGCTGAGCAGCGGGACTGTCGAGGAACGTGACGACCATAAATTCACATCGCGTCTAGGTCTGACCTACAAGGCGACGGACGAGATTTCGGTTTACGGGAACTATTCGGAATCTTTCCAGCCGGTCTATTCCAGCACATCGTCGCTTCCGGGCGGTGCCAAACCGCAGGAAGGCACACAGTACGAGGTTGGTATCAAATATCAGCCTGCCGCAATTGACGCGTTGTTCACTGCTGCCCTGTTTGACCTGACACAGGAAAACGTTTCGCAATGGAGCGAGGATTATTCGGTTCATCGTCAGATCGGCGAAATCAATTCACGCGGGTTGGAGCTTGAAGGCAAGATGTCGCTTGATGAGCGCACCAACCTGACGCTGGCCTATACCTATCTTGACGCTGAAATCAAAGAAGAGGTTATTACCGACAATATTGGCAACCGTCCGTCAAACGTTCCTGAACATAATGCATCGGCGTGGCTGGATTACACCATTCCGGAACATGGGGTGTTTGGCGACCTGACCCTTGGTGGTGGTGTCCGTTTTGTCGGGTCACGCTATAACAACGATGCCAATACCGATCTGCTGGGATCGCATACGGTGGTTGATGCCATGGTGAATTACATGGTGACGGACAATGTCAGCCTTGCGGTCAATGCGACCAACCTGTTTGACCGGGAATATGTCGCGTCCAACACGTTCGGCAGCCGTTTCTATGGTGAGGGCCGCACGGTTCTGGCGACGCTGAAATATAGCTGGTAAGATTTCCGATCCGTGAAGATGCAGGCGGCCGTATCCCCGTGATACGGCCGTTTTGCATGGCGGGGTTGCTGGTTGGTGTCTCTATCGGAAAACGGAAACCTTTGGTAGAATTCCGCAACGTTCCGGGAGGACATCATGGATCAGCGTCTTTTGGGTAAAACGGTTCTGGTATTCGGTGGTGGCTGCTGTGCGCCGGGATGGGGAAATGGCAAGGCGACGTCCGTGCTGCTGGCCCGGGCCGGGGCGAAGGTTGCAGTGGTTGATATCAACAAGATCGCCGCAGATGAAACCGCATCGCTGATCGAGGAAGAAGGCGGCGAGGTCATTGCATTGACCGCCGATATCACCAAACGCGATCAGGTCGATATTGCGGTTTCGACGGCACGCGGGTCGCTGGGCGAGATTGATGTACTGGTCAATAATGTCGGGATGGTGATTGGCGGCGGGCTTGAACGGCTTGACGTTGAAGACTGGCACAGTGCGTTCAAGACCAATGTCACCGGATTTTTCCATAGCTGCCAGGCGGTGATGCCCGCGATGCGCAAACGCAAAAGCGGATCGGTGATCAATATCGGATCGGTCAGCGGGGCGCGGCAGATGGGAATTGATTATCCGGCCTATGCCGCGGCCAAGGCGGCCGTTACGCAATTCACCAAATCGCTTGCGGTGGAATATGCGCCGCATCATGTGCGGGTCAATGCGGTGGTGCCGGGGCTTATTCACACGCCACTGGTCGAGGCATCGCTGGCACGGCTTTATGACGGGGCCGAGATCAACCGTATTCTTGAAACCCGCAATGCACAGGTGCCGATGGGGCATATGGGTGATGCGTGGGATGTGGCAGAGGCGGTTTTGTATCTGGCATCGGACGGGGCGAAATATGTCACGGGGATCGAGCTTGTGGTTGATGGCGGGTTAAGCTGCACCACACGGTGATGGGCTGCACGGTGACGGGCCATGAGGTGAACTGGTTCACCTGTAGCGGATTTGTGATTTGCCCGATCCGCGTGATTGCAGAAAACTTTTCGCAATCTTGCCGCCAGCATCATGATTTCCGCCCCGGCCCATCCGAAACAGGGAGCTTACGATGAACCGTTTGACTGCCAAAGATTTCTCGCCGGAACTGCTTGAACTTTATGATTTCTATGCGCATGGGATCATTTCGCGCCGCGAATTTCTTGACCGGGCCGCGAAATATACTGTCGGCGGGGTCACCGCGATGTCGGTTCTGGCGTCGCTTAGTCCGGATTATGCGCTTGCGACACAGGTCGAGTTTACCGATCCCGATATTGTCGCCGAATATATCATGTATCCGTCGCCCAACGGCCATGGCGAGGTGCGGGGCTATCTGGTGAAGCCCGCAAATCTGACGGGCAAGGTGCCCGGCGTGGTGGTGGTGCACGAAAATCGCGGGCTTAACCCCTATATCGAGGATGTGGCGCGAAGGGTGGCCAAGGCCGGTTTTATTGCCCTTGCCCCGGATGGGCTGACATCGGTTGGCGGATACCCCGGCAATGATGACAAGGGGCGCGAATTGCAGCGCCAGGTCGACCCGACCAAGCTTATGAACGATTTCTTTGCCGCCATCGAATTCCTGACCGCGCATGAGGCAACCACGGGCAAAACCGGCATTACCGGTTTTTGTTATGGCGGGGGTGTGTCGAATGCGGCGGCGGTGGCTTATCCGGAACTCGGTGCCGCCGTGCCGTTTTACGGCCGTCAGGCGGACGTGGCTGATGTGCCGCGCATTCAGGCGCCGTTGCTGTTGCATTATGGTGAACTGGACGAGCGGATCAATGAAGGATGGCCTGCGTATGAGGCGGCATTAAAGGAACATAACAAGGTTTATGAGGCCTATATCTATCCAGGCGCCAATCACGGGTTCCATAATGATTCCACCCCCCGCTATGACGAGGAGCAGGCCAAGCTTGCCTGGGACCGCACGATTGCTTGGTTCAATAAATATCTGAGCTAGGCGCGTTCTGCGTTCTGGTCCGCATGTTCATTTACAGCCCGGTGGTCACTATTCCGCCGGGCTGTTTTGTTTTGGCTGTCTTGTTTGGAGATGCTTGACGGGAATGGCTTTTACGATACATCATAAGTTACGTGATTCGATGTGGCTTGTGATGAAAGAGCATTTCCGATGCAAAACGCGACCGAACGGCCGGAAAACCCGGTTGAATTCTGGGAAGATCATTATCGGACAAAAAAGACCGACTATTCGGGTAATCCGGGGGAGTTGCTGGTGCGGTATGTGGCCGACCTGACGCCGGGGCGGGCATTGGATATCGGCTGTTCGCATGGGGATGATGCGCTTTGGCTGGCCGGGCGGGGCTGGGATGTGACGGGGGCGGATATTTCGCAAACCGCGATTGAGCGGGCGCAGGAGCGTCTGGTGGGGAGTGACCTTGCGGGGCGGGTGCGGTTTGTCGCCTGCGATCTGGAACGCGAGATGCCGGACGGGGAATATGACCTTGTCACCGCGTCCTATTTTCAGTCGCCGGTGGCCCTTGCGCGGGCCGATATCCTTCGGCGTGCGATGGCAAGGCTGGCGCCGGGCGGATATTTCCTGTGTATCGCGCACGCATCGGCCCCGCCGTGGCGGAAGGGCAATGGCGAACATCAGTTCCCGACCCTTCAGGAAGAGCTGGACGGGCTTGAGCTTAAACCCGATGAGTGGATTTTGCACAAGGCCGGGAATGTGTCGCGCAGGATGACCGGGCCGGAGGGGCAGGTTGCCGAGGTGATGGATCTCGTACTGTTTTTGCAGCAACCGTCATTGTTGCTTTAAAGAGTTGCGGCTTTGGCGACATGGACCGTAAGGAACTTATGTCTCTTAGGCGGTTTTATCACGTTTTCAGTGTCTTTAGACGCGGATCGGCAGGAAGCTGCGCAGGGCGGCAATGACTGCCTGTGGAGATTCTTCAGGTAATAAGTGTCCTGCGTGGATCGTCATTCCCGTGACGTCGTTAGCCCACTGCGACCATATTTCGATTTGGGTCTCGGCCGTGTTTCGGGGATCACTCGTTGGCCATAGGACCTGGACCGGGCATAAGAGCTTTTTACCGCTTGTTCTGTCGATCCGGTCAAGGTCCATATCTTCGTTCATTGCTGCCCGGTAGTCCTCGCAAATGGCGTGACGTACTTTGGGATTGCGAAAGGCTTCGCGATAGATGGCAAGTGCCTGTGGCTCGATATTCTCAAGACCGTTGGCCATTGTGGCCAAGCTGTGTTCGATGAAGGCATCGGGTGCTGCTGCCAGAAGTTTTTCAGGTAAACCTGCTGGTTGTGACAGGAAAAACCAATGGAAATTCCTGGCGGCGAATTGGTGATCAACAGCAGACATTGCGTCAAGCACCGGAACAACCGCAAGGGACGAGAAGGCCGTCACCAAATCCGGGTAATCCAGAGCAAGACGAAATCCTGCACGTGCCCCGCGGTCATGCCCGACAACCGCAAACTTCTGATATCCAAGGTGCTGCATCAAGGCCGTCAGGGACCGGGCCACACGTTGTTTTGTCCAGCGTGGCTTTGTGGTGCCGATCTGACTTGCGCCATATCCTGGCAAATCAGGAATGATAAGTGTCCATGAGCGCGCAAGATCATGAGCGATTTTTCGCCATGCGATATGGGTCTGAGGATAGCCGTGCAAGAGCAGCAATGGCGCGCCATTTCCGCCAATTACGCCAGCAAACCGAACATCATCAACCGTAACATCCAGCCGTCGAAAGCCGGGGAAAAAAGATAGGGATGCCGTTTTATCGGTGAGTAAATCCATTGTGTATCCTGCGAAGCATTCGGTTCTTGGGAGCGCCAATGCACGTTCTGATAATTATTTGTAGTGATCGATACAAATAATCTCTTGCGTCAGGAAGTCAAGTTATGTTTAGTGATCGCTACAAATTATCATTTTTACTGCGGGCGTGAATGGCCTTGCAAACAAAGGATGGAAAGCAAGATGGCGATGAACAGGCGCGACCTGATCAAGAATGCCGGCATGATGGGCATGCTGGGAATGGCATCAGCGGTTGCTGCACCCGCAAAAGCTGCGGATGCCTCTGAAGGACTTGTCGGCAAGGGGGCTTCGAAGTTCATTCTGGTGCATGGTGCGTTTCATGGGGGATGGTGTTATGGCCGAGTTGCCGCGCTTTTGCGCAAGGCGGGGCATCAGGTTTGGACGCCTTCATTAAGTGGTATGGCCGAGAATGCGCATCAATTTTCCGGATCGATCAATCTTTCGACCCATATCGAGGATATTGTTCGTCTGATTGATGCTGAAGACATTGATGATGCCGTGTTGTGCGGGCATTCCTATGGTGGAATGGTGATTGCCGGTGTCGCGGATAAACGGCTAAAAGCGATCCGCTCGATTGTTTATCTGGATGCTTTCATGCCAGCTGATGGACAGTCGTTATTTGATCTTGATGCGCCGGGTGCCGTGCAAGCTCATTTGAACAGTGCCGCCAATAATGGCGGCCATACAATCCCGCCTATACCGTCTTCGATCTTTCGGGTGAACGAGGCCGATCAGGCCTATGTGGACAGCAAATGCACCGCGCAGCCGCTTGCGACATTCAGCGAGCGCATAAAACTTGGTGGCGATTATCAAAGGGTTGCGAAAAAAACATTCGTCTATGCCGAGGGATGGAAGGATATTTCGCCGTTTGGCGGTGCTTACGAAAAGGCAAAGACAGATTCCGGTTTTGTGACGCATAAAGTGCCGTGCGGGCATGATGTCATGATCGATATGCCTGATCATTTGGCAAAGATTTTGGTTGATGCCGTATAGCGGATATTCTGTGTGCCTGCCGCTTTGTTCTGTTGAAGCGGCAGACACACTGTGATTGCCCGTCAATTCCTTGCCTTTTTGGGGTGTCTTGTATTTAGTGACAACCATGAATAAACAACCAGTATCCAGACGGAAAGGCCCCCGCAGTTTTGATCGCGATGAAGCGGTCAAAACTGCCATGCACCTTTTCTGGCGTCATGGATATGAAGCCGTTTCGATCAATGATCTGACACGGGCAATCGGTATTGCGCCGCCCAGTTTATACAGCGCGTTTGGCAACAAGGCCGGATTATTCCGCGAGGCTCTAGAGCTTTATGATGGGTTGCCCGGTGCGCTTGATGGTCTGACCGAAGCGGCGACACTTGAGGATGCGATCAGTGGATTGCTGCACCGGGCGGTAGAGGTGATTACAGATCCCGCACGTGAAGCAGGCTGCATGATTTCTACGGGAATGCTCGAATATGGGGCGGATCACGCGGATATTGCGGCGTCTATATCCATGCGACGAAGTCAGATGCAATCACGTATTGCAGAAACGCTAAACCGTTGGCTCGACAAGAAAACGGCGAATGCCAAGGCGTTTTATTTAGCCACCGTCATGCAGGGAATGTCGGTGCAGGCTCGTGATGGTGTTGCACGTTCTGATCTTAAGCAGATGATAAATGAGGTACTGGCCGGTTTGCGCTTGTAAGTCGAAATGATCGCAGCATCCGGAATGATGCGCGCATTATTATAACAGAGGCGAAAAGGGCGGGATCATGTGACCCCGCCCTTTGTTTTTCATTCGCGGAACTTTTCGCGGGCCGGGGCACCGCCGCGGCCACGTTTGAGGCTGGGCAGGGCCAGCATGGCGAGAACGAAAAGCCCGGTTGCCAGTTTCAGATCGGGCGGGGGCATACCGGCGGCCAGGCAGAGCGACACCAGCTGATAATAGATGATCGCGCCGACAAACGGGGCGAGGAGCTGTCGGAAGACGCTGTGTTTGCCAACAATTGCCTCGCCGATCATGAGTGCGGCCAAGCCATTGATCAGGATGCCAAGGCCCATATTCACATCGGCAAAGCCCTGTGACTGGACCATAAGCGCGCCGCTGGTGGCCGAAAAGGCACTGGCGAGGCCAACGCCGCCGATGGTTGAAACCCAGACGGAAATGCCTTGGGCCTCTGCCATGGCCGGGTTGGCGCCGACCGCGCGCATCGCCGTGCCCTTTTCGGTTTTAAAGAACCAGTTAAGCGCCACAAACACCGCAGCCCCGATGATCCCGGCAATGATGATTTTGGCCGCCGGGAAGCCCGGCGTGACGAAGGGTGCCCAGTCAAATACCGAACCGGTGCCAAAGATCGACAGGTTCGATTTACCCATGATGCGCAGATTGATGCTGTAAAGCATCGTCATCATCAGGATCCCGGCCAGAAGCGTGTGGATGCGGAACCGCAGATGGATGAGCGCGGTACAGCAACCAGCAGCAAAACCGCACAGAAGAGCGGCGACGATCGCCAGGGCCGGATTGATTCCGGCGGCAATCAGAACCCCGGCAACACAGCCGCCCAGCGGATAGGCGCCTTCGCTGGTGAGGTCGGGGAAATGCAGGGTGCGGAACGGGATCATGATGCCCATGACCACAAACGCCAGGATCAGGCTTTGTGCCAATGTTACCGGGACCAGTGCCACATAGCTTGTGAAGGTCGAAGAAAGGAATTCCATCATCAATCAGGCCCCCAGCAACATGGCATCGGATTTGACCGAGAAATGATCGATCAGCTTTGCCACCGTGACATCGGCCTTTTCTTCGCCGCCGATTTGCAGTTTGACCTTGCCCGCGTCCAGCATGATGACGCGGTGGCCGTAATCAACCGCGTGCTGCATGTTATGGGTGACCATCAGCGTGGTGAGTTTAAGCGCATCAACGGCGCGCACGGTTGCCCCCATGACAAGATCGGCAGTGCGCGGATCAAGGGCGGCGGTATGTTCATCGAGCAGCAGAAGATCGGGCGATCCGCCGACCGCCATGATGAGCGACAGCGATTGACGTTGCCCGCCCGAAAGCAGTTCAACGCGGGTATCAAGCCGGTTTTCAAGGCCAAGACCCAGGATTGACAGGCGTTCCTTGTAATCAGCAAGACGTTTGGCATTAAGCCCACGGGCAAAGGTGCGGCTTTTGCTGCGCAGTTCGGCCAGAAGCATGTTTTCGGCAACCGTCATGCTGGCAGCAGTACCCAACATCGGGTCCTGAAACACACGGGCAATGCGCATGGCGCGTTTATGCACGGGCGTGTTGGTGACATCATCGCCATTGATCAGGATCTGGCCGCGATCAAGGGGCATCGCGCCGGAAACGGCGTTTAGCATCGTGCTTTTGCCTGCCCCGTTGGAGCCGATGACAACACCGAATTCGCCGGTTTGAAGTGTCAGCGAAAGATCATCAAGCGCGACTTTTTCGTCGGGCTGGCCTTTGTAAAAGGTTTTTCGTGCAGACCGGATTTCAAGCATCCGTATCCTCCGTAAAGCAACATTGGCGCCCCCCGGGTGATACCGGAATGCGGGGCGCCAAATGTCATGTGAGGCCGGATCAGCTTATTCGACGACGCAGCCGCAATTGGCGAGTGCCTCGGGAATGGTGATGCCAAAGGCATCGGCGGCTTTTTTCGAAATCAGTGGCTCGTGATTGACATAGGATGGTTTGGACGGTGCGATGGATGCCGCGTCCTTGCCATTGAGGATTTCCGCCGCAATGATGCCGGCACTTAAACCGACCTGCGCATAATCGACCGAGAAGCTGGCAGGCACGGTGCCATTGGCAACGGCCGAGCTATCGGAATTGACAATCGGAACGCCGATCTGGCGTGCAGCCGCCGAAACCGCGGCAATTGCTGGCTGGATCAGGTTTGATGCCGGGGCATAGATGACATCGGCCTTGCCAGCGACCGACGTGATGCGCTGCTGGATATCATTGACGTTATCAATGCCGACCGGAACGACTTCAAGGAAGTGTGCCGGAGCCAGTTCCTGCACCTTTTCAAGCAGGGCGACGTCATTGGCTTCGCCCGGGTTATAGGGCAGGGCAAGACGTTTGGCATTCGGCAACAGCAGTTTGGTGAATTCCAGAACCGCGTCGATATCCTGCAAGTCCGATGCACCGGTCATGCCTTCGTCACCGGCTTCCCACGACGGGACCAGCTTGGCAGCGACCGGGTCGGTCACGGCGGAAAACACAATCGGAATGCCCGATCCGGCCAAGGCTTTTTTGGCGATCTGGGAAACCGGGGTGGTGACGGTAAAGATCAGTTTGGGATTTTCGGCCTGCAATTTGGCGATCATCTGGGGGACCAGAGACGCATCAAAATTGGTGTGGCTTTCGGAATAGACAACGTCGGTTCCCTCGGCAAAGCCGCCGCTTTCCATGCCTTCCTTGAAACCGGCGATGGCGGCGTTCAGCTGCGGATGTTCACCGAAATTGGCAATGCCGACCCTGATCGGTTCGGCAGATGCGGTGCCGATGGCCCCCAGCATCGCGCCAGCAATCAGAAGACCGGAAAGCGGACCGGATTTGAAGATTTTCATTTTTTACGAAGCTCCCTGATTTATCAGGCCGGTATGTGGCAGACCGACCCTGCCAACGGATCATGCGAAGTTCGTCACGGCCCGTCAACAGGATGTCACGCGCAGCACTGTAGAATTATCAGGGATAAGGTGATGTTGTTATTCGGCGGCCATGGATGCAGGCGATTGTTCCCGCGCCATATCGCGGTCGGTGGCCGGCGGCACGCCAAACATGCGGCGATATTCGCGTGTGAACTGCGACACGCTTTCATAGCCGACATCATAGGCGGCACTGCTTGCGGTCATGCCTTCGGCCATGATCAGGCGGCGCGCCTCGATCAGGCGGAGCTGTTTTTGAAACTGTCGCGGGGACAGCGAGGTTACGGTTTTGAAATGCTGGTAAAACGAGGACGGGCTCATGCCCGCAGTTGCGGCAAGCCGGTCCACCGGCAGGGGTTTGCTGAATTCTTCGCGCAGGATGGCGACCGCACGTGCCACGCGCTGGGTATGGCTGTCGGGCCAGCCAAGCTGGCGGATGGCAGTGCCATGCGGGCTGGTCAGAAGCCAGTAATGCAATTCGCGGATCAGGGATTGATGGAGCATCGGAACGGCATCGGGACGATCAAGCAGACGCATCAGGCGAAGGGCGGTATCGGCGACCTCGGCATCGGTGGGGGCGACAATGACGGCGGCATCATCGCTTTGCGGCGGGGTGCCCATCTGCAATGACAGGTCGGCAATGACCGATGGATCAAGATCAAGCACCAGCGACATATAGGGCGCATCGGAACTGGCATCGGTGATCTGGCTTACGGTCGGGACATCGGCCGTGATCAGAAGGGTATCACCCGGGCGCAGGGTGAAGGTCCGATTGCCAAGGGCAACCTGTTTGCTGCCCTGAAGGATCAGGCAAACCAGCGGGCGCGAGATGGCATAATCCAGCCCGCTTGGCGTGACGGACCGGATGGTCGTCAGGCCGGGAATGGGTGTCTGGGCCAGTCCGCTGTCGATGGCGCGGGTATCAAGCCATGACCGGACCGCGGTGAGAAGCGCGTTTGTCATGCCGTGATCCTAATCCCGATTGATATCGTCGTAAATATGGTTTGGAGGATTAGGCTAAGTATGCCGAGGTTCTGGCAACGACGGGCGGGAGGGGGCGGCAGTATAACGGACAACACCAAACAGCGTGAACCAACATCACCAAACCAAGGAGTTGTCCGATGACCAAGATTTCAATTGTAACCGGTTCCAGCCGTGGCCTTGGCCGCAATACCGCCCTTGCCATTGCCCGCCACGGCGGGGATGTAATCGTGACCTATCACAGCCGATCTGACGATGCCGATGCAGTGGTTTCGGAGATTAAGGCAATGGGGCGGAAGGCATTGGCCCTGAAGCTTGATGTTGCTGACATTTCCAGCTTTGCCGGTTTTGCCGAAAATCTGCGCACCGGATTGCGCGACGTCTGGGGCCGGGAAATGTTTGACCATCTTGTCAACAATGCCGGTCATGGCGACATGGCATCGATTGCCGAAACCACCGAGGCACAGTTCGACAAGCTGGTTGATGTGCATTTCAAAGGGGTTTTCTTCTTAACGCAGGCTTTGTTGCCGCTGATTGCCGATGGCGGGCGGATCGTGAACCTGTCTTCGGGGCTGACCAAGGGGGCATTCCCCGGATTTTCCGCCTATTCGGCGGTCAAGGGCGCGGTCGAGGTGCTGAGCCTTTATATGGCCAAGGAATTTGGGGCACGCGGCATTGCGGTCAATACGGTCGCCCCGGGCGCGATTGAAACCGACTTCCTTGGCGGTGCGGTGCGCGATACCCCGGATCTGAACAAGGTATTTGCCGAAATGACGGCACTTGGCCGGGTGGGCGTGCCTGATGATATCGGACCGATGATCGCCAGCCTGCTGTCAGAAGACAATCGGTGGGTCAATGCCCAGCGGATCGAGGTTTCCGGCGGGCAGGGTATCTAAGCCCGGTCAGGAACCGACTGCAAAGGCCCGGCTGGAAATCGAAACCGAATTTCCGGACGGGTCTTTCATATTGGCGAACTGATAGCCATCCGCCTGATGGATCGGGCCGACATCAACGCCGTGGGCAACCAGTTGTTTGCGGAAGACTTCAACATTCTTGACGTCAAAGACCAGTTTGACGAGGGACTGGCCTTCTTTCTGTCCTTTGCCCGCAGGATGTAGCATCAGGATCAGTCCATCTGTTGCCGGGCGCAGTTCGACAATGCGGTCGTCTTCTTGACGGATCGCGCGATAGACGAAAAGATCGCCATAGAAGCGAATCATTTCATCGATTTTTTTTGTGTAAATAACGACCCGGTTGCAGGTGATTGGCATCTGGGTTTCCGTTCGCCCCAAACTGTCAGCTGCCACTTGTGCCGCTGAATACGGTGATGCCGTTGACGACAATCCGGCCATCACGCAGCAGTTCCACGTCGTAATTCGTTGTGCCCTGTGTGCCCGGTTCACCGGCAGCAAGGCCATCGACGGCAAAGGGTACCAGCGCGCCCAGCAAAGTCGGGCTTTGCGGGGTGCCGATCAGGTCCTGAAGGCGTTCGCGCCCGATCAGATCAACGTCAAGCTGGCCGGAAAAGCCATACCGCGCGGCCTTTTGGGCGATGAACTCGCCCTTGCCGAGTGCCTCGAGGCCGCGGCCTTCAACATAGATTTCGTCAATCTTGACCGGGGCACCATTATCGGCGGCCTTTTGCCACAGATCATTGGCGATCTGGCGGCGGGCAGCGCGCGGTGCAAGGCCGGTCATCATGTCGTTAAAGCCCTTTTGCAGGATCGGCCGGGCTTCGGACCAGGGCAGGCCGGTGCTGCTGCTTTTGATGCGCACGGTGCGCGGTTGCAGAAGGCTTGGCAGCCAAAGGCCGTCATGGGCGTAATCAAGATGGGTTTCATCGTTTTCGCCGGGATAAAGCAGGAAGCTTGTCGATTTGACCGAGCCACGTTTTTCCCGGTTCGGGCCGGTCCATTCGGCGGCCTGCCAGGAAATGCGGGCTTCTTCGGGCATCCAGCGAATGACAAGGCCATTCATCAGCCAGTGTTTGCGCGTCACCGGTTCATCACCGATCAGGAAATCCGCCGAACCGGCGAAGTTGACCGGCACACCGTTAACATGGTCCCAGCGCAGGCTGCCAAGTGCCTTGCGCATGGTCAGTTCGCGCTGGTCACTGGTGGCTTCGGCCAGCATCTTTCCGCGTTCGGGAAGTGTTACACCGATATCGACCTGATTGGCGATATCGGTGTCGTTCATCGTAACCCTGACATCATCCAGAACCAGTTCACGCGCCGAGCTATAACCGCTGAGATCAAGGCGGACGTCGTCATAGGTGAAGATGACGGCACCGTTGCTGTTTTCCGCTGACATTTCGGTGGCGGAAATGCCGTTCTGCATCAGGATCGCATCCATGATTTCGCGGGCCTTTTGCGTTTCAAGTGCAAAGGCGGTTGCGCTGGTTGCGCAAAGGGAAATCAGTGAAACACCAATGCCGATGACAATACGGCGTGCAGGCATGATCGGGGCCCCCAAGGGTAATGGTTTGAACCGTTCCATTGTTTAGCGCAAATTTGGTGAAGATGGGGCAGGGATTATTGCAGGCTGCCTTCAGGTTGCCCTGAATGGCCCAAGTGTGAAGTGTATCACATCAGCTTGGCGGGGTGATCTGCGATTTGCATATCCGTCGGGATCAGTCGGTGGTGCAGCCGATTTTGTCGCGCTTGCTTTCGACGGTCACGCCACACAGGAAGACGTCGACGGCGCGTTTGACCCTTATTGTGATCTCTTCCTCGCTGAGTTTGGGCGGAGAGATCATTTTCATGACCTGATTCTGCCAGTCGCCAACAATCATTGCATCGAAGATTTCGGCGTAATGATCGGGGTCGTCGATGACAAGATTGCCAAGGTCGTTCTGGCGTTTCAGGTAGTTTGCAAGGCGTTTTCGCGTGCTTTCGGGGCCGACTTCCAGGAACTTCTCAACCATTGGTATGAAATGCTGTCCTTCGGAGAACAGAATCTGCGTGAAGCGAACGGCTTCCTCGGTTAGTATCTTGGTCGATAGTTTAAAGGCGAAGTCCGTCAAAGCGTCACGAGGAGGGAGATTGGATTCCAGCGAAATATGCAATTCCGCGGAAAATTCCATGCACCGTTCTGTCATGACGGCTGTCAGCAGCCCATCCTTTCCGCCAAATGCCTCGTAAAGAGTTGTACGTGAGCCACCGGATCGAGAAATTACGTCATTTAGCGTAACGCCAGAGAAACCTTTTTCCAACAGAAGCTGCCATGCAGCATCCATCATCGCGCGTCGCCGTGCGAAGCCGCGACTGGATTGTTTTCCTTGGGTTTCTGACGTTTCGCTCATGGTTTTTCGATCTTTGCTATCGACGTTGTTTTTGGCTCTTGATCGTGCAGCGCACAATGTGTACTGTACCGTACAGTATTTAATAATTCAATGGCAAAGCTGCCTGATATTCCCCCGACAGGGCAGCGCTGCTTACAGGACTGTGAGAAGGAAAATCATTTTGTCGATGCGATCTTGTTTGAAACTTGCAGGCGTTGCTGTGCTTGCATTGATGGTTGCGGCCTGTGATGAGCAGAAAGAAGCGCAACAGTCGGATGCCAGCGCACAGCAGCAGCCACAGGCAACGCCGGTTGGTACCGTGACGCTTGAAGCGCAGACCGTCGGTCTGATCGAGGAAATGCCGGGTCGTACCGTTGCCTTCCGCAAGGCTGCCGTGCGCCCGCAGGTCGATGGTATCATCAAGGAACGCAACTTTACCGAAGGCGCGTTTGTTGAAGCCGGTCAGCAGCTTTATATGATTGATCAGGCCGTTTACATGGCGGAACTTGACGCGGCACAGGCGGAACTTGCCCGGCAGCGTGCGACCCTTGATCAGACGACCAAAACCCGCAAGCGTTACGAAAGCCTTGTGAAAACCCAGGCGGTTTCCGAGCAGACCTTTGACGACGCGATTGCCGCAGAAGCGCAGGCGAAAGCGGCAGTTGCCGCCGCACGTGCACAGGTCGACCAGGCACGTATCAATGTCGAATACACCACCGTAACCGCCCCGATTTCGGGCCAGATCAGTGCATCGGATGTGACCGAAGGTGCACTTGTGACGACCAACCAGACGGATGCGCTGACCACGATCACGCAGCTTGATCCGATCTATGTCGATGTGACGCAGGCCGGTGGCCGGTTGATGAAGATCAAACAGGCGATCCAGAACGGCCGCATCCAGGGTGTTGAAGACGGCAAGATCGAGGTTTCCCTGATTATTGATGCGACCGGTGTTGAATATCCGCATACCGGGACGTTGCAGTTTTCCGACGTATCGGTGAACGAAACCACCGGAACGATCCGCCTGCGCGCGGTATTCCCGAACCCGGATGGCGTGCTGCTGCCGGGCATGTTCGTGCGCGGACAGGTGCGTCAGGGCAAGCTTGAAGGGGCCTTCCTTATCCCCCAGAAGGCGGTTATGCGCCGCCCGGATGGCTCGGCCTATGTCTATACCATTGGGGATGGCAAGGTTGTTTCAAAGGATATCCAGATCGAACAGTCGCAAGGCGAGAACTGGCTGGTGACGGATGGTGTCGAGGACGGCGAACAGCTGATCGTCGATGGCATTCAGCGTATTGCACCGGGTGCACCGGTGACGGGACAGCCTGTCGAGACCGCGAATGCCGCCCAGGGTGCCGCCCAAGGTTCAGCCCAGTAAGCTGAAGATTAAGGACGATTTCTAATGGCAAAGTTTTTTATTGATCGCCCCGTCTTCGCCTGGGTTGTGGCCCTGGTGATCATGCTGGCGGGGGGGCTGTCCATTCTGCAGCTGCCGATCGAACAATATCCTTCGATTGCACCGCCATCGGTGCAGATCGAGGCGACCTATCCGGGGGCTTCGGCGGAAACCGTGGAAAACACGGTGACGCAGGTTATCGAGCAGGAAATGAACGGGCTGGATTATCTGCGCTATATGTCGTCGAACAGTAGTGCGACGGGTAGTGCATCCATCACGCTGACCTTCGAACCCGAAGCTGATCCCGATATCGCGCAGGTTCAGGTGCAGAACAAGTTGCAGGCCGCCATGTCGCGCCTGCCAAGCGAAGTTCAGCAGCAGGGCATCACGGTTTCGAAATCGAGCGGTTCGTTCCTGATGGTTCTGGGCTTTGTGTCGGCCGATGGTTCGATGAATGCCGAAGACCTTTCGGATTTCGTGGTTTCGACCATCGAAGACCCGATTGCGCGTGTGAATGGTGTCGGTTCGGTTCAGGTGTTCGGTGCCCAGCACGCGATGCGTATCTGGCTCGACCCGAACAAGCTGATTTCCTATAACCTGACGGTTTCCGATGTCAGTGCCGCGATTGAAGCCCAGAATACCGAAGTCACCGCCGGTCAGATCGGTGGTGCGCCTTCGGTGCCGGGGCAGCAGATCAACGCGACGATTACCGCCCAAAGCAAGCTGCAGACGGTTGACGAGTTTGCCAATATTCTGCTGCGTGTAAACACGGACGGATCGCAAATCCGTCTGGGCGATATCGCCCGTATCGAGATAGGCGGCGAAAGCTATGACGTGATTGCGCGTTATAATGCGCAGGCCGCAACCGGTATCGGTATCAACCTTGCAACCGGGGCCAATGCGCTTGATACCGCCGAGGCGGTCAAGGCGCGCGTCGAGGAACTCAAACCCTTCTTCCCGCAGGGGATGGAAGTGGTTTATCCCTATGACACGACCCCATTCGTCAAGGTTTCGATCGAGGAAGTGGTTCACACCCTGTTTGAAGCCATCGTGCTTGTTTTCGTGGTGATGTTCGTGTTCCTGCAAAACTGGCGCGCGACCCTGATCCCGACGATTGCGGTGCCGGTGGTTTTGCTGGGTACCTTCGGGGTGCTGGCGGCGTTTGGTTATTCTATCAACACGCTGACCATGTTTGGCATGGTGCTGGCCATCGGCCTTCTGGTCGATGACGCCATCGTGGTGGTCGAAAACGTTGAACGTGTGATGCATGAAGACGGTTTGCCGCCGCGTGAGGCGACGCGCAAATCCATGAGCCAGATTACCGGCGCGCTTGTTGGTATTGCGCTGGTTCTGTCGGCGGTGTTCGTGCCGATGGCCTTCTTTGCCGGGTCGACCGGGGCGATTTATCGCCAGTTCTCGATCACGATCGTTTCGGCGATGGTGCTGTCGGTGATTGTGGCGATTGTCCTGACACCAGCACTTTGTGCGACCATGCTTAAACCGTCCAAGGGTGATCCGCATGCTAAGAAAGGTTTCTTTGGCTGGTTCAACCGCGGGTTCGACAAGACCAACAACTTCTATCAGGGCAGTGTCGGCCATGTTGTGAACCGCAAATGGCGCTATCTGTTCGTGTATGGCATTCTTGTCGGCTGTCTGGCCTTCCTGTTTGTGCGTCTGCCGGGCTCGTTCCTGCCGGACGAGGATCAGGGGATCATGTTCTCGATGGTTCAGCTGCCGGCCGGTGCCTCGCAGGAACGGACGGTCGAGGTTCTCAAGAAGCTTGAGAAGCACTTCATGGAAGACGAGAAGGAAGTGGTGAACGGTATCTTTACCGTGGCTGGCTTCTCGTTTGCCGGTAGTGGCCAGAATGCGGGTATTGCCTTCGTCAACCTGAAAGACTGGTCGGAACGTAACGAACCGGGCCAGTCGGTTGCGGCGGTGATCGGGCGGGCCTATGGTGCCTTTGCCCAGATCCGCGAGGCCATGGTCTTTGCCTTTGCCCCGCCGGCGATTATCGAGCTCGGTACGGCGAACGGTTTCGACATGCAGTTGGTCGACCGTGGCGGCTCGGGGCATGATGCCCTGATGGCGGCACGCAACCAGTTGCTTGGCATGGCGGCACAGGACCCGCGCCTTGTGGGGGTTCGCCCGAACGGCCTGAATGACATGCCGCAGTTCGACATCAATATCGATCAGGAAAAGGCAAGCGCGCTGGGGGTTGATATTGCCGATATCAACCGCACGCTGGCAACCGCCTGGGGGTCGAGCTATGTCAACGACTTCATCGAAAAAGGCCGTGTGAAGCGCGTCTATATGCAGGCAGATGCGAAATACCGCATGATGCCCGAAGACCTTGATCACTGGTATGTCCGCAACAGCCATGACGAGATGGTACCGATTTCCGCCTTCTCGACCACGCAATGGACATATGGATCACCACGTCTGGAACGCTTTAACGGTCTTTCGTCTGTCAATATTCAGGGGCAGGCGGCACCGGGTGTTGCATCGGGTGATGCGATGAAGGCGATGGAAGAAATCGTCGCCAAGCTTCCGGGCGGCATCGGCCTTGAATGGCAGGGGCTTTCCTATGAAGAACGCGAGGCAGGCGAACAGGGTCCGGCCCTTTATGCCCTGTCGATGATCGTGGTCTTCCTGTGCCTTGCGGCGCTGTATGAAAGCTGGGCCATTCCGGTTTCGGTGATGATGGTCGTGCCACTGGGCGTTTTGGGTGCCGTGATTGCAGCCTTGCTGCGCGGGCTTCCCGATGACGTTTACTTCCAGGTCGCGATCCTGACCACCATCGGGCTTTCGGCCAAGAATGCCATTCTGATCGTCGAGTTCGCACGCGAACTTTATGATCAGGGGATGGGGCTGCTTGAAGCCACGATCGAGGCCGCGCGTCAGCGTCTGCGTCCGATCATCATGACTTCGATGGCCTTTACGCTTGGTGTTCTGCCGCTTGCGATCAGTACCGGTGCCGGTGCGGGGGCGCGTGTTGCGGTGGGTACCGGGGTTATGGGCGGCATGATTGCGGCAACGATCCTTGCGATCTTCTTCGTGCCGCTGTTCTTCGTGCTGATTGTTGGTGCCTTTGCCAAGAACCGTTCGAAACGCGGTGATGTCAAGGCGGCCCACGAACATCCGGCCGAATAAATCAAAAAGCAAAGCCGGTCTGATTTAACAGACCGGCTTTGTCGGCGCGCTCGCGACGGTTGCAGACTTGTCTGCGCAGTCCCCCGACCCCGCCGTTGCGCGTGCGTAAGAAGGGCTGGTGCATTGCACCGGCCCTTTGTTTTGTCTGCTGGCGGCGTTGGCGTCAAGTCGTGAATTTCCCCCACCCATTTGGGTGGTTTTCAACTTGTAGGCGCTATCCCTTTGTATTGGGAGGCTAACACGTTGATTTCTGTTTCATTGATAGTGATTTTTTTCAAGCAATTTAATTGCTTTTGCGTGTGTTCGACGCGCATTGACATCTAAAAGTTTAGTTCGATAAATCTTTATTAGGGACAGTCTTCCGGTTTGATACCAAGGGGGTATTTTTTATGAATAAAGCTGTGTTGCGTGGCACGACCGCGCTGGTTCTGATGTCTGTACTCGCACTTGGCGGATGCAACAAGACGACGGGGCAGACCGTCGGTTCCATCGTCGGGGTGGTCGGGGGGACATTGTTAGGCGCACAGTTCGGCAGCGGAACCGGTCAGCTTATCGCAACCGCCATCGGGGCGACGGCGGGCTACATGATTGGCGACTGGGTCGGTGGAATGCTTGACCCCAAAGATGCCGAAGCCGTGCAGCAGGCGACCACCCGGACTCTCGATGCGGGAAATGACGGTGAAACAGTTACCTGGAATAACCCCGATACCGGGGCAAGTGCCGAAATCATACCGACCAATACCCGACAGGTGGCGGCCAAGGTGGATGTACAGCGTCCGAAAGTCGTGGCTAGCCCAGTGGGCATGACGATTGTGGGAGAAGAGCGTGTGATCACCAAGGGGGCCAATGTGCGTTCCGCGCCTTCGACTGATTCAGATATCCTGACAGGGTTGAGGGCTGGCGATCATATCAATGCGGTTGGTAGTGTTGCCAACGGCAACTGGTATCTGGTCGGGCGTGATGGCAAGGCCATTGGTTATGTGTATCACACGCTTTTGGCAGAGCCGAACACGGCCCCCGACATGCAAATGGTAGCAGCAGATCCAGCACAAGACCCCGAAGCAGCGAAAGTTGCGGCGGAAGAGGTTGTCGAGCGCGATAGCGACGTCATTGATCTTGATGCAGAGTTCGAGACTGAGACATTGATCGTGCAGACGACCTGCCGCGACGTTTCCATGACTGTCAGCGATGGCAGCGAGAGCGAGCAGAAAAGCTATTCCGCGTGCAAGTCGCCGGATGGTGTATGGGAGCTTGGCTGATGGGATATCGTCGTTTTCTTGTGGCGGCACCGCTGATGGCGTCAGTGGTACTTCTGTCGGTGCCGTTTGATGTTGAGGCCGCGGAAACAAAGCAGATCGCACGGTCCTCGAAGCTTGGTATCGAGCTGTTTGGTGTGGGGGGGGATAGCTGGTGCAAAGCGGATGCGCATTTGAAGCTTGCACGCAACGCGGACAGTCCTTTGGTGGATAAGGAAGAAACTCTTTTCCCGACCATCGCAAAGGTCTTTGATGCAGAATGCCCGCAGATGGAAACGGCGAGGATTGAGGTGACCGACAGTGCTGGTAGCCTGACGCGCGATTTCAGAATTGCAAAGGCAAGCGGCTGGGCTATTGCGACTGAGGTTGCTGTGGCTGATCCTGCGCAAAAAACTGCGGAGGATGTGACGCCGAAAGACGATGCAGCGAAAGAAATAACCGAAGTACCGGAAGCGCCGCCAGCGCCGACTGTTGCAAAGCAGGAAAAGCCGGTTGTTGTTGAGAAGAAGCAACCGGATGTGAAGCCGGTTTCCTTGACGGCCGAGAATGTCTTTTGGCTTGCAGCGAAATACTATCCCGAGGCCCTGAACGATGATCGTGTAATTGATCAGTTCGCGTCACTGGAAAGTTGTGACGACTATCGGGCCGTCTGGAAGAACGAGTTTGACCTGAGAGATTGGCGAAAAAAGGTTAAACCGGAGGTGATTGCGAAATCAGATTCTGCATCAAATTTGTTCGAGTTTTCGTTCACCTTTGATGTTCGCCGTCAGTATGATTTTGAGACTTCGATGCTCGACATCGGCGGTTTTATTCCGTCGGAGAGGCAATATGAAGTCCGTTGTTTCTACGGAAGCGGTGATTTTGATGATAATGCAATTGGCGGTCGGGTTCATGTCAGTTTTGAAGGTCTGCCAGACAGTTTTAACCAAAAAATCTATTTGCCCGGAGATTTGGGGCGCAGTGCGGTAGATCGTTTGCAGGCGGTTGGCAATAGGGTGCGCATCACCTATTTGGCACAGCTTTCGGGTGTGGGTCTTAAAACAGGTTGGCCAAAACATTACGAACTCAAGGCTGAATTTATTGACGTTAAAATCTTTACTGGGGAACAGCTTGACTATCTGCTGGTGCATCATGATGAGGCCAAGTTTATTGCGGCGCGTGAACAGCATATGGCCGCAGTAAGGAAGGCCGCAGAAGAGCAGCGTCGGGCCGAGGAACAGCGTCTTGCTGCCCAGCGCAGCCATGAAGAAGAGCTGCGCCGTGTTCAGCAGGAACGCGAGGATGCACAAGCGCAAAAGCTTTATGACAGTCTTGCCGGAGATGGTGTCGTTCCGGCCAAGCTTGCGGCCCTGCATCACGATGGCAATCCGTCTTTTGACAATCCCTATGATATTGCCGCCAGCGCCTTTTCTCGCGGTCAGAAATTTCCGGTTCGGGCCTTTGTGGAGGTCGGGGATCGCGACAGTGTCGGTTATCGCGCCAAATGGCCATCGCGTGTCTATCTGACGGGGGAGGGGCTAGAAGAAGGTGATTGGTATTTTGTTTCTGGCATGGGGGACGGCCAGAAGATCGATGGCGCGCTTTATAGCGTTATATCAGTTGATAAGGCGACGAAATGTGATGGCCGGATTTGCATGAATAAAGAAGATGTTGCTGCTTATGTCCGGACACAATATCCGCAATGGTCAGGCGCAAGGGAATAGGTGTGGATATGGAACAGAATAATAATCATATGTCCGAGCCTTCCCGAAAAGGCCGCAAAAAAATCGGATTGATTGCAGCCGTCGTTGCTGTTGTGATTCTCGCGGGGGGATATTTCGGCTTTCAAAGTCATATCGCAAATGAAGCCGAAATCGAGATCGCCCGGTTCCTTCGAGAAAACGAACTTGATCGCGACATCCGTTATCGGGAAATCGATGCGTCCCTTATCGGGCAGAGCGTGACATTGCATAATGTGCGTCTGAGTTTTCAGGGGACAGAGGGCACAGTTGGGGCTTTGACTGTTTCGAACTACGATCTGGATGAACGTAGCGGGCAGTTGCGAAGTGTCGATCTTCTGTTGGAAGACATCGATTTTCCGATTGCAGCAAGCTCATTCGGGCTGTTTGGTGCGCCATCCCCATTCATGATAGGGGTGGATGCAGTGCGCGGCGATATTGGTATTGAATATGAATACGATATTGCCAAAGGCGATGCGTTGGCATCTCTTGATATTTCCATGCCGGATTTACTGGATAGTGAGTTCGAAATCAGTGTCAGCCGTTTCACAGCACCGCCGGTCGAGCGTTTTTCTGCGCGTGGCTTTAATGCTATGGGGCGCATGCTTGATGATATGGGCAAGGCCGATTTGAATTCGGTTTCTCTTCGTTTGGCGGATCGGGGGCTTAAAGACCGGATCGCCGAATATGCCAGTGTCGAAAGCGGAGCTGCTCTTGATGGGGCATCCTATCGCAAGGAACTTTTCAGAAAGCTGGATCATCAGATTTTGGAAAACCCGCTGCAAAGTCGGTTCGAAAGCCATCTGGCCGAGGTAGCCAAGTCGGTGCTCGAAACATCCGAGGGGACTCTTACCCTTGCTTATGAGCCGGAATATCCTACACCGTTTGAAGATATTGGGGCTGCTGCATTTGAAGTTATGTTTAGCGGCTTTAACAACCTTGGAAAACAAGCGACCCGCAATGGGGATGCCTTGTCTGAACTAATTGACCGCGAAGTATTGAAAATCGAGTTCGATAGCTGATTGAACAAGGAAGCAACCTTCGAGGGTTGCTTCCTTGACGCTGGCAGGTGATTTTCTACTTTCGGACCAGTACCGCCAAAAGCTTGTCGAGGAACTTTTCGCAGCGCGCGAGCTGGTCGAGTTCGATGAATTCGTCGGGTTTGTGGGCCTGTTCGATGCTGCCGGGGCCGCAGACGACGGTGGGGATGTCGCCCATTGCCGAGAATACGCCGGCTTCGGTGCCAAAGCTGACCTTGCCGGTGGTGTTGGCACCTGTCAGTTCCATGACCAGTCTGGTGACTTCCTCGTCATCGCCGGTGGCGAGGCCGGGCATATCGGATACGACTTCGATTTCAACCCCGACATCGTCATAGGTTTCGCGCATTTGCGGGATCAGGGTATTGTCGAGATAATCGAAAATCAGGCCCTTAAGCTCGTTGCGGTCATGATTGGGCAGGTTGCGGAATTCAAAATCGACATAGCAATTCTGCGGGATGATGTTGAGCTGTGTGCCGCCATGGATCACGCCGCTATGGAAGGTCGTATGGTTGGGAACGAACTCGTCATCATGCGGGCCTTCGTTGCGGAATTTTTGGCCAAGGCGGCGCAGAAAGACGACAAATTCCGATGCAAATTCAACTGCATTGACCCCTTCGCCCGGAAGGGATGAATGACCGGAACGTCCGGTAAAATGCGCGCGGGCAGAATATTTGCCCTTATGCTGGGTGATGACCTGCATGTTGGTCGGCTCGCCCACGATGCACATGGCGGGTTTGTGGGGCAGGGCATTGATCGCTTCGACCAGGCTTGGCACGCCAAGGCAGCCGACTTCCTCGTCATAGGTGAAAGCCAGATGGATCGGCACGCGCAAATCGGCATTTTTGAAGGTTTCCGCCTTGGCCAGCAGACAGGCCAGAAAGCCCTTCATGTCACATGCGCCGCGGCCATAAAGCCTGTCGCCGCGGATATCGGTGGTGAAGGGATCGGATGCCCAGTTCTGGCCTTCGACCGGAACCACGTCGCTATGGCCTGACAGGATCACGCCGCCATCAACCGCGGGGCCGATGGTGGCGTAAAGGTTCGCCTTGCTTTTGGTTTCGTCAAACACGACCGCGCACAGATAGCCGAGGTCCTCAAGATAGCCTTGCGCCTGTTCGATCAGGGCAAGGTTCGGGGTCAGGCTAACACTTGGATGGCTGATCAGTTTAGCGAGCCAGTCAAGGGTTGCCTCGGACGGCATAGCGGTGGTGTTGGCGGCACTCATTCGACGAATTGTTCCTTAAGAATGCGTTCTTCCAGATTGTGTTCGGGATCGAACAGCAATTTGATTTTCATGTTGCTGTCTTCGCGGATGATCACGCGCGAGACATCGCGAACCTCGGTATAGTCGGCCACGGCGGAAACCGGACGTTTTTGCGGGTCCTGCACATCAAAAACAACTTCGGCACCGTGCGGCAGAAGTGCCCCGCGCCAGCGACGCGGGCGGAACGGGCTGATCGGGGTCAGGGCCATAAGGCCGCTTCCCATCGGCAGGATCGGACCGTGTGCGGACAGGTTATAGGCCGTGCTTCCAGCCGGTGTGCAGACCAATGCGCCATCGCAGACCAACTCGGCCAGCCGTTCAACCCCGTCGATCTTGATGCGAAGTTTGGCAGCCTGTCGCGTTTCGCGCAGAAGCGATACTTCGTTGATCGCAAGCGCACACATGCTTTCGCCCTGCATGGTGTGGGCTTCCATCTGCAGCGGGTGCAGTTCGACGGTCTGGGCTTCGGCAATGCGTTCGGGCAGATCCATTTCACGGAATTCATTCATCAGAAAGCCGACCGTGCCCCGGTTCATGCCATAGATCGGCACCTTGCGGCCCATATAACGATGCAGGGTTTCAAGCATGAAACCATCGCCGCCAAGCGCAACAATGACATCGGCGGTGTCCGGCGAAACATGGCCGTAGCGATGTTTCAGGCGATACATCGCGTCCTGGGCAATTTTGGTGTCGGCAGCGACAAAGGCGATGGAATGAATATGCATCTGCTTTCCGATCGAATGCGATCCTGTCATCGCATGCCACCATAATCGTGTCAGGGTGGCGTTTGGCCTGGTCTTGATACGCGTTTCCATGCCGTTTCCGGCCGGATATGGGAACCGTATTACGGCCCCGCAATCCCGTAATAGAGACTGGTTTGCTTGGAATTGCAAGGGGCTGGATCATCTGGCAGACGGGGATGCTGTGTGCAGGGTCACGTTGGGTGCAATGTGCTCTCGTATTGACGTTGGGGCAAAAACAGGGGAACCTTGGGCAGCCTTATCAAACATGGCACAAGATATAAAAATCATGAGCAAACCGCCCTTTAGCATTACGACCGCACTGGCCCGGATTTCCCATCCGGATGACCCGGTCGATGAAGGTGCGATTGAAAATGCCATTGCCGAACATGGCCAAAACGCGCTGACAACGCGTCAGCCCCGCAATCCGCAGGCAACCCGCAAGCTGATCCTTGATGCCGCATTCTATGAAATCCGCATGGCAGGGTTTGCCGGGGCATCGATCAACCGGATTCTGGACCGTACCGGCACGACCAAGGGCGCGCTTTATCATCACTTTCCCGGCAAGGCGAAACTCGCCTATGCCGTGATCGAGGAATGCCTGCCGCAATATATCGATGATGTCTGGCTAAAACCGCTGGATGGCGAGGAAGATATCCTGCCGGTCATGATGGGGCAGGTCGATAGCCTTGGTACCAAGGATGCACCGAAACTGCTTGAAGGTGGCTGTCCTCTGGCGAGGCTGGCGTCGGGGGCGGCGGAACTTGATGAAAATCTGCGCAAGCGGATTGATGGGGTTTACCGATACTGGCGGCGCGGACTGGCGCTTCATCTGGGCCATGGGCAGTTCAATAAAACCATCCGCACCGACATCGAACCGTCCTCGGTGGCGGAATTCATCATCGCCACCCTGCATGGCTTTCTGACCCGCCCGCCTGCATTGCGTAACAGCGAAACCCACGATGCATTTGCGCGCGAATATGCGCGGTATCTGAACGGGCTGAGACCTTAGCGTTTAAAGGCAAAAGGGCTGCTCAATTAACGGTATTTCAATATATAACAAAAAATAACTGTTATTTTAGATTAATTGACATTGTATACGTGGTGATTATATAAGTTTCACAGATTTCTAATTCACCAAATCGGAGACAGGCCCCATGCGTTCTCTTATTCTTTCTGCTGCTGCGGCAGTGGCGATTGTCTTTGGCGGCGCGGCAGCACAGGCCGAGCGCCTGACGGAAAAGCCGCTGGTCGATGCCGCATGGCTTTCGGATAATCTGGAAAACCCGTCATTGGTGGTTGTCGATATCCGCTCGTTGACCAAAGAAGGCAGCCCCTATGATGCCGGGCATATCCCGGGTGCGGTTTTTGCGCCTTATGGCAAGTTTGGCTGGCGCGCCAAGGTTGGCGATGTTGTCGGCCAGTTGCCGCCGGTTGATGTGATATCGGCCCGGATCGGGAGCCTTGGCATTGATAATGACAAACAGGTTGTTGTCGTCCCGGCCGGTCAGAACAGCTCGGATTTCGGTTCGGCCACGCGTGTCTACTGGACCTTCAAGGTGCTGGGTCATGATGCCGTGACCATCCTTGATGGTGGGCAGCGTGCATGGGAAGCCGCTGGCAAGCCGGTCTCAAACGAGGCGGTTGCACCACAGGCCGTGGCCTTCAATGCCAATTTCCGCCCGGAGCTTCTGGCGACCGCCGATGACGTTGCCAAGGCGCGTGAAAATGGTGTTGCGCTGGTCGATGCCCGCCCGGTTTCGCAATATAAGGGCGAAAGCAAAAGCGGTGTTGTCGCTCGTGCCGGTGCCATTCCGGGGGCGGTCAATATTTCGCAGTCCGAGTTTTATAATGATCAGCAGGGTGCGTTTGTCGCATCCGATGTGATCGAAGGACTGGTGGAAAATGCCGGTGTTGCCAAGGACGGCGCAGAAATCACCTATTGCAATACCGGCCATTGGGCATCGGTTGCGTGGTTTGGCCTTTCGGAAGTGATGGGCAACAAAAACACCCGTATGTATGACGGCTCGATGACCGAATGGGCGGCTGATCCGTCGCGCGAAGTAGTCATTCCGGAATAATTCGGAAATACGGCGTAACGCCCCTATAATACATCATGTTTTGACGGAACCGGGGCCTCCCGGTTTCGTTCGTTTTCAGGTTTCCTGTCAGATAGAGCGTCACCACCATGTCTGAAACGACCCTTAATGTCCGTGCTTCGGGCTTTAGTTTTGACAAAGGGCCCGCAGCCGTCACGGCCATCCTGTTTGTGATTGTCGCGGTGCTGATTGCGCAGGCCATCGATATCCATCAGGCCGTGCTTTATGGCCTTGGCGGGTTGCTGGGCATTGCCCTTTATCATGCGTCATTCGGTTTTACCGGCGGCTGGCGGCGATTTTCGGTTGAAAAGCGCGGCCGTGCGATGCGGGCCCAGCTTTTGATGATCGGCGTTGCAGCGGCGGCATTTATTCCGTTGCTTGCCATTGGTGCACCACTTGGCACCCCGATTGTAGGGGCGGTGGCACCGGTTGGTGTTTCGGTTCTGGTCGGTGCATTTATGTTTGGCCTTGGCATGCAGCTTGGCGGTGGATGCGGATCGGGCACGCTGTTTACGGTTGGTGGTGGCAGCGCGCGCATGTTGCTGACGCTTGCATTTTTTATCATCGGGGCGGTGATTGGTACGGCGCATTTGCCAATGTGGCTTGAACTGCCATCCCTTCCGCCCATGAGCCTTGGTAGCGAGTTCGGTATCTGGGGCGGTTTGGGCGTGACCTTTGCCGGTCTGGCATTGATTGCGCTGATCACGGTCTGGGTTGAAAAGCGTGCGCATGGTTCGATTGAAGCCGCACCGGCCGCACCGCGTGCGGGCTTTGCCCGGTTGCTGCATGGTCCATGGCCGATGGTCGGGACCGGTGTGCTTCTGGCGGGGCTTAACGTGGCAACGCTTTTGAGCGCGGGGCATCCATGGTCTATCACGTTCGGGTTTGGTCTTTGGGGGGCGAAGATCGCCCAAGGCATTGGCATTCCGGTCGAAACCTGGGAATTCTGGAACTGGGCCGGTCCGGCCAAGGCGCTTTCAAACTCGGTACTGGCGGATAATACCTCGGTGATGAATTTCGGCATCGTGATCGGGGCGGCATTGGCCGCAAGCCTTGCGGGCAAATTCGCGCCCAAGGTCAAGGTACCGTTTGCATCGCTTCTGGCGGCAGCGATTGGTGGAATATTGATGGGCTATGGGGCGCGTCTGGCATTTGGCTGCAATATCGGCGCGTTCTTTAGCGGCATCGCATCGGGCAGCGTGCATGGCTGGCTCTGGTTTGTTGCCGCCTTTGCCGGTAGCTGGATCGGGATTGCGCTTCGCCCGGTATTTGGCATGGACGGATTTAAAAAGTCATGAGCGAAAAAAATACAATCCTGTTTGGCGCGGTTTTCCTCGCGGCCAGCGGCGCGGTAGCGTTTGATCATTTCAGTCACACCAATGCCCCCGCCAATCCACCCGCAATCAGCAACCCGGCCAATAAACCTGCGACGGGGGGCAATCCATGTGCGGGGAACCCGTGCGGATCGAACCCGTGTGCTGCCAATCCTTGTGCCGGATATAACCCTTGCGCAGCAGCGCCGTGCGGTGCCAACCCCTGTGCTGCAAGTCCCTGTTCAGCCAATCCGTGTGCTGCCAGTCCGTGCGGCGCCTACAATCCATGCGGGGCAGGGAACCCGTGCGCGGCTTCGCCCTGTGGCGCCGGATACGCCCCCGCACCTTGTGCGCCGGTAAATCCCCGCAGCGATTATATGAACCCGTGTGCTGCAACCAAACCGTGTGCAGCGGCAAATCCTTGCGGGGCATATAGCCCGTGTGGGGCAGCGAGCCCTTGTGCGGCCAATTAAGTCTGCGGCGATTAAAAATAAAACAAGCCCGGCGCGCTTAATTGCCGGGCTTGTTTGCCTTTTACGCATGGATCATTTGAAACAACCCATTTGACAAGTGATGAAAACTCTGCGCATGGTGCCCTTGTTATCTGATCGCTCCAGAAGCGTAGAGGGGACTTTATTGGCCTCGCCTGTTGAGTGATCTACCGGAAAACCGCATTGAAGGGCCCTACTACGCGGGCTTTTCCGAAAGAATATGCAAGGCGCAGAGCTGACGTAATACATTCAAGGGCCGATTCCCTTCCCTTTGCTGCCGCAATACCAAGAGATACTTTTATTTGACCCAATTTTCGGATCTCGGCCTGGCCGAGCCCGTCCTTCGAGCTCTCAAGCATGAAGGGTATGATGTGCCCACGCCGATCCAGGCACAGGCCATCCCATCTCTCCTTGAAGGTAAAGACCTTCTGGGGATAGCACAGACCGGCACTGGCAAGACTGCTGCTTTTGCACTGCCGATTCTGGACCGTCTTTCCAAAAACGAAACCCGCACTCCGGCGAAATCGTGCCGTGTGCTTGTGCTTGCGCCGACGCGCGAACTGGCTGCCCAGATTGGCGACAGCTTCCGTGCCTATGGCCGCTTCATGAACACCACGGTTGCCGTTGTTGTTGGCGGTGTCGCACATGGCCCGCAGATCAAGGCGATTACGCCGGGTGTCGACGTTCTTGTCGCAACGCCGGGCCGTTTGCTTGATCACATTGATGCAGGCAAGCTCAAGCTGAACAATGTCGATGTCGTCGTGCTCGACGAAGCCGATCACATGCTTGATCTTGGCTTCCTGCCGCCGATCAAACGCATCATCAAGATGTTGCCGCGTGATCGTCAGAACCTGTTCTTCTCGGCCACCATGCCGACCCAGATCGGTCAACTTGCCGGTGATATGCTTTCCGATCCGGTCAAGGTTTCGGTGACCCCGGTTGCCACGACCCAGGAACGTGTCGAGCAGTCAGTCTATATGATCGAGAAAAACCGTAAGCGTCAGCTTCTGGCGGAATTGCTTGATAACCCGCTTTTCAAACGTACTCTCGTTTTCACCCGCACCAAGCGCGGGGCGGATCGTGTGGCGCGTCATCTTGAAAGCTGCAAAATCAGTGCTGCCGCGATTCATGGCAATAAAAGCCAGAATCAGCGTGAACGTGCACTGAATGCGTTTAAAGATGGTCAGATCGGCGTTCTGGTCGCAACCGACATTGCCGCACGCGGCATTGATGTCGATGGTGTGACCCATGTTGTGAATTTCGAACTTCCGAACGTCCCGGAAAGCTATGTGCACCGTATCGGTCGTACCGCCCGCGGTGGTGCCAGCGGTTCGGCGATTGCATTCTGTGACGAGGAAGAACGCGGTCTTTTGCGTGATATCGAAAAAACCACCCGTCAGTCGATCCCGGTCATCGATCGTCGCGATGCCAAGGCAGCCGCCGAGCAGGAAGCGATTTCGAAAGCCGAGCGCGATGCCAATCCGGACCGTCGTGCCAGTAATGGCAACGGTAGCGGACGTGGTCGCAATGGTGGTGGTCGTCCGGGTGCTGGTGGTCGTAATGGTCAGGGTCGCAATGAGGCCCGTGGTCGTAATGATCGCAATGACCGGAACAATGATCGCCGTCGCACCGAAGAAACCACGCGTGATGCAGCCAATGGTTCGGAAAATTCCGGCCGGTACAAGGGCGGTATCAAAGGTGGTGCGGATCGCAACGAACGCAATGATCGCAATAACGAGCGTACTGATCGTGCTGCGGCCCGTCCGCAGGGTCGTGATGGTGTGCGCCGTGACGGTCGTGATAGCCGCGATGCCCGTGATACCCGTAACGCCAATGGCGATAACCGGGTTCGTACGCCCAAGAAGGTGGCTTCGAACGGCGCGGGCGGCGGTGACAACCGTATTGCATCGAACCTTTCATTCCTTGGCAGCTCGGACGAGCGCCGCACGACCGGCAACGGTGCGAGTGCAAATGGTAAACCGGGCAATTCCGGCAAACCAGCAGCCCGCAACGCACGCCCCGGCCGCGCGCGCCCCGGCAAGCCAGTTGGTGGTCGCCTGGGCGCACGCCCGAATGGTGAGCGCCGTTCTGAAAACAATTCCGGAAACCGCAGCAGGCGCGAAACCGCCTGAGGCAGCTTTCCAAACTGATTGGTGCATCCACGCGGGATGCACCGTAACGCCAATCGACACTCTAAAGGAGATTTAAAGATGGCAACTGGTACCGTTAAATGGTTCAACGCAACCAAAGGCTTTGGTTTCATTCAGCCGGACGAAGGCGGAAATGACGTATTCCTGCACATCAGCGCCGTTGAACGCGCTGGTATGAACCACCCGCAGGAAGGCGACAAGATCAACTACGAACTGCGCACCGACTCCCGTTCGGGTCGCGTTTCGGCTGACGATCTGACCGCTGCCTAATTCGGTTTGCCTTCGCTTGCGAAGGCGCTGATTTGCGAAACCCCCATCCGGGTAACCGGGTGGGGGTTTTGTTTTATCTGTACGTTTTATGTGGCCATACCCTAGGGGCGCAGGAATGCGATATTGGCCCGGGTCGCGGCGCTAAGTACATGAAAATGCATGGCATCGCGTGCGCCCGATGGATTGCGGTCGCGTACATAGCGCAGGATCTGTTCATGTTCGCGCAACGGTGCTTTGATTGCGGCGGCATTGGCAAAGGGCAGCATCTGGTTTTCATGGATGGTTTGGGCGGCGGGAAAGATCGCGGCGGCAAATAGCGGATTGCCCGATGCGGACAGCAGGATTTCATGAAATTCAGTGTCAGCATTGGCCGCGGTGATCAGGTCGTCGGCCTCGAATGCGGTTTGCATGTCATCGATGCTGCGTTGAAGGGCGATCAGGTGATCGCGCGTGCGGGCCTGTGCGGCAAGGCCTGCAACATAGGGTTCGATCGCAAGGCGGAATTGATAGACCTGTGCGGCCTGGCGTTTCTGATTGTCATCGCGCGGCAATCCGTCATGCGGGTCGGCGATATAGGCCCCCTTGCCCGCCTGAACCCGGATCAGTCCCATGGCTTCGAGTGTTGCCAGGGCTTCACGCAGGCTGGCGCGGCTGATGCCAAGGGTGGCGGCCAGTTCGCGCTGGGCCGGTAAAGAGTCGCCGGGGCCTAAGCCGTTGCTTTTAATCAGGTTGCGAATGGCGCGCGCGGCGCGTTCCGGGGCGGTTTCAATGCGTGACATGCGGATTCCATAACTGGTCTGACCAGTAGTGCCAAAATTTTTCCGACGCGAAAATCCAATATATTTAAGGTTTGTAGCTTTAATCAGCTTGCCATTTTTCGCAAGTGCGAAATTTACCCATGGACAATAGCATAAATTTTATGCAGTTATTTTATACAGATTAAAAATAAGTCGAATAATCCACTTTCATACGGGTAGAGGCAAATGAACAAATTTCTGAAATCAACCATCGCCGCGATTGCCATGATTGCGGCCCCGCTGGCCGGTGCATCGGCAGGGGCACTTGATACCATCAAGGAAGCCGGTGTTTTGAAGGTCGCCGTGCCGCAGGACTTTCCGCCGTTTGGCACCGTGGGTGCGGATATGCAGCCCAAGGGGTATGACATCGATATGGCGGCGCTCATTGCAGATGACCTTGGCGTGAAACTTGAACTGGTGCCGGTCGCATCGAGCAACCGCATCCCGTATCTGACCACCGGCAAGGTCGATCTGGTGATTTCAAGCCTTGGCAAAAACCCGGACCGCGAAAAGGTGATTGATTTCACCGATCCGTATGCACCGTTCTATAACGGCGTTTTCGGTCCGGCTGATATCGCGGTCAAGGGTGCCGAAGACCTTGCAGGGCATTCGGTTGGTGTAACGCGCGGTGCGATTGAAGATCTGGAGCTGACCAAGATTGCCCCGGCGGATCTCGAAATCAAACGCTACGAAGACAATAACGGGACGATTTCGGCCTTCCTTTCGGGGCAGGTTGACCTGATTGCGACCGGTAACGTTACGGCGGCGGCGATCATCGAACGCAACCCGCCGCGCAAGCCGGAACCGAAATTCCTGATCAAGAACTCGCCCTGCTATGTGGGGCTGAACAAGGAAGAGGACGCATTCAAAGCCAAGGTCAACGAGATCATTGCGGCATCGATTGCCGATGGCCGTCTGAACGCGATTGCCGAAAAGTGGCTTGGCATTCCGTTACCGGAAAAGCTCTGATCCTGACTTGATTGCCTGATGGCTTCACCCCTGACCGGATTGCTTGGTTTCAATGGCTTATAAATTCGATTTCGGTGCAATCGTTCCCCATTGGGAATTGCTGCTTGATGGGGTTGTGCTGACAACCGAACTGACCGTCATTGGGGCCGTTGTTGGCGTCAGTCTGGGAACTTTGGGGGCGTGGGCGCGCGCATCGCGTGCCCCCGTCATCAGCCAGATCGTCGGCATATATGTGGAACTGATCCGCAATACGCCGTTTCTGGTGCAGTTATTCTTCATCTTTTTCGGGCTTCCGGCGCTTGGCGTGAAGCTAAGTGAATTTCAGGCCGCCGTTCTGGCGATGATTGTCAATCTTGGGGCCTATTCGACCGAAATCATCCGGGCGGGTATTCTTGCGATCCCCAGGGGGCAGATTGAGGCCGCCCAAAGTCTTGCGATGAGCCGGGTGCAGATTTTCCGCTATGTCATTATCCGTCCGGCGCTCAAGAAAATCTGGCCGGCGCTTTCAAGCCAGATCGTGATTGTCATGCTGGGTTCGTCGGTCTGTTCGCAGATCGCGGCCGAGGAGCTGACCTTTGCGGCGAACTATATCCAGGCCGTCAATTTCCGTGCTTTTGAGGTCTATTTCGTGGCGACCGCACTTTATCTGGCGATGTCGGTTCTGCTGCGCTGGGTTTTGAAGATATTCGGCAACTTCCTGTTTGAACGGCGCAGTCATGTCTGAATTTACCCTTTGGGATATTGTTTATAACCTGCTGCTGGCAGCGCGCTGGACGGTGTTGCTGTCGCTTACGGCCTTTGTGCTGGGCGGGATTGTCGGGCTTTTGCTTTTGATGGTTCGAACCGCGGGCAATCCGTGGGTGATGCGATTGGTGCGCGGTTATGTTGAACTGTTTCAGGGCACGCCGCTTTTGATGCAGCTATTCATCGTGTTTTTCGGTCTGCCGCTGATCGGGATTGATGTATCGCCCTGGATCGCGGCGATGCTGGGGTTAACGCTGTTTACCAGTGCGTTTCTGACCGAAATCTGGCGGGGGTGCGTTGAATCCATCGGGCTTGGCCAATGGGAAGCATCGGCAAGCCTTGGCATGAATTTCCGCCAGCAGATGCGTTACATCATTTTGCCGCAGGCGCTTCGCATTGCGGTGCCGCCGACGGTCGGTTTTTCGGTGCAGGTGGTCAAGGGGACGGCGGTTGCGTCGATCATCGGGTTTGTCGAACTGACCAAGGCCGGGACCATGATCACCAACGCGACCTATGCACCGTTTACCGTCTATGGCTGTGTGGCGGTCATGTATTTTCTGATCTGTTTCCCGCTTTCGCTTTATGCCCGCCATCTGGAAGGAAAACTTCGTCATGTCGCTCGTTGAACTGCACGCTATCCACAAAAGCTTTGGCGAGCTGGAAGTCCTTAAAGGCATTGATCTTAAGATCGAGGAGGGGCAGGTGATTGCCCTGATCGGGAAAAGCGGATCTGGCAAAAGCACGCTTTTGCGCACGATCAACGGCCTTGAAACCATCAATGACGGGACGATCATGGTGGCGGGAAAGAAGGTTGGTGACCGCGATACGGATCTGCTGACCCTGCGGCTTAATGTCGGCATGGTGTTTCAGCAGTTCAATCTGTTTCCGCACTACACCGCGCTTGAAAACGTCATGCTGTCGCCGCAGGTCGTGAAAAAGCAGTCAAAGGCCGAAGCCAAGGACGTAGCCGAGGAAATGCTGGCCAAGGTCGGACTTGCCGACAAGATGATGCATTACCCCGATCAGCTTTCAGGCGGGCAGCAGCAGCGCGTGGCGATTGCGCGCGCCCTGGCCATGAAGCCGCGTGTGTTGCTGTGTGACGAGGTCACATCGGCCCTTGATCCCGAACTGGTGAACGAGGTTCTGGCTGTCGTGCGCCAGCTTGCCGAGGAAGGCATGACATTGGTCATGGTGACCCATGAAATGCGGTTTGCGCGCGAGGTTTGCGACAAACTGGTCTTCATGCATCAGGGCCGTATTCATGAAAGCGGTGCGCCTGAGGCGGTTTTTGCCAATCCGAAAACCCCGGAACTTGCCAGTTTTGTCGGTGGGCTTTCCTGAGCCGGTTGTGCGATTTGTGACAATTTCACAGGTTTGCAATTAGGGGTATTTCCTGTCGGCGGTTGATCATCTAAAACGTGCTTTGGGCTTATGATGAGGCGGGGGCACGAAATTGCGCGATCAGACCGGCACGGCACAGGATGGCGGACATCCTGAAAACGGAAATCTTCGGCCGGTATCTGGTGTAACCGCCTTTCTGGATCGCTATCCTTTTCTGGTGCTTGGCCTGCTTTTGATGGGGGCGTTTACCGCGTCTTCTGCGGCACCGCTGGGCGGGCTTTATGTCATTGAGGGATTGGGGGAGCCGCCATGGAAGGTCAGCATGGTGGCAATCGTTCAAGTCGTCGTAACCCTTCTGACCAACCGGGCATTTGGCCGCGCGATTGACCGGGCCGTGCCGATCAAGGCGCTTCTGATCACCAGCATCGTCTGCTTTGCCAGTGGCATGGCGATCCTTGCGACGTTTCAGATTTACTGGGTCTATCTTTGCCTTGCCTCGATCCTGCTTGGCATCGGGTCTGGGGCGCTTTCGGTGATGTATTCGTTTGGGCGTCTGTTTGCCGAACAGACCGGGCGCGACGTCGTAAAATTCAACGGGTTTCTGCGCATGCAGACATCGCTTGGCTGGATGGTTGGCCCGGCGGCGTCATTATCGGTCTTCGGCGCGTTTGGCTTTACGGTGACCTATTACAGCATCGCAGCCCTTGGAGCGGTGTGGTTCATCGTATGTTTGTTCATCGTCCCGGCGGCATTCAAAACCCATCATCCCGGTTCGCTTGTGACGGGCAAGAAAATCCCGTTCAATTTTGGATTGCTTCTGGCCTGTGTGCCGGTGTTTTTCATCGGGGCGGGCAATGTCGTGTTCGTAACCGCCATGCCGCTTTATTTCACAACCGAACTTGGGCTTATTGCATCGGCGGCTGGTTTTGCCCTGACGGTGAAATGCTTTGTCGAGGTGGTGGTGATTTACTACTGCGCACATCTGATCAGAAAGATCGGCGAGCGCGGCGGCATGATACTGGCCGCCGTGCTTGCCGCGATCTTCTTCGGGCTGATCTATAACGCGACCAGTCTTGCCGATGTGCTGGTGCTTGGGGCCCTTGACGGGATTTATTACGGCATCTTTGCGGGGATCAGTATGACATTTGTTCAAAACTTCGCCCCTGATCGCCCCGGCGTCGCAACCAGTTATTATGTCAGCACCCTGTTCATCGGTGGCCTTGTCGCCAATCTTGCAACCGGTTTCATCGCAACGTGGTATTCCTTCCAGGCAACCGTTCTGGTGGCCGGTGGTTTCGCGCTGGTTGGCGGGGTGGTGTTGATGATGATGAAGGATGCCAAGGCAGCGCATGAAACGCCAACAATCGCCTGATGGCTTGACTTTATCATCTGCCTGACGATTATCGCGCCATGTCTGAAAATACATCAAATAAAGCGGCGATGCGGCCGCGTATCCTTGTCGATGCGGATGCCTGTCCGGTGAAGGCGGAATGCGAACGCGTGGCCGAACGCCATCGTCTGGAAATGATCATGGTGTCAAATGGCGGTATTCGCCCGTCGCGCAATCCGTTGGTCCGGATCGTGATTGTGCCGCCGGAACCCGATGCGGCCGATGACTGGATTGCCGAAAATGCCGTCAAGAACGACGTGATCGTGACCAACGATATTCCGCTGGCATCGCGGGGGCTTGAAATCGGCGCGCGCGTGTTGCGTCCGAATGGCCAGGAATTTACCGAGGCGAATATCGGCAATGCACTGGCCGGGCGCGAAATCGCCGCCCATATGCGCGAAGTCACTGGGGAGCAAGGCCGCAATGCGGGCTTTACCCAAAAAGACCGGTCGAAATTTTCCAATATGCTGGAAGTAACGATACAGGCCGCCCTGCGCCGTTAAGCGCAAGGCGGCCTGCCACAGGTCCCGGTCGATCATCTGAGGGAGTACGACCGGGCTTCCCCCCTGCGGAACGTAATATCCCTAGAACGGATAGTGGCGTTTGCCGCTTTGGATCGTGATCCAGCGCATTTCGGTGAATTCATCAATTGATGCCTGCGATCCGAAGCGGCCATAGCCGCTGGCTTTCACCCCGCCAAACGGCATCTGGGCTTCGTCCTGTACGGTCGGGCTGTTGATGTGGCAGATGCCGCTTTCGATCCGTTTGGCGACTTCCATCGCGCGCGGGATGTTGGTGGAAAAGACGGCAGATGACAGTCCATATTCGCTGTCATTGGCGATGCGGACAGCTTCGTCTTCGTTACCCGCACGGATGACGACACAGACCGGGCCAAAGCTTTCCTCGGCATAAATCCGCATCGCGGGGGTGACGTGATCCAGCAGGGTCGCATCCATCAGAACGCCATCGCGCGCCTTGCCGGAACCTGCGACCAGTTTTGCCCCCTTGGAGACGGCATCCTCAACCAGTTCTTCGATCCGGTTGACGGCTTCGGCATTCACGACACCGCCCAGAATATGTTCGGCCTTTGCCGGGTCACCAGCGGTCAGCGTTTTGGCCTTGGCGGCAAGTTTGGCGACGAAATCATCGGCAACCGCATTGTCAACGATCAGGCGCTCCGTCGACATGCAAATTTGGCCCTGATTCATATAGGCCCCGAATGCCGCGCCATTAACCGCCTCGTCAATATCGGCATCGTCCAGCACAAGGAAGGGTGCCTTGCCACCCAGTTCAAGCAGAACCGGTTTAAGATGTTCGGCCCCCAGTTTGGCGATGATGCGGCCAACGCGGGTTGAGCCGGTAAAGTTGATACGGCGCACTGCCGGATGGGCGATCAGGGTTTCGACGATTTCCGGGGCGTCTTCGGGGGCGTTGGTCACGACATTGATGACACCGGCCGGGGCGCCTGCCTCGACCAGACATTCGCCAATCAGGCGATGCAGGGCGGGGCACAGTTCGGACGCCTTCAGCACCACGGTGTTGCCACAGGCAAGCGGCATGGCAATCGCGCGTGTGCCAAGGATGACCGGCGCATTCCATGGCGCAATGCCCAGAACCACGCCAACCGGCTGACGAATGCCCATGGCCATCAGGCCAGGCGTATCGGACGGGATCAGGTCGCCCTGAATCTGCGTTGTCATCGCACCGGCTTCGCGCAGCATATTGGCGGCCAGATGGGCGTTGAAGCCACCCCACATGCGCGTACTGCCGGTTTCTTCAAGTACGAGGCGACCAAAATCATCGCCTTTGGATTCCATGATGTCGGCGGCCTTCAGCAGGATTTTGCGCCGAGCGCCTGGACCCATTTTTGACCATTCCGGGAAGGCGGCGGCGGCGGCATCGGCGGCCTTGCGCGCATCGGCGGGGCTTGCTGCAGCGGCGATGGTTGCGACCTCGCCAGTGACCGGGTTCTTGCGTTCGAATGTCCGGTTGTTGGCGGCATTCACGGCTTCGTTGTCGATCAATAGTTTGGCATCGTTCACGACGTTTCTCCTGACTTCTTTATGTTCTGCTGTGCGGTGATAACGCATGACATTGTATCACCCAAGGGCTGCAAGAGCCTTTGGTACAGCGTTCCCGGTTTTCCCGCTTTGGCGTCGTATTCAGGAAGATAGATACAAAAAATCTTTCATCTACTTTGATGTTCAAAGTAAATCCTCGACGTATCCTCCTGCCCGTTTCTTCGCGCGTGTGAAATAACGGGAACGCATTATTCGATATGTCTTGTTATTTTTGACGGTTCCTGAACCGCGATATTAGTAGGCGCTGGAACGCTTCCAATGTAAAGACAGTCAAATTGACATTTTAAGACGAAAAATTGTATTATTTTACATATAACCATTTGGAATATTTCAGGATCAAAAAGGCATGGTTTCACCGGAAGGGGCAGAAGATCATCGCGCCACGCCAATCGGCGTGCGGTCGTTTGACGATCCGATTCCGGTGACAACCCAGGCACTGATGGACCGGTTTGATCATGGGTTATCCGCGCAGGACTGGGTGATGAATGACCCCGCGCGGCGGGATCGGTGTTATGCGGTTTTGATTTTGTCGGGGCGGGCGCGCATTCGGTTGCGTCAGGGTATGATTGATTGCCGTGCGCCGGCACTTGTGTGGTTGCCGCTGGGCGAAACGCAGGCGATTTCGGTTTCGGCCGGGGCGGATGGCTATCTGCTGTCGGTGACTGATGATCTGGTGGCGCGCCATTGCGGGGGCGGTTCAATCGGCACATCCATGCTGCCCTTGGTCGGCGCGGGGCTGCCGTTACGGTTTGCGGCCGATACGGTTCATAACGTCACCCCGGCCGAGGGCAGTAACAATCTGGCGTTACTGGCGCGCAGTTTTGATGCGATCCGGGCGGAGCTTATGCAGAACGCGTTTGGGGCGGGGATGGTGGTCGGGGCGCATCTTCAGATCATCCTGACCATGGTTCTGCGTCTGGCCGAGGGGGTGATGGAACAGCGTGACAAACATCGCCCCGGTTCGATTACGTTTCAGCGGTTTTTGCAGGCGCTTGAACTGCATTTTCGCGAACACTGGAACATTGCCGATTACGCCACGGCTCTTGGTGTCAGTGAAAGGCGGTTGGGGTCGGCGGTGATGCGGGCGACGGGCAAGCCGCCCCTGACACTTGTGCATGAGCGGATTATCCGCGAAGCCTGCATGCGGCTGGAACAAAGCCCGCTTGCGGTGGCGCAGATTGCCTATGGACTTGGTTTTCGCGATCCGGCCTATTTCAGCCGGTTTTTCAAACGTTACATGGGCGAGGCACCCGGCGCCTACCGCCGCCTGCGTCGGGCCGAGGAACGGGCGCGCGACCATACCTTTGCCGCGTGGCCATAAAGGCGCGGAAAGCCAAATGTCGCAGAATTGTCGCAAGGCTTCACAGTTTTTTGATGCTGCTTCGCAAACCAATTGCCATTTTTTGATCTTATTTGTCGGATCACATCGTAACATTAGTGAAATATGACATCTGACAGGATTGATTGGTGAGAAAAGGCAGAAATTTTATTCTGGGCCTGCTTGCAATGCTTGTGCTGCCGTTCGGCATCAGCCTTGCGCAGGACCCGCCCGCCGAAAAGGCGGAAAAGCGCCAGACATGGCGTAATGCGCCGCGACATTCATCGGGTGTAGCTCCTGATCCGGCGGCAAATGCCGATATTGCGATTGTGCAGGTGATGGCAGCCCATACCTATGGCTGGCGCGGTTATTTCGCGGTTCATCCGTGGATCATCTATAAACGCGCCGGTGAAACCAGCTATACGCGGTATGACGTGGTTGGCTGGGGCGGTGGCAATGTGGTGCGCAAGAATTATGCCTTGCCCGATGGCTTGTGGTTCGGGTCTGAACCGCAAATTCTTGCAGATCATCGCGGCGAGGGTGTGGATGACCTGATTGATCAGATCGAAGCCGCGATTGAAACATATCCCTATCCGGATCAGTATCGCAGCTATCCGGGGCCGAACAGCAATACCTTTGTCGCCCATATCGGGCGCAAGGTGCCCGACCTTGATCTTGATATGCCGGCCAATGCAATCGGCAAGGATTTCCGTGCGATCACCGATCCGGTCGGTTTATCGCCCAGCGGGCAGGGCGTGCAGGCCAATCTGTTGGGGTTGTTTGGTTTTTCCATCGGTCTTGAAGAAGGGATCGAGTTGAACCTGCTGGGGCTTAATATTGGCATCGATTTCAATCGTCCGGCCTTGCGCCTGCCGTCTGTCGGGCGGTTGGGCATGGATAATGTCGCCCCGGTCGGCGATGTCGAGCCGGTGGAAGCGGCAGATGCAGGGGATGCTGGAGTACCGGCGTATTGATTTCATCACCCCAACGATAAAGCCCCGCACATTTTGATGTGGCGGGGCTTTGTTCTTTCGGGCTTCTTTGGCGAGTCAGTCAGCCAGCTTTACCAACATCTTGCCTGTATTTTGGCCCTTGAACAGATCGATAAAGGCTTTGGCGGCATTTTCCAGTCCCATGAGTACGGTTTCGCGGCTTTTGAGTTGCCCGCTTCGCACCAAATCGGCCCCTTCGCGGACGAAATCGGGGTAACTGCCCCAATGGTCGCTAACGATGAAGCCTTCCATCTTTGCGCGTTGTGTCGTCAGTCTGAACAGGTTGCGTGGCCCGGGTTGCGGGGATTTGTCATTGTAATGCGAAATCATGCCGCATACGGCAATCCGCCCGCCAGTATTGATATGATCAAGGGCGGCCTCAAGATGCGCGCCGCCGACATTTTCATAATAAACATCGATGCCCTGCGGGGCGACTTCGCCAAGGCTTCCTGAAAGGTCGTCGGTATCGCGGTAATTTATTACCGCATCAACCTTCAATTCAGTGCGCAGCCATTTTGCCTTGTCCCTATCACCGGTCGATCCGATAACCCGGCATCCCTTGGCTTTTGCCAGTTGGCAAACCGCAGAGCCGACAGCCCCGGCGGCGGCAGAAACAAAGACGGTATCATCTGTCTTGCAATTGGCAATCCGGTTTAACCCGACCCAGGCCGTCATGCCGGGCATCCCCAGCACGCTTAAAAATTTTTCCGGGGCGATGTCGGGCATATCGGGAATGGGGTGCAGATAGTCAGCTTCAAGCAGCGCATGGCTGCGCCAGCCAGTCATGGAGGTAACAAGCGATCCTTCGGCAAAGCGTGGATCGCGGCTTTCGATGACCCGGCCAATCGCGTGGCCTTCAAGCGGGGCATTCAGTTCGAACGGCGGGATATAGCTTTTGCGTCGGGTCATGCGACCGCGCATATAGGGATCGACCGACATCCAGATATTTTCAATCAGCACTTCGCCGATTGCGGGCCTCGGCAACACGCTATCCCTTACGGTGAAGTCGTCTCTGGTGGGAACACCATCCGGGTAATGTAAAAGGTGGACTTCCTTTGCTGCAATGCTCATCGGGGCCTCCTTGGTCGGTTCAACGCACGCTAGGATGTGCCCGACGTAGGAGCCTGATCGCCATTCCGCAATGGTGGATTTCCGGCGAACTTCAATTAAGGGTTCAGGAAATAAATCGCCCCGTTCAGCAGGGTGGCGAAACCAACCCACAATGCATAGGGCACCAAAAGCATTCCCGCCAATTGATCGATCCGCCAGAACATTGCGCAATTGATGATGATCAGGATCAGCAACGGCACAATATCAATCAGCCCCAGAAGCGGCGATTGCGCCCCGAAAAACAGAAATGACCACAGAAGGTTCAGGGTGAGTTGTGCGGCATATACCGCGAACGGCCCCTTTGCCCCGTCAATCCCGCGCTTTAGCCAGACGCGCCAGCCGCTAAATGCGATCAGGAAATAAATCAGGCTCCATGCCGGTCCGAACAGCCAGTTGGGCGGATTGAAGAACGGTTTTTGCAATGTCGGGTACCAGTCATTGACACTGGTCGCCGTTACCGCACCGCCTGCAGCCGAGATGATCAGACACAGCACCATGAACGCAATCAGCGCAAAAACGCGCGTGCGGTGATTGGGCCGGAAGACGGTTTCGGTGCTGTTGATCATCTGATGCCCCTGATTGCCAATTGACTTCCAATAGATTGGTGAAAAACGATTTTTCGCAAGGGGCGCAGTTTTGGATCAGCCAAAGGGATCATATGTCCCGAAGCTCCAGATATGGCCTTCGGGGTCACGTGCGGAATAAACCTTGCCGCCGTAATCCTGTTCTTCAAGTGGCATGACGATTTCGGTGCTGGCGGCAACGGCGTGGGCATAGTGAAGGTCGGCATCGGGGACGATGATATAGATGCTTTGGGTTACCCCGCCAATATCATTGGGGCGGCGGGTCAGTTTGCCGTAAGTGCTGTCGCGGGCCTGACCCAGCATGATCATACCATTGCCCAGAACCAGTTCGGCATGTTCGACAATGCCGTCCTCGTTTTGATAGATCGCGTGTTTTTCAAAGCCGAAAGCGCGGCACAGAAATTCTATCGCGGCTTTGGCGTCGTCATAATGCAGGGCGGGAATAATATTCCCGTGGGTTTTGGATGCTTTTGCAGTATTCGGGTCGGTCATGACAATGGCTCCGTTTCCATCGGTGCGTTCAACCCTGTCCATTTATGATTATGCCATATAACCCGCGACAAATTAAGTTGCTTAAGTGACTAAAATCACAGCCGAAGCATGTGTAAATATAATATTCAATATTATAATCTGACTATTCCCGAGCCTGCTTTGATTCAACTCATGGTCGAGGCGAGGGCAAGGGGTTCCTTGAAAAGAATAAAACGTTGCCAACATGTCGGGTGATGACCCGACACTGGTATATGGGGATGGAAATGTTCAATCTGAATTCAATGAAGATCGGCACGCGAATGCTGATCATCGTCGCGGGGGCAATTCTTGCTGCCCTGCTGGTTGGGGCATTCGGTCTGACCGAATTGCGCAGCAACATGCTTGAGGATCGCAAGGCCAAGACACAGAACCTGGTTGAATCGACAATCAGCCTGATTGGGCATTTCCATGCGATGGAACAGTCCGGCGAACTGACAACCGAACAGGCCCAGAATGCGGCCAAGGCAGCGGTGGCGGCCCTTCGGTATGATGAAACCAACTATTTCTTCGTGTTTGATTATACACCGGTTGTTCTTATTCATGACATCAAGAAGGATCTTGTTGGCAAGAATCTGAGTGATGCGGTTGATGGATCGGGTAAACACCATTATCGCGAATTCGCCCGTGTCGCCAAAGAAGAGGGGCAGGGCTTTGTCGATTACACCTATCAGGTACCGAATTCTGACCAGCTTCGCCCGAAGCTTTCCTTCGTCAAGGCTTTCAAGCCGTGGGGCTGGGTTGTTGCCACCGGGATTTATATTGATGATGTGAACGCGGTCTTCATGCAGAGCATGCTGGTCATGGGACTGGTTGCACTGGCGGTTCTGTGCGCAGTTGTTGGCGTGTCGTTGATGATCAGCCGCGGGATTACCCGCCCGCTTTATGCGATTTCGGAAAACATGCTGCGTCTGTCGCAGGGCGATCACAAGATCGACGTCAAATATACCGATCAGAAAAGCGAGATCGGCGATCTGGCCCGCGCAATGGATATCTTCAAATCGAAAACAATCGAAATGGAAGAAATGCGCGAAGCGCGTGAAGAGCAGGAGCGTGTTGCCGAGGAAGAAAAACGCGCCGCACTTCGCAAAATGGCCGACAGTTTCGAGGCCAGCGTCGGGCAGGTGGTTGCACAGGTTATTCAGGCATCGGGTAACATGCAGCATTCCGCCAATGCGATGACCGATACCTCTAAACAGGTCGGACAGCGTTCGACCATTGTTTCCGCGGCTTCGCAGGAAATGTCGAGCAACGTAGAAACCGTTGCATCGGCAGCCGAGGAATTGAGTGCCTCGATTGCGGAAATCAGCAATCAGGTAGCGCAATCATCCAGCATTGCCAATGGGGCGGTTCGGACATCCGAGGACACCCACCAGAAGATCGAACTTCTGGCCGAGGCGGCAAACCAGATTGGCGAGGTCGTTTCGCTGATTACCGACATTGCCGAACAGACCAACCTTCTGGCACTTAACGCGACCATCGAGGCGGCGCGGGCCGGTGACGCCGGCAAAGGCTTTGCCGTGGTGGCCAACGAGGTCAAGAACCTTGCCAACCAGACCGCCCGTGCGACTGAGGATATCCGATCCCAGGTCGGTGATATTCAGGTTGCGACATCCAACGCGGTAACGGCCATTGCCGAGATTGCCGAAACCATCCGCCGTCTTGACGGTGCGACAACCACGATTGCAGCAGCCGTTGAAGAACAGGGTGCTGCAACCCAGGAAATCGCACGCAATGTCGAACAGGCCGCACATGGCACCCGTGATGTTTCGGAAAACATCACGGGTGTTTCGTCGGCCGCCGATGATGCCGAAAAACTTTCGAACGAGGTGCTTGGCCTTGCCGAAGGTCTTGGGCGTCAGGCGGCGGTTCTGAACGATGCCGTCGAAGCCTTCCTGGCCGAGGTTCGCAGCGCCTAAGTTGCGGGTTCGCAAAATCATTGACGCCGCCAGCCTTGCTAAAAGGCTGGCGGCTTTTTTATGCCGCGGCTTTGCGGCCCCAGACCGGGAACGGATCGGGCAGGGATTTATAGCGGGCGGGTTCGAATTTTCCGGCGTTAAGCGCCTCGTCCTCGTCTATCAGGCAGTCCGCAAGGCGGGCGCGCAGGGCGGCTTCGTTCATCTGATCTGCAAGACCGATAAAGACGATTTCCTGCCGACGGTCGCCAAAGGTCGGGTCCCAGTTTGATAAAACTTTATCGCGCCAGTCATTGTTGTCGGGCCAGCGATCACGCGGTACGGCGCACCACCATGTGCCAAGGGCCTCGTGCTTTACCGCAGCCCCGGCCTGACTGATTTCGCCAACCCAGTTCGGGCGGGTGGCGATCCAGAAATGCCCCTTGGCGCGCACGATGCCCGGCCATTCGGAATGGATGAAATCGTAAAATCGTTTGGGATGAAACGGCAAGGGGGTGCGGAAGGTAAAGCTTTTGATGCCGTACTCTTCGGTTTCGGGCACATGGTCAGCAAAGCCATATAATTCCTTGGCCCAAAGCGGGTGATCCTGTGCACGGTCGAAATCAAACAGGCCGGTATTCAGGATTTCACGCGGATCAACTTGGCCATGATCCGTTTCGATGATTTTGGCATCGGCATTGAGCGCGCGAATGATGCCAAGAACGATTTTGTGTTCATCCGCACCAATCAGATCAAGCTTGTTGAGCACAATCACATCGGCAAATTCGATCTGATCGACCAGAAGATCGACGATGCTGCGGTCATCTTCCTTGCCAAGGCTTTCACCGCGGTCATTAAGGAAATCGGTGCTGCTGTAATCGGCGATCATGCGGGCGGCATCAACCACTGTAACCATCGTGTCCAGTTGCGCGATATCGCCCAGCGACTGGCCGTTTTCATCGCGGAAATCGAATGTTGCGGCAACCGGCAAGGGTTCGGATATGCCGGTTGATTCGATCAGCAGATAGTCAAACCGGCCTTCTTCGGCCAGACGGCGGACTTCGATCAAAAGATCGTCACGCAGCGTGCAGCAGATACAGCCATTGGTCATTTCGACCAGCTTTTCATCCATGGCCGAAAGTGCCGCCCCGCCATCACGGATCAGGTCGGCGTCGATATTGACCTCGCTCATATCATTGACGATTACGGCGACTTTCAGTCCGGCGCGATTGTTCAGCACATGATTAAGCAGGGTGGTTTTGCCCGCACCAAGAAACCCGGACAGAACCGTAACGGGAAGGCGTTGCATGGCGGTTCCTTTTGAATGTTATGTTATAACATAACGTTTATCGGGTTTTGAGATATGAGGCAATAATGAAAATGCTCAGGTCGGATCAATGCTGAATCAACGCCGTGACGATGTCATCGCCATGCCGATGCATGAGGGACGGGCATGGCGACAAGGACAAGGATCATGGCTGGCTGGTAACCGTGCGGATATCGGCAAGCAGGTTGTTGAAATAGGGGTTCCATGTCAGGCGGGCGTGATATTTGCCCGGCGTTATCTGGCCCCATGCCCCGAACCACAATGTTTCTGAATCCTCTGGCACGGGAATGCCTTCCTGGCCATTTTCAAACATGATGTGACTGCCACGCATGCCATAATAGGGGTTCTCAGGCGCAAACAGCACGTTCATGTGGGAAAAGGTGCTTATGCGGTCATCAAGCAGATTACTGGAAAGCGCGGTCACACGGGGGTCGTCAAGGTTTGGCGGTGTTTCGCCGTACCAGACAAAACGCGACCGGGGATTGGTGAAGTGGCTTTGGAAGGCATCGAGTGTGGCGACAGGATCAAGGACGCTGTCATGCTGGCTCATGGTGATCAGCACCGGGCGGTTAAAATCCGCGCGGGTCAGATCGTCCTGAACCTTGCTGACGGTCTGGTAATAAAGGCTGGCCCCGTGCGAGGGCAGGGATTGGTAATTGGGAATATTGTCTTCGGTGTCGATATCAACCCAATCCCACAGATATGAAATTGCCGGGGCGAGAAACAGATACCCGTTTGACGGATAAAACCCCGGTGAAAACAGCAAAAGACCGTTCACATCTGGATCATGCGCGGCATAGCTGGTTACCAAATTTCCACCGGTTGAAAACCCGCCCAGCCAGACTTCGCCAACCTCGTTTTTCAGCAATGTTGTTTGGTGGGCAATGATATTTTCCCAATCGTCGAGATCCGGCAGCATTAGGTCAGCGGATTTCGTTCCGTGGCCGGGCAAAAGGATTGACCTGACAAGCCATCCGTCCTTTGCCATGGCTGTTGCGATATCGCTGAAATACCACGGGCTGGAACCAAGCCCGTGCACAAACAGAATGCCGCGTTTGGGTGTGGTTTCCGTGCGCATTTCAAAGGGCGCGTTCATATCGATTTCAAGATCGTGGTCGTCGCTGATGAAGGCGCGGTGCTTGGCAATCCATGTGCGGTTTTCACGCACATAGTCCGCAAAACTGTCCTGATCAAAGGGCGGAAGATCCGCGGAAGGCTCAAAGCGTGGGGAATCCGGGGGGACTGCGCATGACGCAATCAGTACAAGACAGGAAACCAGCAGACAAAGGCGGGGAAGCATGAACCCTCCATCAATGTTTGTTCGGGCCATCGGACAGAGAGTCACAAACGCACCCTCCGGCCTGATCAGGCGGATAGTGCGTTGGCTGACGTGAACGCCTACGTTTTCAATGATTTGTGGATCAGTTTAAAGGTGTTTTTGACCGTAAGTCAATTACGTCGAATTCGCGATCATCCTTGGCATCCCCCGCCATTTGACTGATGGAGGATGCCGATTGCTGATGTCTGGGGATCAGTTGTTTTTGGCGGTTTTTGCCGTCTGACCAAACAGGACTTTCTTGTCTTCCTCGCTCAGTCCGTCTTCCTTGCGAAGACCTTCGCCGGCTTTATAGGCCGCGATGGTTGCCGGACGGGCTTTGATGTTTTCAAACCAGCGTTTCAGATTGGGGAAATCATTGAGGTCCTGCTGCTGTTTTTCATGGCTGACGATCCACGGATAGCAGGCCATATCGGCAATCGAATAATCGTCACCAGCGATAAAAGTGCGACCCTCAAGGCGCTTGTTCAGCACACCATAAAGGCGATTGGTTTCGTTGACATAGCGCGTGATGGCATAGGGGATTTTTTCCGGGGCATAACCGCTGAAATGATGGTTCTGGCCGGCCATCGGGCCAAGTCCGCCCATCTGCCAGAACAGCCATTCCATCACGGTTTTCTTGCCCCGCACATCAGTCGGCAGGAACTTGCCGGTTTTTTCTGCCAGATATTGCAGGATCGCACCGGATTCAAAAACCGTGATCGGATCACCGCCATCTGCCGGGTTCTGATCAATGATCGCAGGCATGCGGTTATTAGGCGAAAAGGCCAGGAATTCCGGTTTGAACTGATCACCAGCCCCGATATTGACCGGATGGATTTTATATTCAAGTCCGGCCTCTTCAAGGAAAAGCGTGATTTTGTGGCCGTTCGGCGTTGGCCAGTAATAAAGATCAATCATGGGGCGAAGCCTCCTTTGACTTTCGTGATGTGTGGCTCATCTCAAACTATGACCTTGCCAACACGTTTCTGATACGTCAATTTAAACTGATCATTCCATAATTCAAGGGCAGGCGAAAAATACGGTTTCGCCCCCCTTATCAGGAGACCCCGATGATCCGCTTTTATTTCCATCCGACCCCGAACCCGGCCAAGATTTCGCTTTTCCTTGAAGAAGCTGATCTGCCTTATGAAATCGTGCCGGTCGACACCAAAAAGGGCGAACAGCACAGCCCCGAGTTTCGCGCGATCAACCCGAATGGCAAGGTCCCGGCGATTGTCGATACCGACGGGGCGGGCGGCAAGGAAACCCGGGTTTTTGATTCAAACGCCATCCTGATTTATCTGGCGGAAAAGACCGGAAAGTTCCTTGGTGCGGCGGAAGATCGTGGAGAACTGCTGTCCTGGCTGATGTTTATTGCATCGGGCCTTGGACCGTTTTCCGGACAGGCAGTGCATTTTCAGCACGTAGCACCGGCTGGCAATGATTACGGCGTGAACCGCTATCGCAAGGAAATCGAACGCCATTACAGGGTGATGGATGACCATCTGGCCGGGCGCGAATTTGTTGTCGGGGGCAGCTACACCATTGCCGATATGTCGCTTTGGGGCTGGATCGAACGTGCGGCATTTGTCATGAAAAGTGACACACCGCTTGATCCCTATCCGAACCTGAAAAAATGGTATCAGGGCATCTGCGCCCGGCCAGCGGTGGAACGCGCACGCAAGATCGGCAGCGACCATGCCTTCAAGTCCGAGATGGACGACGTTGCCAAACGCGCGCTGTTTCCGTCGAATTACAGCTGATCAGCAGATCATTGCTTTAAAAGCCCCGTCGGTTCAGGCGGGGCTTTTTTCAGGGCGAGACCGGATTGCGTGCGTCGGCCAGAATGCGGCCGCCAATGGCAATGAAGCAGACACCAGCAACACGTTCGATCCAGTGCTGGGCATGGGCAAAGCGTTTCATGACCGGGGCAGAGGACATGAACAGGCTGATGATCGTGTACCAGACCAGCGCACTTAAGATGACAAGCCCGATCATCAAAACCATCAGCCAGACGGGCGTTTCGGCAGTGACGGCGGTGGCAAAGACGCTGGCGAACAGAACGATTGCCTTTGGGTTGGTCATCGTAACCAGAAAGCCAAAAAGGACCGGATTGCCGCGCTGTTTTGATGTGATTTCGTCAGAAGTGAGGGCGAAATCATCCGCCTTTGGTCGGGCGCGGATCAGCTTCATGCCAAGATAAATCAGATAACATCCACCGAGCACCCGAACAGTCCAGGTCAGCCATTGATATTCGACCAGAAGGGTCGATAGGCCCAGAAGGCTGAGCGTTGCGTAAAGGCCGAGGCCTGCGGAAACACCAATCGTTGTTTGAAGTCCTGCTTTGGCCCCGCGCGTCATGGATGACCTGACAACGGCAACAAAATCCGGCCCGGGCAGCATCAGGGCGGGGATGAAGATCGCGAAAACACTGATCAAGGTAATGGTGGCGTCCATTTCAAAATCCCTGTCATGTAATTGGGGCAGTCAAATTGGACCACTGGTCGGACGCGATTGCAAGCCGTCGAACAAAAACACCCCCGGCAAGTGACTGCCGGGGGTGTTTGATTGCAAATCGGGAAAGATCAGTCAGTCGGTGTTTTTCTGTCCGAACTGCTTGTTGAAATGCAGGACGAGCAGCGTTACCGCCGCCCCCGAAAGCAGATACGCCCCAACGCCAATCGGGCCATAGGCCACGCAGAGCAGAAGGGCGATCAGCGGGGCGAAACCGGCACCAAGCAACCATGCAAGGTCGGATGTCAGAGCCGAACCGGTATAGCGGTATTCGCGTTTGAAGTTCGATGCCAGTGTGCCGGCCGCCTGACCAAAGCACAGACCCAGAACCGCAAAGCCACCCAGAACGATCATGCCTTCATTGATGATGTTATAGGCGTAAAGAAGTGGCGTCAGAAGGGCGCCAGCCGCGATGATGGCTGCCGAATAACCCAGCAGGCGACGACGGCCGATCTGATCTGCGATGAAGCCTGATGCGATGATACCAAGGGCACAAAGCACCGCACCAACACCCTGGGTCAACAGGAACTGTCCCGGATTGGCGGGAGTATAAAGCACGACCCAGCTAAGCGCGAAGACGGTGACCAGATGGAACAGTGCGTAGCTTACCAGCGGTACAAGCGCGCCAAGAAGCACTGTCCGACCGTTGTGGCGAATGGTGTCGCGGACACGGACGGCCTGAAGTTCGTTCTTTTCAAGCAGGCTTCCAAATTCCGATGTTGCCACCAGACGCAGTCGGGCAAACAGGGCCACCACGTTGATCGCAAAAGCAACGAAGAAGGCATAGCGCCAACCGAAGGCAAGGAAGTCTGCAGGCGAGAGGGTCAGCATCAAATAGGCAAACAGCGAGGATGCCAGAATGAAGCCAAGCGGTGCGCCAAGCTGGGGCATCATTGCGTACCAGCCCTTGCGATTGTCGGGCGCGTTGAGCGCCAGCAGGGAAGCAAGACCATCCCATGCGCCACCAAGTGCAAGACCCTGCGTAAAGCGAAGAGCGCACAGCAGATAGATCGCAAACATGCCTGCGCTGTCAAAGCTTGGCAAAAAGGCCATCGCGGCAGTTGAGCCACCAAGCAGGAACATTGCAACGGTCAGCTTCGTGCCGCGGCCATACCGGCGGTCCACCGTCATGAAGACAAGGGAGCCGATCGGGCGGGCGATGAAAGCCAGCGAGAATATAAAGAAGGAATGGATGGTGCCGACGATTGCGCTTTCGCCGGGGAACAGAAGTTGGGGGAACACCAGCACGGATGCGATGCAATAAACGAAGAAATCGAAAAATTCCGACGACCGGCCAATAATCACGCCAAGCGCGATCTGACCGGGATCGTTGACTGTGCCAGCCGAGTGTTGGCGTGCGTCGCGTTCCAGACCCGAGGAGGTGGAGGTCGCTAAGGAATGAGTGGATTGGGTCACGCCTGTCTCCCTAAATATCTGACTTCATTGCTTCTCATTGGACCCTTCTTGATTGGATCGAGTCTAATTATAGACATGTGAATTGCAAACGTCAGTGTCAATTATTGTGTTGCGTTGCACAACGCATGGTTTACAACTTTTTGATAATTGTCATAAACACCAGCCTATGTTTGGCGGCCTGCTTGACATTGTTGCGGCGCAGCTATAGCAAGTGAGCGAAATTTTCTGCTGGTGAATTTGTGAAAAAAGTTCGCCGAATTTGTGTCTCTTCCGTGGAAGTTTGGAATTTGAATTCCTATATGCCGCTACGGTTGGGGTACGACGCGTGCCGGTCCGGTGGGCTGGTTATGCGGCTCGCAAGCATATGGTTGTTTGTGAGAACATCTTCCAGAGACTGACAAAGTACAAGCGCATGCTTTCAAAACTTGCACGCGGCGTCGCAATTGCTTCTGTGTTCACGTTACTGACCGGATGTAATCTGGTCGTGATGGACCCGTCTGGTGATATTGCGTCACAGCAAGCCGACCTTATCGTTGTTTCCACGATCCTGATGCTGATCATCATCCTTCCGGTGATGGCGCTGACTGTGTTCTTTGCCTGGAAATACCGTCAATCCAACAAGGATGCAGAGTACGATCCTGAATGGCACCATTCCACCAAGCTGGAAATTGTCATCTGGTCTGCCCCGCTTGCGATCATTATCGCGCTGGGTGCGATCACCTGGGTCAGTACGCACACCCTGGATCCTTACCGCCCGCTGGATCGTATCGATGCGGAACGTCCGCTTGAAAAAGATCACAAGCCGATGGTGGTGGAAGTCGTTTCCCTCGACTGGAAATGGCTGTTCATCTATCCCGAGCAGGGTATTGCGACCATCAACGAGCTGGCCGCACCGATTGATACCCCGATCCAGTTCAAGATCACTTCTTCCGGCATCATGAACTCCTTCTACATTCCGGCACTGGCAGGGATGATCTATTCGATGGCCGGTATGGAAACCAAGCTCCATGCCGTGATCAACGAGGAAGGTGTCTATGACGGGTTCTCGGCGAACTATAGCGGCGAGGGCTTCTCGCACATGCGCTTCAAGTTCCACGGGCTGAGTGACGCCGGTTTTGATGACTGGGTTGCGAAGGTGAAAGAGGATAGCCGCGGTCTTGGCCGTTCGGAATATCTCGAACTTGAAAAGCCGAGCATCGCCGAACCGGTTCATTATTTCGGCAATGTCGATCCGGAACTTTATCAGGCAATCCTGAATATGTGCGTCGATCAATCGAAGATGTGCATGAACGAGATGATGGATATCGACAGAAAGGGCGGCGGCGGTATTGCGGGGATCTATAACGTTATGTCGCTGACATACGATACCCCGCGTGAACGCGGCAGCCAGCCTTTGCCGTCAACCAAATCTTATGTGGCAACGCTTTGCACCACACCGTCAGGTGGTCTGAGTCAGGAAATTTCTTCGATCCCGTTGTTTGACAACGGTGTCGAAGATGACCGGTTCAGTCCCGTTCCTGCCGGTGTGTCGACAGGGTTCTGAAGCAGTGCCGGTTGATGTAAGTCGACCGGCCCTTCGCGGTTCGCGCACCGGCCTAGCCGGTGCGTTGCCGCATCGAAAAGAAGAGTAATCCGATGTTTTCAAATCCGGACCTTTTGCATTTTATATTTGGCCGGCTTTCACTCGACTCCTTCCCGATGTTCCACGAGCCGATCCTGGCCGTGACATTCGCGGGGGTTGTTCTGGGTGGTATCGTCGTTCTCGGCGCGCTGACCTATTTCAAGCTTTGGGGATATCTCTGGCGCGAGTGGATCACATCTATCGATCATAAAAAGATCGGTATCATGTATATCATTCTGGCCCTTGTCATGCTGCTGCGCGGCTTTGCCGACGCGATCATGATGCGTGCCCAGCAGGCGATCGCCTTTGGCGATGTTGCTGGTTACCTGCCGCCAGATCACTACGACCAGATATTTACCGCCCACGGCGTGATCATGATCTTCTTCGTGGCGATGCCGCTGGTGACGGGACTTATGAACTTCGTCGTGCCGCTTCAGATCGGCGCGCGCGACGTCGCCTTCCCGTTCCTGAACAATTTCAGTTTCTGGATGACGACAGCCGGTGCGATCACCGTCATGATTTCGCTGTTTGTCGGCGAGTTCGCCAAAACCGGCTGGCTGGCCTATCCGCCGCTTTCAGACATTGTTTACAGTCCGGGTGTCGGGGTCGATTACTATATCTGGGCCTTGCAGATTGCGGGTGTCGGCACATTGTTGTCGGGCGTCAACCTGATTGTGACCATCGTCAAGATGCGCGCACCGGGCATGTCGATGATGAAGATGCCGGTTTTCACCTGGACCTCGCTCTGCACCAACATCCTGATCGTTGCCGCTTTCCCGGTTCTGACCGCGGTTCTGGTTCTGCTGTCGCTTGACCGTTACCTCGACATGAACTTCTTCACCAATGATCTTGGCGGTAACGCCATGATGTATGTGAACCTGATCTGGATCTGGGGTCACCCGGAAGTTTACATCCTGATCCTGCCAGCGTTTGGTGTGTTTTCCGAAGTGGTTTCGACCTTCTGCCGCAAACGGCTGTTCGGTTACAGCTCGATGGTTTATGCGACGATCGTTATTACCATCCTGTCCTATCTGGTCTGGCTGCACCACTTCTTCACCATGGGTTCGGGGGCCAGTGTGAACGCCTTCTTTGGCATCACGACGATGATCATCTCGATCCCGACGGGCGCCAAGATCTTCAACTGGCTGTTTACCATGTATAAGGGCCGCATCAGCTTTGACGTCCCGATGCTGTGGACGATGGGCTTTATGCTGACCTTCGTGATCGGTGGCATGACCGGTGTGATGCTGGCAGTTCCGCCTGCCGACTTCGTGCTGCATAACAGCCTGTTCCTGATTGCGCATTTCCACAATGTCATCATCGGTGGCGTGGTGTTCGGGATGTTTGCCGGTATCGTTTACTGGTTCCCGAAAGCATTCGGTTACAAGCTTGATCCGTTCTGGGGCAAAATGTCCTTCTGGTTCTGGCTGGTCGGGTTCTATTTCGCCTTCATGCCGCTTTATGTTCTGGGCCTGATGGGCGTTACCCGCCGCATGAACCATTTCGATGACGGTTCGCTGCAAATCTGGTTCATCATTGCTGCCTTTGGTGCGGTTCTGATTGCCATCGGTATTGCATCGTTCCTGATGTCGCTGGTCGTATCCTTCATCAAGCGCGAAGAATTGCGTGATGAAACAGGCGATCCGTGGGATGGCCGTACGCTGGAATGGTCGACCTCGTCGCCACCCCCGGCATACAACTTTGCCTTTACCCCGGTCGTTCACGATCTTGACGCCTGGGCTGATATGAAAAAGCGCGGCTTTGTCCGTCCGACTTCCGGTTTCCTCGACATTCACATGCCGAAAAACACCGGTGCCGGTGCGATCCTTGCCGGTATGTCGCTTGTCCTTGGTTTCGCGCTGATCTGGCATATCTGGTGGCTTGCAGCCGTCAGCTTCATCGCCCTGATCGGTACCGCGATTGCACACACCTTCAACTACAACCGTGATTATCACATCCCGGCCAGTGAAGTTGTTGCAACCGAAGACGAACGTACTGCCCTTTTGGCAAAGCAGCAGGCGTAAGGGAATGACAATGGCGAATACAACTGCCTCTCAGACCGAAGCGCCGGTCTTTTACCTGAAGGAAGAGCATCACCCGCAGAACGGTACGATGCTTGGCTTCTGGCTCTATCTGATGAGCGACTGTCTCATCTTTGCGATCCTGTTTGCAACCCATGGCGTTCTCGGCCGCAATTATGCGGCCGGGCCTTCGCCGGCGGATCTTTTCGATCTGGAACTGGTTGCGATCAACACCTCCATGCTGCTGTTTTCCTCGATCACCTATGGCTTTGCCATGCTGGCGATGGAAAAGGGCAGCATCAAGGGAACCCAGATGTGGCTGGCGATTACCGGCCTGTTCGGTATCGCCTTCGTCGGGCTGGAACTTTATGAGTTCCATCACCTGTGGCATATCGGTGCCACCCCGATGCGCAGTGGCTTCCTGTCGTCGTTCTATACGCTGGTTGCGACCCACGGCCTGCACGTGACGTTCGGGATCATCTGGCTGGTCACCCTGATGGTTCAGGTTGGCAAGCGTGGACTGGTTCCGGAAAACAAGCGTCGCCTGATGTGCCTATCGCTGTTCTGGCACTTCCTTGACGTGATCTGGATCGGCGTCTTTTCCGTTGTTTACCTGCTGGGAGTTCTGGGATGAGCACGCATTCTCATGCACATGATGACCATCACGGTCACGATCATGGCGACGGTGCCAGCCACGGCACTTTCAACAGCTATCTGATCGGTTTCATCCTGTCGGTAATCCTGACCGCCATCCCGTTCTGGCTGGTGATGGACGGGGTTCTGGACAGCAAGGTGGCAACCGCGGCCTGGATCATGGGCCTTGGTGTCGTGCAGATCGTCGTCCATATGGTCTACTTCCTGCACATGAACACCAAGTCCGAAGGCGGCTGGAACATGCTGGCGCTGATCTTTACCCTTGTGATCGTGGCGATTGCCATCGCCGGTTCGCTGTGGGTGATGTATCACCTGAACACCAACATGATGCCGCAGATGGATCATGAAATGATCCGAAGCTTCGGCTAGGCTTGGCTTATGTCATAGGGGGCGCGATACTTTTACCGGTATCGCGCCCTTTTTCGTTCCGATGATGTTTTGAAGGTCCAACGCAATGGCTGATACCCAATTGTCCACCGATACACGACCGTCGACCAGAACCCGTATCGTGGTTTGCATTCTGGCCGCGATCCTGTTTTCAGGTTTTTCGGCACTTGGTGTCTGGCAGGTTGAACGCCGGGCGTGGAAGCTTGATCTGATTGAACGGGTTGATGCCCGAGTTCATGGCGATCCGTTAACCGCACCGGACCGGGCCGACTGGGAAAATGTCACCCGTGAACGCGACGAATACCGCAAGGTCACCCTGCTGGGCCATTACCGCAATGATCTTGAAAGCCACGTTTATGCTGCCACCGATTACGGTGCGGGATACTGGGTGATGACCCCGTTTGAGCGGGTCGATGGTACGATCATCATGATCAATCGCGGTTTTGTTCCGACAGACCGTCGCGAACCCGATAGCCGGGCCGAGGGCACGGTTTCGGGCGATACGCGGGTTACCGGCCTTTTGCGGATGGATGAGCCGGGCGGTACTTTTATGCGCGATAACGTGCCCGACGAAGATCGCTGGTATTCACGCGATGTGCGCGCCATGGCGGCCAAACGCGGCCTTAACCCGGATGATGTTGCACCATATTTCATTGATGCCGATGGCAGTAACAATCCCGGCAAGCTGCCGGTTGGTGGCCTGACGCGGATCAGTTTCCCCAACAATCACCTGATGTATGCCATCACGTGGTTTGGCATGGCGGTTCTGACGTTGGTGGCAGCATGGATTGTGTTGCAGTCCAGACGTAAAAACTATTGATCAAGCAGTTCGCGGATTTTCTGTGCCAGTTCCTGACGTCGATAGGGTTTTCCGATCATATGAACCTTCTTTTCAAATCGCCCGTCGCGAATGATCAGACTTTCGCTGTAGCCTGATGTGTAAAGAACGGACAGATCCGGTTTGAGCAGGGTGGCAATTTCGGCGAGTTTGAGTCCGTCCATACTGCCGGGCATGACCATATCTGTAAAAAGCAGGGCGATATCGTTATATCGGGCCAAAAGATCAAGTGCGCGTTCGCTGTTTTCCGCAAAGCTGATCCGGTAGCCAAGTTCACGCAGCATTGCAACGGCATTTTCCCGTACTAGTGCATCGTCCTCTACGATCAGGATATGTTCGTCGCCACCGGTAATAGTTGGGATTTTACGTGATTTTCCTGCGGGTGACGGCAGATCGTCTACACGTGGAAAATAAAGGCGGATGGTCGTTCCTTTTCCGGGTTCGGAATAGATTTTCGCATGCCCGCCTGATTGCCGGACAAAACCATAAACCATGCTTAGCCCAAGCCCGCTGCCTTTGCCGACTTCTTTGGTGGTAAAGAAGGGCTCGAAGGCATTTGCCACGACGTCATCAGACATTCCTGTACCGTTATCCGAAACTGAAATCGTGACATAGTCACCCGGCATTATATCGGAATTGGCCGTGAGATAATCTTTATCAAATGTGATCGTCCCGGTTTCAATGATCAGCCTGCCGCCGTCGGGCATTGCATCGCGTGCGTTGATGACAAGATTGATTACAGCGGTTTCAAGAAGGCTGGGATCTATTTCAGCGGTCCAGACATGTTGTTTATGAACGATTTCAAGATCGATATTTTCATTTAACGTTCTTCGCAGCAAAGGTTCGAGACCGTCAATATGCGTGCCGATATCGATCCGTTCCGGTTTCAGTGCCTGACGGCGTGCAAAAGCAAGCAGCCGATTGGTCAGTTCTGCGCCGCGTTCAGCAGCACCGATACTGATATCGGCAAGAGCACGCAGCTTCGGGTCGGTCAGTTGTTCTGCGAGCATTTCTGCATTGCCAAGGATAACAGTCAGAAGGTTATTGAAATCATGAGCAATCCCGCCGGTAAGCTGCCCGATTGCTTCAAGTTTCTGTGACTGCCGAAGGCGCATTTCGATTTCACGTTGCGACGTTACATCCATGACACTGCCCAGCATGCGAACCGCCTTGTCACGACTGTTACGTATGACAAATCCGCGATCGGCAACATGGCGTATTGTTCCGTCTGCCCGTACCAGACGATATTCGTCCTGCCATTTGTTGCCTGTTCCGTTGATGACGGCCTTTATGCTGGTCAGAACCCGCTCAAGGTCGTCGGGATGGATTTGTTTGGTCCAGGATTCCAGACCCGTTTCCATTTTTTCAGGGTCGTAACCAAACAGGGTTCTAAGTCCGTCATTCCACCAGATGTGATTGGTTTCAAGGTCCCAGTCCCAGATAACGTCATTGGTAGCCTGCGATACCAACCGAAAACGCTGTTCGTTCAGGCGCAACTCGCGCTCGGCATTTCGCCTCTCGGTGATGTCGCGTTCAACTGCAACCCAATGGGTATAGATGCCGTGATCATCCTCCAGAGGGACGATATCAAGCTCCAGCCAGAATGGTTCGTCCGATTTGGTATAATTGATCAGCTCTGCATGAACGGGCTGCCAGTGGCGCAGGGCATTACCGATCCGGTCCAGTTCGTCGCGCTGGGTTTTGGGGCCTTGCAGAATACGCGGTGTTTTGCCTATGGCCTCGTCGCGGGTAAAGCCGGTTCGTTTGACAAAGGCGTCGTTGACATAAACGATTTTCGGCCCGTCAGGACCCTCGACCGGTTCTGCTTCGGTAATCAGCAATATATCGTTCAGATGTGATACTGCTGTTTCAAGCAGGCGAAGTTGTTCATTTCGCGCGCGTTTGGTCGTCGTATCCCGGAAATAGATCGCAAGGCCATCTGGCGTCGGGTAGGCGCTAATGTCGAACCATTTCCGCAGCGGTGCATAGTATTCGCTGAAATGGGATGTTTTTCTGGTGGCGACGGCGTTTTCATATTCTTCCTGAAACCGGGTTCCTTTCGCTTCGGGAAATGCCTCCCAGATATTTTTGCCAGTCAGTTCATCCCGGCGGCGTTCCAGAAATTTTTCGGCCTGTCCGTTCATGAAACTTAACCGCCATTCATGATCGACAGTAAAAAAAGCATCGCTGATATGTTCAAGAGTTTCGGCAAGCTGGCGCGACAGTCTGTCGGTTTGGTCGCGGGCAACGATAACATCGGAGATATCCTGAAAAGCCCCGCGAACAGCAATGACTTTATTGGCATCATTGTATTCGGGTTCGCCAATCGAGCGTACCCAAAGGTTTCTGCCCTTTGCCGTTACAAGGCGGGTAACTTCGTCAAACGGGATGCCGTGCCGGATGCAGGCGTCGAAAGCGTCCCGGACGACAGGTTGATATTCCGGTGCGTAATAGGAAATTGCATCTTCAAATGTTGGTGAAAAACCCTTCGGCTCGTCATGAATTCTCGCTGTTTGACCGGTCCATGTTACGGTGGGTGGGTCAAGGGTGACCCGCCATCCCCCGAATTTCGCGGCTCTTCCCGCAATACGTATGAGCGTGGTAATTTGTGAAAGGTCTTCTTCGCGGGCAACGATGTCGCTGACATCCTGTATCACCCCGTTCAAAACGATGCCCGTCGGTGTTTTTGCTCGTTCCCCGATCCCGCGTACATGTGCGATTTGCCCATCGGGTCGAACGATCCTGTGACGGAAAATGAAATGCGGGTCGCTGCCGTCCCGAAACTGTTCATATTCCTCAACCATTGCAGGCCGGTCATCGGGATGAACCAGTTCAACATAGTTTTCGAAAACGGGATCGAATTTGTCCGCCCGAACACCGCAGATGCGGTATACGTTGTCGGACCATGTCAGACGGCCACTGGCGATATCAAGCTTCCAGACGCCCAGCCCCATCAATCTTTGTGCAGTGCGAAGATTGGCTTCCTGTTCTCGCAGTCTTTCGTTGGTGAGCTGCAATTCGCGTGACCGTAATCGTATGTCAAGCGCAAGGACCTTGCGATGATCCTCGAAATCGCGAATGGTCCTGCCAGAAATTTTATCGCCTGCATCGCAATCGTCGACGATCAGACTGGTGACATCTTCTATACGATGAATGATGAAGACGATGGCCCCATCGGGGCCGTGAACCGGTGTGTTTGTTATTGACCAAATCCGTTCCCTGAAGCCGTCGTCGTCGTTTGCTGACTGGTTGAAAGGGTAACGCTGTGCTGCGAGAATATCGGTCAAACCTGTATTGCGGACACGTTCCAGCGAAGCGGTCAGGTCCTGTATGGTACTGGTGATATCGTCGTCGAGATGCTTCGAGGGTTGCCCGGGGGATTGGTCGGGGAAAACGTCGAAAACCCTTTTTCCCTTGATGTCTTCGCGTCGGGTCAAGGTGGTATCAAGAAACGCATCGCTGACGGCCTCGATGACAAAATCTTCTGGCGATAAAACAAGGAAACATCCAGGCAGCGCTTCAGACAGCGATTTGAAGTGATGAGCGGCGATTTCCGCGCCAAGCCGGGCTTCATATTCACGATGCAATAGAAGTTCTCGTTCCGCTTCAAGCTTCTCAAGCTGCGTGATATCGCGGATTGATGTCAGGACGGCTTTCTTTCCGGCAAAGTCCACAATACGCCAACGGATATCGGTTAGTATGAAATCGCCTGATTTGCGGCGCAACCGCCAACGCCCGCTATAATAAAAGCCGTTGTCAATATTTTTGATCATTGTTGTAAGGGAAGGCAAATCTTCCGGCGCACGAAGATCGGCGATAGTCATTGATAGGAATTCATCGTGTGAATAGCCAAATTCACTCGTTGCTGCAGGATTGACAGCAAGAAAATGCAGATCTTCGGGGTCGAACAACCACATAGGATCGGGGTGGCAGTCGAAAAAATATGGCGGTCGGTGTCCATGGCGGTTACCCCCTCGCCATATGATTTAGCTATCTGATGCTTTTTCTCGAAGCAAGCGGTGAATTACCTCAACCAGTGCCGAGATCCTGAACGGTTTGGCCAGGGTTGCATCTGCACCGATCTGTTTGGCCATTCCCAGAAATTCCATATTGTGTGTGCGCCCGCCGCCCGACACGGCAATGATCGGCAGAGCCTTGTATCTTTTCCGGATTTCGCGAATGGTATTCAACCCGTCTGTGTCGGGCATGATGATGTCGGTAACGACGATGTCGGGTTTTGCTTTGGAAATCTTTTGCAAGCCTTCCATACCATTGAGCGCCGATACGACGGTAAAACCAGCCGCGCGCAAACCGTCTGTAAAGGTTTGGCGGACCATTGCATCGTCGTCAATAAACAGAATCTTGTGAGCCATGAGTGCATCGTCCTGAAAAAGTTTGGGTGTCGCAAAAGCCGGGGTCAGGATTGGAGCCATTTAATCTGATTGATCAGCCAAGGTTACGGATCAGCGAAGATTGAGAAAATCTTCCCACTTCAGGGTAATAACCTTGCCGGGAATTTTGCGCGGCTGGCCGATATTTTGACCGCAGAGGTAATTAATCCCCGATGCTGCGGCACTAATGGCAAGGCTCGGACTGTTAACATTCAACAAACAGGTTCTGAGACGGGCGGTCGCGGCCATGGAAGCGATATGATCGATCTTTTTCATAAGCTCGCGCTCGCTTTTGCGGGTATCGAGCAGGTCGATATTGACACCGAACAGATTGATGCCGGAATAAGCCTGCAAAGAGCGGGTTTCGAGCGGTATACGACAGGTAATTGCACGAAACAACGAGCTCAAAAACGACATGAATTCCGAAATACGCACCGCAGGAACGCCAATTGGCATATGATTTAGTTCAATAATGAAAAAGCGGCGCAACTGAACAGGTATTTTACTGGCGGCTTCGATATAGGCGCGACGCAAATCTGATCGGGATATCGTTTCATAGTGGATCGAGATCTTACATGCGAAGACAAAGCCACTTTCCATTACCCGCGAAAGCGTATGTGCGGCTGATCGCAGGGTGGCAATATCCAGATCAAGAATGTTCTCGATATTTTCGTCGTTGCCAAGGACCGCATAATCCTCGGTATGATAGTTTCCTGACATCAGGCGGGTAGGGACGGCACGATAGGTCGTGATTGTCTTGCGCTGGACATCCCAGATCGGGCGATAGATGAATTTTACCGGATGCTGGACCGGTGCAGGGATGTCTTCATCGGGCAAATCGTCGCTCGCGATGAGAACCGATCCCTGATATTTGCCTTCCTCGGTTGGTTTGTTATAGGCATCCGACAGTGCCTCGGCCAGATTGATGTCCTTGAACAGCAACTCCCCGTCGACTTCCTGTACGGCGGATTTGATAATAATACTTTTAGTATCGGGTGACCCCAGAATGAACTGGTAAACTTCTTCGACCACTTTCCCGACCAAAAGCTGTGCCGCTTCGTTTGACATGGTGGAAAAAACCACCAGAAATTCTTCTTCACCATAGCGAAAAAACACATCCTGTGGGCTAAGGTGCTGCTGAAGTTTCTTTTCGGTGAAATTCATGACCCGCTCTCGGACCAAGTCCCAGCGATCACCAAGCTTTTCACGAAGAGCATCAAACCCGACCATATGAATGCGCCCGGCCTCAACGAGTTTGGACTTGGCCAGAATAGCTGTCAGCTTTGTCTTGATGCGGGCAAAATTAGCGGGACTGTCGTGCATTTCACTCCCTCGGGTACTGATCCGGGTCGCTATACGATATCCCGGATTGTGCGTTTCTTGTTATTGTCCCTCATGCGTGCCGTTATGCCCGACACTTCAACCGCTTCCTAGCACTTTAGATGTATTCAAAGAAAGCCTTGTTTACAGCCCTATACATATCGATAGGGGATTTAATACCTTTCAGAAAAAACAGACATATTCTCCTGCGTTTGGTCTGTTAAACAGGCTTGCGAGACATGATTTTTTTGACCACGCTTGATAGTCTATCACCAAAGATTTGATGGTTTGGAAAACGAACAGGGATATATGTATATCCTTTCAGTTGAACATAGTTATTCCAGTTCTTTAGGTGGAAAATAAAAACGAAAAAATAACTCTTGGGTTGTGTTTCCCTTTGATGCCCGAACTTCGGAACATTTGCATCGGACAGGCAAGCAGTGGTTCTTGCAATATCATCATTGTTCAAGAGACGATGATGACAATTTCGGTTTCAGGAAATTGAAACCGGCCTGTTTTGCTTTTGTCATGCTGTTTTAGGGTGATCTGGGATTGGTATGATCAGCAATTTCGCCACGTGCCGGATAGTTTTTGGCAATCACGAAATCAAGCGCACCAAGGATTTCGGCAAAGGCTGGGCGGGCGAACGGCATGGTCTGTACCGTGCCAAAATAAAGCGTGCCATCAGGTCGAACCAAAAACAGACCCGGTTCGGAAAACAGGGCCGGTTCTTCGAACCCGGACGAGGTCACACCGTTACTTGACGAAATATACAGGCCCCATTCGCGCGCTTTCTCAAGACTAAGCCCATAACCGAGATCGATATTTTCAAGCGCCCATTTCTGCTTGGCCTCGGTCGCACGGTCTTCGGCGTCCGAGGACAGGACAATCACATTGACACCGCGCTTGGCGAAATCGGCCAGCTTGTTATCAAGGTCCTTAAGGTATTTACCGCAGATCGGGCAATGCAAACCGCGATAGAATACAACCATGGTGAAGTTTTCCGGCGTCTGATCGGCAAGCGACCATGTGCCGCCGCCAACAAGTGGGACCGAAAGGGACGGGACTTTCTGGCGGGGCATCAGGGGCGTAATCGCTGACATTTCGTTCCTCGTGACTGTTATCTGGCTGAATGAGGATAAATATGGAATGATCATTCTGGAATAACAATCAACAAATCGTCCTATCACCGAACTGTGATGAAGGCTGGTAGGCGATCAAAGTTTGCGGGCAACCACAAACCGGGCATGGTCAGACGCTGGATAAAGGCCGGTTTCGATGATTTCGAAACCCTCGCAGGCAATCATGGCGTCAAGCTCGCCATAGCGTAGGGAATTGACAAATGGCGCAAAGCCAAGCTTGCGCATGACGGCAATCAGAATGGCAAGAAAACGACCCGCTTCGCCAATACAGCCGGTTTTTGAAATGAAGAACCCGCCGGGTTTAAGCAAGCGATGAATGGTGCGGATTTCAGCGGGAATATCCCGGACAAGATGCAGGACATTAAACGCCAGAACCGCATCAAATACCTGATCGGCAAGACTGCCATCGGACAGGCGGGCCGCCTGAAAGCGGACATTCGGATGGTTCCCATCGGCGAGCTTGTCCTGCGCAATGGCGATCATGGCAGGGGACAGGTCGGTTGCGGTGATATGTCCGACCGACGGAGCAAGCAACAGGGCTGTCGAACCGGTGCCACACCCGATTTCAAGAACATTTTGATTCGGTGTCAGGTAATGACGAGTACGGTCCAGCGTTTCACCATAAGCCGTCGGGTTCCTGACGGGCTTTCGGGCATATTTCGCAGCGGCCTTGTCCCAGAATTTTGTATCTTGGTCCATGCCATTCCCCGTAGATGGTTGCGTGACCTGCGATGGATATACACGCAAAACGGGTGAATGTGAATTCACCCGATGGAAGCTGGCCGACATTGTTCCGAGATCGGGGCGATCAATCGAGGGTGGACAGGATGGTATCGACGTAATCGGCCAGAGTATCCTCGTCCGCCCCGCGACGCGCCATCAGATGCACACCCTGAATGGAGCCTGCCAGAAACCGGGATAACGAACGGATGTTTTTGTCCCGGGCAATTGTGTCATGTTCCATGCCGCGACGAAGCGCACGGGCAAACATATCTTCGACCCGGCTGAATGCCGCCTGCGCGATTGCGGCAGTTTCGGGATCATGCGGCGCCAGTTCCATGCCGGAATTGACCATCAGGCATCCCTTGTGGCGGCCTTCGCCGCATCCGACGCGACTGGCATCGCGAAACGTCGCGATGATCGCTTCGCGGCCATCGGCCATTTCGCGCAGCTTGGCAAACCGGTTCGTGCTGATCTTCTGGCTGTAATGATCAAGAACGCGCAGGAATAGGGCCTTTTTGTCGCCAAAGCTTGAATACATGGAAGCACGGTTAAGCCCGGTTTCCTCAACAAGATCCTGCACCGAGGTTGCCTCGAAGCCCTTGCTCCAGAAGATATTCATGGCGTTATCAAGAACGCTTTCTTCGTCAAATGCGCGGGGGCGGGCCATCGATGATCCTTTCTTGTTCCAGTAACTGGAATGAATGTTCTGAAACTTATACAAAAATAGGCGTGAGAGCGCGCAATATCAACCGACAAAGTCAGAAACAACCGGTATTGCGCGCATCCATGATGTCCGAGTCCGCAAATGGCGATTACGATTCCTTGCGCGTTGCCAGCAGGTCACGGATTTCGCGCAGGAGGGCGACATCCTCTGGCGTTGCGGGTGGTGGCGTTTCACCGGCCTTTTCGTCTTCTTTTTTCTTGGCCTTGTTGATCGCCTTGACGACGAGGAACAACACCCAGGCAATGATCGCGAAGTTAAGCGCAATCGTGATAAAGGCACCATAGCCTATCACTGCACCTTGTGCCTTGGCATCAGCATAATTGGTTGCGGTTACCGCATCCGACAGGGCGATGAAATAGTTCGAAAAATCAAGGCCGCCAAAAACATAACCGATCACCGGCATGATGACATCCCCGACAAGGGATGTGACAATCCGCCCGAATGCCGCCCCGATGATCACACCGATCGCCAGATCGACAACATTGCCGCGCAGGGCAAACTTCTTGAATTCTTCAAACATGTTTACCTGTCCTCTTTCATTCTTGGTTTTATCGGACAGGTGGTTTGACGCCCTGCCGACAAAAAACTTTAGAATTGAAATGCGAAAACAGGAATTGTTTTGTTTGGTTGGAGAAAGTTACCCGGTCAGCTTGTCACCCGGATGCGGTTCAACGTGACAAAGCTGTAATCCGGCCCATCGGGATTGTTGACTGTGGCACGCGCGGTTTCCTGCCATTTTTCCGCAGGCAGGGGGGCAAGAAACGCATCGCCATCAATGTCGGCTTGGACTTCAGTCAGCTCATACCGTGTGGTGTAGGGCATGGCGAGTTTGTAAATCTGTGCACCACCCGCAATGATGACCTCGTTAACATTGTCCTTGGCCGCAATCTGGTCGGCAAGTGCAATGGCGCTTTCGATATCATGACAGACCCGGACATTTTCATGATCAAACGTCCAGTCCTTATCCCGTGTCACGACGATGGTTGTGCGTTTGGGAAGCGGTTTGCCAATCGCTTCGAACGTCACACGCCCCATGATCATCGGCTTGCCAAGGGTAAGCGCCTTGAACCGTTTAAGGTCTTCGGGCAGGTGCCAGGGCATCCAGCCATCCTTGCCAATTGCGCCGTTTTTGGCGGCGGCAACCACGGCAACCCGTTCGATCCGGTCGTTATTGTTCGCTGGCATCAGACGGCTACCTTGCCCGCAATATGCGGATGCGGGTCATAGCCGGTCAGTTCGAAATCGTCATACTTGAAATCAAAGATCGATTTGACCGCCGGATTGATCTTCATTTCCGGAAGCGGGCGCGGTTCACGCGACAGCTGCAATTCGACCTGTTCAAGATGGTTGGTGTAAAGATGGGCATCGCCCAGCGTGTGGACGAAATCACCAACGCCAAGATCGCAGACCTGTGCGATCATCATGGTCAGCAGGGCATAAGACGCGATATTGAACGGCACACCCAAAAAGATATCGGCACTGCGCTGATAAAGCTGGCAGGACAGTTTGCCATCCGCGACATAGAACTGGAAAAGGCAGTGGCAGGGCGGCAGCGCCATGTTCGGCACATCGGCCACATTCCATGCCGAAACGATCAGGCGACGGCTGTCGGGATTGTTTTTGATCTGGTCGATCAGTTGGGTGATCTGGTCGATTGTTTCGCCGTTTGCCCCGCGCCATGACCGCCACTGACCACCGTAAACCGGGCCAAGTTCGCCGTTTTCATCGGCCCATTCGTTCCAGATGCGCACACCATTGTCCTGAAGATATTTGACATTGGTATCGCCCGCCAGAAACCACAGCAATTCATGGATGATCGATTTCAGATGCAGCTTTTTGGTGGTGACCATCGGAAAGCCCTTTGACAGGTCAAACCGCATCTGGTGACCAAAGACCGAGACCGTGCCGGTGCCGGTGCGATCTTCCTTATGGGCGCCGGTATCGCGCACCAAACGCATCAGATCGAGATATTGCTGCATGCCGCATCCTGTTGTTCGGAATCGTGTTTGGGGCAGCATAGTTGGCAATGGATGGGGCGGCAAGTCACCCGGTGACGGTATCAGGGCTTGGGGGCTGTATGGCAGGGCGTCGCTCGTTCGCTTTGTTGGCTTAAAGCTCGACCCGGTGAAAGTTTTTGCCAATTCCCTTGCGAAAGCAGACCCATTTGACCTATATAGGGGCTGTCGGGGCAACCCGACTATGGCGTTACACGACTTGGCAGAATAGACATTACGGACCCGGGGGCGGTACCCGGCGGCTCCACCAACTCTCATCTATCTGACTTCGTCCGACTCAGGCGAAGATGTTGGGGCCGAAATAGGATCGACGTGTGTAGTAAAAGCCTCTGTTGGCGCTCGGCATGGTACCACCGTTATCGGGCTAATGTTTGTAAACGCAAACGACAACAATGCTCCGGTTGCTGTTGCCGCCTAAGCGGTACTAGCACCAAAGCGAAATTCCGATTGCCGGGAGCGGTAGTCTGGTGGGGGATGGGGCACCTAGCAACAGAACGCCCCGCTCTTGTATTTCTCCCCGTCTCCGTTATGAATAGAAGCAATTCAATTGCGTCATCTGCAAATGACGCGATCAGGTGCCATATATAAATGACGGGTACATCCTGAAATCGTCAGGAAACCCGCCAGACACAGGATTATCGATGCAGGAACCGGAAGAATTCCGTTACGACCTTATGGTCGATCAGGCGCTGCGCGGCGTGGTAAAGCAGATTCTTTCGCGCGTGGCCGAAGAAGGCCTTTTCGGCGAGCATCACTATTACATCACGTTCCAGACCAATCATCCCGGCGTTGCTTTGCCTGAAGGACAGCGCAAGGCGCACCCGGATAATATCACCGTTGTATTGCAGCACCGGTTCTGGGACCTGAAAGCGGAAGATGATCATTTTTCGGTCGGCATGAGCTTCGATGGCATGCCAACCACCGTGGTTGTCCCGTTTGATGCCATGCTGGCCTTTGTCGATCCGTCTGCCAATTTCATGCTGACCTTCAGCGTCGAAGAAGAAATGGGCGACGATGATTTCGATTACGACGAAGATGACGATCTTGACGCCGATCTGGTTGATGGCGATGAAGACGCGACCCCGCAGCTGGTGACCGAGCCTTCAAAGCGCGGCAAGAAAAAGCCCGCCGAACAGGGTGAAACCGGTGAGGTCATCGCACTTGATGCGTTTCGAAAAAAATGAGCTTCAAAGGGGCGGGCATTTGGCTCGCCCTTTTTTCTTTCCCGCATGCCCGGTCCGGTTTCCCGCCGATTGCCGGAAGTCTGTTCATCTAATGTATCGTGGAAATTTGCCGCGTTTGGCGTTATGAACGGCACAAATTAAAACAAACCCACCTTGTTTTTGAGAGAGACGAGAACTTATCCCATGAGTGATTTTGTCTATAAACCCATGTTCGAGCAGGGTAAGGACACGACCCCTTACCGCAAGATCGGTGACGAAGGCGTTTCGACTGTTGAAGTCAATGGCGAGACGTTTTTGAAAGTCGAACCCGAGGCGATTGAGAAACTGACCCTTCAGGCATTTTTCGATTGTTCGCATTTGCTGCGCCCGGGCCATCTCGAACAGTTGCGCAAAATCCTTGATGATCCGGAAGCAACGCCGAACGACAAGTTCGTTGCGATGGATCTTCTGAAAAACGCCAATATCGCATCGGGCGGCGTTTTGCCGATGTGCCAGGATACAGGCACGGCGATTGTCATGGGCAAGCGCGGTGGCAAGGTCATCACCAATGGTGACGATGAAGAAGCGCTGTCAAAGGGTATCTGGCGTGCCTATCAGGAACATAACCTGCGTTATTCGCAAGTGTCGCCGGTCAACATGTTCGAAGAAAAGAACACGGGTTCGAAATCTTCCGGCCCAGATCGATCTGTATGCGACGCCGGGCAATGAATATAAATTCATGTTCATGGCAAAGGGCGGCGGTTCGGCCAACAAGACCTTCCTGTATCAGCAGACCAAGGCGCTTCTGAACCCGGAAAGCCTGCGCAAGTTTCTGGACGAGAAAATCAGAACGCTGGGTACTTCTGCCTGCCCGCCCTATCACCTTGCCATCGTGATTGGCGGAACATCAGCCGAGGCAGCGCTCAAGACCGTTAAAATGGCATCGGCACGTTATTACGATAACCTGCCGACCGAAGGCGGTGTGCATGGCCAGGCCTATCGTGATCTTGAATGGGAACAGAAGGTTCTTGAGATGACGCGCGAAATGGGCATTGGCGCACAGTTCGGCGGCAAGTATTTCTGCCATGACGTGCGTGTTGTCCGCCTGCCGCGCCACGGGGCAAGCTGCCCGGTGGCCATCGGTGTTTCGTGCTCGGCCGACCGTCAGGTTCTGGGCAAGATCACCAAGGACGGCATTTTCATCGAAGACCTTGAACACAACCCGGCAAAATATCTTCCGGAAGTGTCGGACGAACATCTTGATGACAATGTGGTCAAGGTTGACCTGAACCGTCCGATGGATGAAATCCGTAAACAGCTTTCCGGGTATTCGGTCAAGACGCGTCTGGCGCTCACCGGGACCGTGATCGTGGCGCGTGACATCGCCCATGCCAAGATCAAGGAACGCCTTGATGCCGGCGAAGGCATGCCCGATTACATGAAAAACCATCCGGTTTATTATGCAGGTCCGGCAAAAACCCCGGAAGGCATGCCGTCCGGTTCGTTCGGCCCGACCACGGCGGGACGTATGGATGCCTATGTCGAACAGTTCCAGGCCGCAGGCGGTTCATTCGTGATGCTTGCCAAGGGCAACCGTTCGAAACAGGTCAAGGATGCCTGCAAAAACCACGGCGGGTTCTATCTTGGTTCCATCGGTGGTCCGGCCGCGCGCCTTGCGCAGGATTGCATCAAGAAAGTCGAAGTCCTTGAATACCCGGAACTGGGCATGGAAGCCGTCTGGAAGATCGAGGTCGAAGATTTTCCGGCCTTTATCGTGATCGATGACAAGGGCAATGACTTCTTTGCCGAATTTGGCATCTGATTTCGATATTACTGATTTGAAACAGGGCAGTGTGGGCAATCCGTGCTGCCCTGTTTTCTTTTGCGGCGGGTTATGCATAGCTGACCCACGGTCAAAATTCTTGCCTTGGTTGGGGCTGCGTGGTCTGATTTTCGCAAAATCAACCCTTTAGCGGGAATGCTGATATGTCTCGAACTTCTGCTGTTGCCATGAACAGTGCAACAGAAAGCCGTCTGGTCGGTGTGACATCGGCCCTGGCGACGGTGGCGATCTGGGCGGCGTGGCTGATTGTCACGCGCTATGCCATGACATCCGATTTTACCGCGGTCGATATCGGGCTTTTGCGCTTTGTCGTGCCGTTTGTGTTGCTGGCTCCGATCTGGCTTAAACGCGGGATTTGGCCCAAGGGGCTTTCGATTGCCAATGGCCTGATCATGCTAGTGGGATCAGGCGCGTTTTATACGCTTCTGGTCGCCAGTGCCCTGCAATATGTTCCGGCAAGCCATGTGGGCATTTTGCTGCCCGGTGTGATGGCGGTCTGGGCCGTTCTGATTGCGGTTGTGATGTTCGGTGAACGGCCGGGCTGGGTCCGGCTGGCGGGTTATGCCACGGTGATTACCGGTATCGTCCTTCTGGCGGTGCTTAAACCCGGCCATTCGACCGGTGACACGATCCTTTATGGCTATGGTCTTGTGTCGGCCGGGGCATTCATGTGGGCATGCTATACCCACGCAATGCGTCAAAGCGGTCTTGGTGCGCTGGAAGCGGCGGCATTTGTCGGCTTCTGGTCGTTTGTGATCATGGCGGTGGTAGCCCTGTTTACGGGCACGCACATCCCTGATGCGCCCATGGATGACGTGCTGCTGTTGCTCGTCACACAGGGCCTGCTGGCGGGATGCGTTGCGGTGGTGACCTATGGGCTTGCGGTGCGTCATATCGGGTCAACCGGTGCCTCGGCCTTTGGCGCGATGACCCCGGCATTGACCGCGCTCGGCGGTGTGTTCCTGCTTGGCGAGGAAGGCAATCTTGCGCTGGCGATTGCGGTGGCATTGGTGATTTTCGGTGTGATGGTTGCATCGGGCGTTTTCCGCAAGGTTTTGCGTTAGTCCCCTGTTGCCAAAGACATGTTAGAAGGTACCGGTGGCGGGATAATTCAGTCCGCCGCTGGTGCCTTTTTTCTTTGGGATGCGCAGTTCTGCCGATGCGCACAGAAAATTCTTTTCGCAGGTGCAAAATCACGTTAGCATCATATTCGTGATTGCAAAGGCGCAGTCACGAACAATCGGCAGGCAACGAGGCTTGCAAGACAATCGCGCGACCGGACGGCGTTATGCACGGTCGATTTCAGATGTCCCATGCCTCGGAGAAGTTCAATGTTTGCCGGTTTCATGCGTTCCGTTTCCCCCGATGAAGACAGCCGTTCAAAACAGGTCCGCGAGGCCGGGCTTGGCGATATTTTACGCCTGTTGCGCACGGTTGGGACAATTGCCGATGATGCACGACAAAGTGACGTGGCGATTGCCGGCATACTTGATGCGGTTTGCGATTATTGCCACTGGCCTGTCGGTCATGCCTATCTGCTTCGCGAAGACAATACGCTGTCTTCGGCCAAAATCTGGTCGATCGGGCGGGGCGTATCGCCGGGTGATCTGGCAGATTTTCGTGCGCAGTCAGAGGCCACGGTTTTCACCATCGGGCAGGGCCTGATCGGGTCGGTTGCAAAGACGGGGGAACCAGTCTGCATCGAAAACGTTGTTACTAAGGACGGCTTCCTGCGCGCCAGCGGGGCTGCCCGGAACGGGTTGCAGGGCTGTTTCGCGCTGCCGGTCAGAATGGCCGGTAAAGTGGTGGCCGTCATCGAATTTTTCAGCCGTGATATCGCCCGTCTTGATGACGAGATGCTTGAACTGCTTGGCTTTGTTGGCGGGCAGGTCGCACGCGTGCTCGAGCGTGATGCGGCACTGGCCGCGCGCGAAAAACTGGCATCGGATTTTGAAAGCCAGGTGCAGGGCACGGTCGGGATGCTGGGTGCCGCGGTCAGCCAGATGCGCAGTGCGCTTGATGTGCTGGGCGATAGCAACCGGCGGACGGATGCATGTGGCAAGGGGATTGATCAGGCGGCCGATGCCGCCCTTTCCCGGGTTGAAAATGTCGCCGGGCAAATGGATGCGCTTCAGGTGGCGTTGACCACGATTGGCGATGATGCCGGGACGAATGTGGAAACCACCCGTGCATTGGGGGCGCAGGCACGTGAGATGCGCGATGAACTTGCCAAATTGCAGGCGCGTGCAGCCGATGCGGGCAAGATGCTGGCGACGATTTCGGCCATCGCCAGCCAGATCAAATTGCTGGGGCTGAATGCCTCGATCGAGGCGGCACGTGTTGGCGAGGCTGGAAGGGGCTTTGCCATCGTTGCCAAGGAAGTCAAGGCGTTGGCTGGGCAATCCGAAGCCGCAACTGCCGAAATCGCCCAATGGATGGATGGTGTCACCGGGGCGATTTCAAAGGCCGGTGGGGATATCGACCGGATTTCCGATGCGATGGGCTACTTGCAGGCGCGTGCCGAAATCACCGCGGATCAAACTGGTGGGCAGGTTGAAATTTGTCGCACCGTTGCAGGGGATGCGCTTGATGCGTTGAAACAGGCGCGTGTGGTGGGTGCCAGTGTTTCCGATATTGCAGAAGCAATTTCCCATAACGGGCAGGTCGCGGGCGAACTTTCCGATGCAGCGCGGAACCTTGAAACGCAAGGATCGGAACTCAGCCACCGGGTGGAGGGCTTTGTTGGTCAGATCCTTGCGATGTGAGGGTTAGACTATCCTGTCGGGGAATTTCGACGTGCGCTTTGCCACCATGCGTGCCAATGGTGGACCAAACAATAGCACCATGAAAAAGCGCGTTGCCTGTAGCACCAGGATAAAGGACAGGTCGACATTGGTGCTGGCCGCGATGATGGCAACCGAGTCAAGCCCACCGGGGCTGGTGGCCAGATAGGCGGTCAGTGGATCAACATCCATGAAAATCACCAGCAATACCGAAATCCCGGCACAAAAACCGATCAGAACGAAAATCGAAATCAGGATTTTCGGCAGGGCATAGGCTGCGTGACGCAAAACCGAAGGCGTGAATTTCAACCCGATCATCCAACCGATCACGGCATAGGTCAGGCCAAGAAACCATTCAGGCAGGACGATATCGACCATACCGGTGATGCTTAACACCATGACGACGATCATCGGCACCAGAAGCGGCCCCGATGGCAAACGTGACTTTGCCCCGACAATGCACAGGATGACGGCGATTGCCACTGTGATACCAAAATCGCCGATATCAAACGGGCTAAACCATTGATGCGGATGGGCCGCCGCCAATGCCGGATCGACCCAGAAATTGGCAACACTTGATGCCACGGCAACCACAATCACCACCCGGACATATTGCATGAAGGCCACAAGCCTGGCGTCGGCGCCAAAGGCCTCTGCCATGATGACCATGGCGGATGCGGCACCCGGCGATGATCCCCAGATGCCTGCCGTTCCCGGCAGGACCTGCTTGATGCACAATATCCAGCCCAAAAAGCTGCTGGCGATCAATGTCAGTGCCGTAACACCCAGAACCAGCGGCCAGTCATGCATGAAAGATGTGATGATCCCAGCGGTCATTGACCCGCCGACCATGCAGCCAAGCACCGATTGCGCGCCAAGATAGATCGGCTTTGGCATGGCGATGGTGGCGCCATTGGTACCCATGACAATGCCGACAATCATCGGGCCGAGCAAAAGGGCGGCCGGGATATCCGCATCATGCAGGATCACGGACAGCACAAGCGAAACACCAATCAGCAATCCCCATTGCATAAGATGTGGCATTTTGCCGAGCTTTTCCCGATCAGGGGGCGAGTTGGGTTTGGGGGACTTGGGTGCGTGGGGCGCATGGGGCGAGGTATCTGGCACGGGAAAGCCTTTGTTTGGGGCGGCAGGGTTATGGGGTGGTAAAGGTCAGTTCGGCTGATTGGCGGACACGCGCAATGCGCGGCAGGATTTCGGTGATTGAAAACTGGTGCATTTCGACCGATTTGGTGGCGGTGGTATCCTCGGCAATCACGATGTTATAGCCGTGTTCCCACGCCGACCGGGCGGTGGATTCCACGCCGAAATTGGTGACGACACCGCCAAGGACGATGGTTTCAATCCCGCGACGGCGAAGCTGCAGATCAAGATCGGTACCGTAAAACGCGCCCCATTGATGTTTGGTAATGACAATATCGCCGGGTTGTATCAAGTCATCCACAAGGGTGCCCCAATCTTCGGGCGGGCATTTCGCCGGGACGGATGGCAGATCGACCATCTGGTGCGGGGCATCGGCCATGTCAGAAGACCAGTAAACGCGGACCAGAACGATGGGGGTGTTGGCCGAACGGAATTTGGCGATCAGGTTGCGGGCATTTTCAAGCACCACATCACCGCTTCGCGGATGCAGGGACTGGGCCAGAATGCCGTTTTGTAGGTCGATCATGACAAGGGCGGTACGCGCCGGATCCAGCAGGATTTGGTCTTT